>NZ_JAPEMC010000001.1:4587500-4887500 GCF_026343115.1 Streptomyces sp. NBC_00102
CTCGCCGAGGGGGCGGTGCTCGTCGCCGAGGTGCAGAACGCCGGACGCGGCCGGCTCGACCGGGTCTGGACCGCCCCGCCGCGCTCCGGGCTCTTCCTCTCCGTGTACCTCGCGCCCACCGAGGTACCCGTGGAGCGCTGGGGCTGGCTGCCGCTGCTCACCGGGGTCGCCGCCGCGACCGGGCTGGCCCGCGCGGCCGGGGTGGACATGGCGCTGAAGTGGCCCAACGACCTGCTGGTGACCGTGGACGGCGCCGAGCGCAAGACCGGCGGCATCCTCGCCGAACGCGCCGGGGACGGCGTCGTCGTCGGCCTCGGCATCAACGTCTCGCTCCGCGCCGACGAACTCCCCGCCCCCACCGCCGGCTCCCTCGCCCTCGCCGGAGCCGTCTCGCTCGACCGCGAGACTCTGCTGCGGGGCGTGCTCCGCTCGCTGGAGCAGTGGTACGGCGAGTGGCGGGCGGCGGGCGGCGACGCGGCGGGCAGCGGCCTCCAGGCGGCGTACGCGGCCGGCTGCGCCACGCTGGACCGGACCGTGCGGGCCGAGCTGCCGGGCGACCGCTCGGTGGTCGGGCAGGCCGTCGCGGTCGACGGCGACGGCCGGCTGATCCTCTCCACCGGCGACGGCCTCCAGCAGCCGGTCTCGGCGGGCGACATCGTGCATCTGCGCGGCGCGGCGGGCGGGCTCGTCTGACGGGGGCGGGCGCCCGGGAGACCGATTCGTGTGAATGTTCTGTCATCGTCCGGGAGTGCGAGGAGAGGCGTACGGAGAGTGAACGCGCGCCACTCCGACGGGTGAACGCGGCGCACGCCGGAGTGCGAAAGCGTGAGTTGTCACGTCCGACGCACCCGTACCGGGCCATCGAGGACGTGAGCCAGGGCACACCTGCCGTATCGTTGAGGCGATCCAGCGACAGATCGGCAGGGCAGTGCGCAGGGAACGGGCAGGAGGCGGCTGGTGACCGTCGGCGACACGGGTTCGGACGCGGGCGCGAGGCCCCCGTCGGACCCCTCGGTCCATGCCACGCCCCATCACGAGGTCGACCACACGGCCGAACCGACCGACGATCCGCTGGCGATCCGGCTGGAACAGCTGATCCTCGGCGCCGACCGCCAGTACACCCCCTTCCAGGCCGCCCGCACCGCCGGCGTCTCCATGGACCTGGCCTCGCGCTTCTGGCGGGCCATGGGCTTCGCCGACATCGGCCAGGCCAAGGCGCTCACCGAAGCCGACGTTCTGGCGCTGCGCCGCCTCGCCGGTCTGGTCGAGGCAGGACTGCTCAGCGAGCCGATGGCCATCCAGGTGGCCCGCTCCACCGGCCAGACCACCGCCCGCCTCGCCGAATGGCAGATCGACTCCTTCCTGGAGGGCCTCACCGAGCCCCCCGAGCCCGGAATGACCCGCACCGAGGTCACCTACCCCCTGGTCGAACTGCTGCTCCCGGAGCTCCAGGAGTTCCTCGTCTACGTGTGGCGCCGCCAGCTGGCCGCCTCCACCGGGCGGGTCGTCCAGGCGCAGGACGACGAGGAGATGGTCGACCGGCGGCTCGCGGTGGGCTTCGCCGACCTGGTCGGGTTCACCCGGCTCACCCGGCGGCTGGAGGAGGAGGAGCTCGGCGAGCTGGTCGAGGCGTTCGAGACGACCGCAGCCGACCTGGTGGCCGCGCACGGCGGCCGGCTGGTGAAGACCCTCGGCGACGAGGTGCTGTTCGCCGCCGACGACGCCGGTACGGCCGCCGAGATCGCGCTCCGGCTCATCGAGGCGATGTCCGCCGACGCCACGATGCCCGCCCTGCGCGTGGGCATCGCCTTCGGCACCGTCACCACCCGGATGGGCGATGTCTTCGGCACCACGGTGAACCTGGCCAGCCGGCTCACCTCGATAGCCTCGAAGGACGCCGTCCTGGTGGACGGGGCGTTCGCCGAAGAGCTGATCCGCACCGGCGACTCGCCCGAGTCCGAGGCCCGGGCCGCCGAGGAGGCCGCCGCCGCGGCCGAGCGGGCGCGGATCGCCGAGAAGGAGGGCCGCACGCCCGCCGACGAGCCGCCGCTGCCCGCCTACCGCTTCCAGCTCCAGCCGATGTGGCAGCGGCCGGTGCGCGGACTCGGCGTGGTCGAACCGTGGATGCTGACCCGGCGCGCCCCGCGCGGGGGCGGTCGCTGAGGCCGTTCCGGTTCGCCCCGGCAGCCCCTGGCACGCCCTAAGCTCCCCCGGAACGCCACCACCGGAGGGATGGAACCCATGAGTGTCACGTCCGAGCAGCGGTTCGGGGAGTTCGTCGTCGTACGGCGTCACACGGAGCCCGCGCACGTCGCGGAGCTGGTGCTCGACCGCCCGAAAGCCATGAACGCGGTCTCCTCCCAGATGGCCCGGTCCGTCGCCGCCGCCTGCGAGGCGCTCGGCGCCGACCCGGACGTACGCGTCACCGTCGTTTCCTCCAGCAGCCCGAGCGCCTTCTGCGTGGGCGCGGACCTCAAGGAGCGCAACTCCCTCAGCGACGCCGAGCTGGGCGGGCAGCGGCCCCTCTCGCGCGCCGCGTACACCGGGGTGCTGGAGCTGCCGATGCCGGCCGTGGCCGCCGTGCACGGTTACGCGCTCGGCGGCGGCTTCGAGCTGGCGCTCTCCTGCGACGTGATCGTGGCCGACCGCACCGCCGTGGTGGGACTGCCCGAGGTGTCGGTCGGGGTGATCCCGGGCGGCGGCGGCACCCAGCTGCTGCCCCGGCGGGTCGGCGCGTCGCGGGCGGCCGAGCTGATCTTCACCGCGCGCCGGGTGGAGGCGGCCGAGGCCCTGGCCCTGGGGCTGGTGGACGAGCTGGTGGCGGAGGGTACGGACCGGGACGCGGCGCTGGCGCTGGCCGGCCGGATGGCCGCCAACTCCCCGGTCGGGCTGCGGGCGGCGAAGCGCGCCCTGCGGCTCGGCCACGGGCTGGACCTGCGGACGGGGCTGGAGGTGGAGGACGCGGCCTGGCGGTCGGTGGCCTTCTCCGGCGACCGGGCGGAGGGCGTGGCCGCGTTCAACGAGAAGCGGAAGCCGCGGTGGCCCGGCCTGGGGTGACACCGAGTGACGGCGGAGCCGGGGGAGCCCGGCGCGCTGTCGCCCCGCACCGGATCGTCGAGCGATCACACCGGCCCATACGTACATAAGCTGGTGAGATGGGTGGTGACGATGTGCGACTGCGGGCGGTGGTCTCGCTGGCGCAGACGATGGCGGCGGCCTACACCGCGAAGGAGTCGTGGCGGGCCGCGGCGCTGGGCGCCTGCGAGGCGCTGGGCGGTTCCTTCGCCGCGCTCTCCGTGTGGGAACGCGACCTGGGCAGGCTCAAGGTCCTGGTGAACGCCGGGGAGCGCGCCGAGGGCGAGGAGGAGTTCCCCGAGGACGAGGCCTACCCCGTCCACCGGTTC
Organism: Streptomyces sp. NBC_00102; assembly: GCF_026343115.1. Classification (GTDB taxonomy): domain Bacteria; phylum Actinomycetota; class Actinomycetes; order Streptomycetales; family Streptomycetaceae; genus Streptomyces. The sequence continues at coordinate 4,590,905 of NZ_JAPEMC010000001.1, forward strand.
CCGGAGATCACCGAGTTCCTGCACGAGCGCTGGGCGGGCGGCGGGGAACCCGACGCCTGGGTGGAGACCGCGGAGGGGCACCCGGCCACCGGCGCGCCGGCCCGCGGCGCCCGGCCCTTCTGCCACCAGCGGGTCGCCGCGCTCCAGCGGCGTGGCCGGGGCTGCTGCGTGGTCGCGCCGATCGTGCTGCACGGCCGGGCCTGGGGCGAGCTGTACGTGGCCCGCCCGGCCGGGGTGCCCGTCTTCGACCGGGACGACGCCGACTTCGCGACGGTGCTCGCCGCCGTGGTCGCGGCGGGCATCGCGCAGACCGAGCGGCTGGAGGAGGTGCGCAAGCTCGCCTTCACCGACCCGCTGACCGGCCTCGCCAACCGCAGGGCCGTGGACATCCGGCTGGACGAGGCGGTGGAACTGCACCGGGCCGAGGACGCCGTGGTCAGCCTCGTGGTCTGCGACCTGAACGGGCTCAAGGCGGTCAACGACACCCATGGCCATGCCGTCGGCGACCGCCTGCTGGAACGTTTCGGCTCGGTGCTCTCGCTGTGCGGGGCCATACTGCCGGGCGCCCTCGCCGCCCGGCTCGGCGGCGACGAGTTCTGCCTGATCACGGTGGGCCCCGGGGCGGACGAGGTGGTCCGGGTCGCGACCGAGCTGTGCGAGCGTGCCGCCGCGCTGGAGCTGGGGGACGGGGTGGCCTGCGGGGTCGCCTCCACCGGCGACCCGATCGGGCAGGTCCGCTCGGCCCGGCGGCTCTTCCGGCTCGCGGACGCCGCCCAGTACCGCGCGAAGGCGGACCGCGCGGTGGGCCCGGTGGTGGCCGGACGGGACGGTGAGGTGATGCGGCTGGCCGACTCGCCGCCGACCCCGGCCCACGACCGCCGCAGGCTCCGGGGAAACCGGCCCTGAGGATGCCGGGGCGCGGGACACCCGGCGGCACGGGCGAGGGGTTGGCCGGGCCCGGAGCGGCAACGGTGAAGGGCTTGGTAAGGGGTCAACCCGGCGACCACTGGTGACATGGCCAGTTTCAGTACGTAGGGTTCTGAATATGGATATGCACACAGTCGTGGTGGGGACCTCCGGCACCACCGCCGAGGACGTCCTGGCCGTGGCCCGCGAGGGCGCGCGCGTGGTCCTGTCCCCCGAGGCCTTGGACGCCCTCGCCGCAGCCCGCAGGACCGTCGACGCGCTCGCCGCCCGGCCCGAGCCCGTCTACGGCGTCTCCACCGGCTTCGGCGCCCTCGCCACCCGCCACATCAGCCCCGAACTGCGCGGACGCCTCCAGCGCAACATCGTCCGCTCGCACGCGGCGGGCATGGGCCCGCACGTGGAGCGGGAGGTGGTGCGCGCGCTGATGTTCCTCCGGCTCAAGACGGTCGCCTCCGGCCACACCGGCGTACGCCCCGAGGTCGCGCAGACCATGGCCGACCTCCTCAACGCCGGAATCACCCCGGTCGTCCACGAGTTCGGCTCGCTCGGCTGCTCCGGCGACCTCGCCCCGCTCTCGCACTGCGCGCTCGCGCTGATGGGAGAAGGGGAGGCGGAGGGCCCCGACGGCACCGTGCGCCCCGCCGCCGAACTCCTCGCCGAGCACGGCATCACCCCGGTCGAACTGCGCGAGAAGGAGGGCCTCGCCCTCCTCAACGGCACGGACGGCATGCTCGGCATGCTGGTGATGGCCCTCGCCGACCTGCGCGCCCTCTACACCGGCGCCGACATCACCGCCGCGCTCTCCCTGGAGGCGCTGCTCGGCACCGAGAAGGTCCTCGCCCCCGAACTGCACGCCATCCGCCCGCACCCCGGGCAGGGCGTCAGCGCCGCCAACATGCTGCGGGTGCTGGAGGGTTCCGGTCTCACCGGCCACCACCAGGACGACGCTCCCCGGGTCCAGGACGCCTACTCCGTACGCTGCGCGCCCCAGGTCAACGGCGCGGGCCGGGACACCCTGGCCTACGCCGCGACGGTCGCCGACCGGGAGCTCGCCTCGGCCGTCGACAACCCGGTGGTGCTGCCGGACGGGCGGGTGGAGTCCAACGGCAACTTCCACGGCGCCCCGGTCGCGTACGTCCTCGACTTCCTGGCGATCGTCGCCGCCGACCTGGGCTCCATCTGTGAACGCCGTACCGACCGGCTGCTCGACAAGAACCGCTCGCACGGGCTGCCGCCGTTCCTCGCCGACGACGCCGGGGTGGACTCCGGTCTGATGATCGCTCAGTACACCCAGGCCGCCCTGGTCAGCGAGATGAAGCGGCTGGCCGTGCCCGCGTCCGCCGACTCGATCCCCTCCTCCGCCATGCAGGAGGACCACGTCTCGATGGGCTGGTCGGCCGCGCGGAAGCTCCGTACCGCCGTGGACAACCTCACCCGGATCGTCGCGGTCGAGCTGTACGCGGCGGCGCGCGGGGTCGAACTGCGCGCCGCCGGAGGGCTGTTCCCGGCCCCCGCCTCCCGTGCCGCCGTCGAGGCGCTGCGCGAGGCGGGCGCCGAGGGGCCGGGGCCGGACCGTTTCCTCGCCCCCGACCTGGCCGCCGCGGACGCGTTCGTCCGTGGCGGCGGGCTGGTCCGGGCCGTGGAGGCGGTCACCGGCCCGCTGGACTGACGCGGGCCGGCCGCCCGCCCGCCCGTGGAATTGGCGGGCGGGCGGGCGACGGGCTGTCGGACGAACGGCCGACGGAGTGTCAGGCGGCCGAGGACGCCCGGCGGTCCGAGCGGGCCACGTACCCCGCGCCCAGGCCCAGCAGGACCGTGCCGCCGATCAGGTACGGCGTGGTCCCCACGCTGGAACCGTCGCCCGCCTGGGCGAACGACCGGCTCGACGAGCCGTACGACTCGCCCTCCCGCTGCACCGGGACGGTGGCGGTTCTCGCCGACGCGGTGTGCGAGGACGTGTCGTCCGTGTGCTTCGCCGACGGTACGAAGCAGAGTGCGCCGAGCACGATGCCCGCGGCGGAGACGGTCAGCAGTGTGCGACGAGTGATGGTCACAGATTCGATCCCCTGACGACGACCTTGAGTTGACCCCCGTGGGCCGATGGTACGACCTTCATCCAGGAGCCCCGCGCGGCCCCGGCGCGTCCGGCCCCCTCCCGCGCACGCACCGCCCCGCCGTAGCCACCCGACGCGCCGCGCCCGCAGGGGTCGCGGGAGCACGCGGGATGCGGAGCCCTACGCTCCGGCCTATGAGCACTTCGGAAAGCACTTCGGCGAACACGGCGCGCGGCTTGGCACGGGACACCGGGGACGCGGTGGACGAGGGCGCCGCGCAGCCCTCCTTCATCCGTCTCCAGGTGGAACTGGTGGTGGAGATCACGGACCTGGAAGCCCTGACCGGCACCGCCCTGGAGGCGGTCGCCGCCGAGTACGAGGACGCCCTCCCCGACCCCGACGACCACGGGACGGAACAGGAACGCAGGCATGCCGAGGCACTTGTCCGGGCAGACGCCGCAGAGGCACTCGCTTCACTGATCGACCCGTTCGACCTGGTCGGCGCGGTGCCGGGGATCGAGCTCGCGCAGGCGTCGTGGAGCAGCGAGGCCGTCGAGCACGATCCGTACGACGACGACGACGAGTACGACGTGGAGGCGTACGAGTACGACGAGGCCGACGACGACGACGAGGCCGACGACGACGAGGCCGGCGAGGGCGGCACGGCCGCCGGGCGGAAGTAGCCCGGGAGCCGGTCCGCGGGACGTACGGGGAGAATGGAAGGGGCGACCGCGCGGACTGCCGTCCGCGGCGACCGTTCCGACCTGTGAGGACGCCGTTTCCGGGCCGCACGGCGGCCCGGAGCGGAACCGCGCCGGACCGCCTCCGCCGAGGCGGGAACCAAAGGCCGCCGGGAATGCGTCGGTCAGTGGTGTTCCCCACATCCCGTACGGATGTGGAACGGATCGCCACCGACCGGGGTTCTGGAACATTGACGGGGATTCGCGTCTGGCGGCGCCGTTACGGGGATTTTGGGGAATTGGCAACGATGGAGAAGCGTGTGATCACGGACAGCAAGCGGCGCAAGGGCCTGATGGCCGCGTCCGCACTGCTCGGCGGCGTGCTGGTGCTCTCGGCGTGCAGCGGCGGCGACGATTCCAGTCCCTCCGCCGGCACTTCCCAGAAGTCCCAGGCACAGGTCGACAAGGCCGCGGCCCAGGACGTGTCCGAGGCCCAGATATCGATCGAGCCCAAGACCGGTTCCACCAACGCCAGCATCAACAACGCCGCCAAGGTGACCGTCGTCAAGGGCACGCTGACCACCGTCGCCATGAGGACCGCGGCCGGCGACACCGTCGAGGGCACGATCGCCGCGGACGGCAAGAGCTGGAAGCCGGACGCCCAGCTGGAGCGCTCCACCACATACAAGATCAACGCCACGGCGAAGGACTCGGACGGCCGCGAGGCGCACGAGAACGGCTCCTTCACCACCGTCTCGCCCGACAACAGCTTCATCGGGAACTTCACCCCCGAGGACGGTTCCACCGTCGGCGTCGGCATGCCGGTCTCGATCAACTTCAACAAGGCGATCACCGACAAGGCGGCCGTGCAGGCCGGCATCACCGTCACGTCGAGCAGCGGCCAGGAAGTCGTCGGCCACTGGTTCAACTCGCAGCGCCTCGACCTGCGCCCCGAGGACTACTGGACGGGCGGCTCCACCGTCACGCTGAAGCTCGCGCTGGACGGTGTCGAGGGCGCGGACGGCGTCTACGGCGTGCAGCAGAAGACGGTCACCTTCAAGGTGGGCCGCAACCAGGTCTCCACCGTGGACGCGAAGGCGCACACGATGACCGTCACCCAGGACGGGAAGACGATCAAGACGATCCCGATCTCCTCCGGTTCTCCCGACAACCCCACGTACAACGGCCAGATGGTGATCTCCGAGAAGTACAAGGAGACCCGCATGAACGGTGCCACGGTCGGCTTCACCGACGACGACGGCAAGGGCGAGTACGACATCAAGGACGTCCCGCACGCCATGCGCCTGTCGAACTCCGGCACCTTCGTCCACGGCAACTACTGGGGCGACCCCAGCATCTTCGGCTCGGCCAACACCAGCCACGGCTGCGTCGGCCTGCAGGACGTCAAGGGCGCCGGCGACGCCGACCAGCCCGCCGCGTGGTTCTACAACCACTCGCTCATCGGCGACGTGGTCATCGTGAAGAACTCCCCGGACAAGACGATCTCCCCGGACAACGGCCTCAACGGCTGGAACATGAGCTGGGCCGAGTGGACGGCCGACTCGGCCGCCTGATCCCCGGCACTCCCCGTTCCCGTACGAGGGCGGTGGCACCCCGGTCCGCACACGGACCGCCCGGTGCCACCGCCCTCGGGCGTTCGGGGCGACAACGGGCGTTCTGGGACGGTTGCGCCCGGTGCCCGGGAGTTCCCGGCCCGGCAGGTTCTCATCCTCCTCTCATGAGGGCCTTAACTCACCATCACGCCCGGTCCATAGGTTCGCGGCATGTTCTTCACCTACCTCCGGCGCGAGCTGCGCCGTCGCAGAAAGGCGGCGCTGGTCGTCGCCTCGGGGCTCGCCCTCGGCATTGCGCTGGTCATCGTCGTCAGCTCGGTCACCGCCGGGATGGGCAAGGCCCAGGACAAGGTCCTGGAATCGCTGTACGGCCTCGGCACGGACATGACCGTGACCAAGGCCGCCGCGGCGCAGGGCTCCACGGGCGCCCAGGAGCGCCCGAGGTTCAACTTCGACGCCAACGACAGCGACGACGACGCGACGCAGTCCACCGACCGCGTCATGGTCCAGGGCTTCCAGACCCTGGCCGACTCCACGGTCACCAAGGTCGGCAAGCAGACCGGCGTGGCGAACGCGGTCGGCGGCCTGAGCCTGAACGTCATGAAGGTCGACGGCCAGTTCAAGCGCGGCGAGTTCAAGCAGGACCAGTCCTCCGGCAGCGGCGGCGGTCAGGGCGGCTCCGGCGGCCAGGGCGGCGGCAGTGGCGCTCCGCAGGGCCGTGTCGAGGGCGGCGGTGCCTCCTTCGACGTCAACTCCTTCACCGTGTACGGCACCGACGTCACGCACCAGGACCTCGGTCCGCTGACCTCCTCCGAGATCACCAAGGGCCGTACCTTCAAGACCACGGAGACGAACGGCAAGGTCGCGATCGTCGACGCCTCTTACGCCAAGGAGAAGTCGCTCGCGGTCGACAAGACCGTCACCATCTCCGGCACCAAGTTCACGATCATCGGTGTCTCCACCGCCAGCAGCGGTGACGCCGCCGCGAACGTCTACATCCCGCTCCAGCAGGCCCAGACGCTCTCGGACTCGAAGTCCAAGGTCACCACGGTCTACGTGAAGGCCAAGGACTCCACGGCGATCGACAGCGTCAAGTCGACCATCCAGAAGAACATCTCGGGTACCACCGTCACCACCTCGGCCGACCTGGCCGACACGGTCTCCGGCTCCCTCTCCACCGCCTCCGACCTGGCCTCCAGCGTCGGCAAGTGGCTCTCCATCGTCGTCCTGATCGCCGCCTTCGTGGTGGCCGGCCTGCTCACCTCCTCGGCGGTCAGCCGCCGCGTCCGCGAGTTCGGCACCCTGAAGGCCCTCGGCTGGAAGAGCGGCCGGGTCACCCGCCAGGTCGTCGGCGAGGCGCTCGTCAACGGCCTCATGGGCGGTGTCCTCGGCATCGCCGTCGGCCTGGCCGGCGCGTACATCGTCACCGCGATCAGCCCCACCCTCACCGCGGAGCTCGGCTCCGGTGGCGGCGGCGGTGGCGGTGGCGGCTTCGGCGGCATGGGCGGCGGCGGGGCGGGCGGCCCCGGCCGTCAGTCCGCCGCGAAGACCCTGGACATCGCGCTCACCGCACCGGTCTCCGTCTCCACCATCGTGATCGCTGTCGTACTGGCCGTGGCGGGCGGGCTCATCGCCGGCGCGTTCGGCGGCTGGCGCGCCTCCCGGCTGCGCCCGGCCGACGCCCTGCGCCGCGTCGAGTAGTCACCGGCTCCACGACCTCATCTTCCGTACGTACAGCAGGAGTCCACACGTGTATCAGCTCAGAGGCGTCACCAAGCGCTACATGCGGGGAAAGACCAAGGTCGACGCGCTCGCCGGTGTCGACCTGACCATCGAGGACGGTGGCCGGCTCGTCATCCAGGGCCCCACCGGCGGTGGCAAGTCCACCCTCCTCCAGATGCTCGGCGGTCTCGACCGGCCCACCGAGGGCACCATCGAGCTCGACGGCGTCGACCTCGCCAAGCTCTCCGAGGCCAAGCTCACCAAGGTCCGGGCCGAGTCCATCGGCTTCGTCTTCCAGAGCTTCAACCTGATCCCGACGCTCACCGCCGCCGAGAACGTCGAGACCGCCCTGGTCCCGCTCGGCATCGGCGCGAAGGTCCGCCGCGAGCGTGCCATCGAGGCGCTGGAGTCGGTCGGCCTCGGCGACCGCCCCACCCACCTGCCGAGCGAGATGTCCGGCGGGCAGCAGCAGCGCGTCGCCATCGCCCGCGCGCTCGTCAAGAAGCCCAAGGTGCTCCTCGCCGACGAGCCCACCGGGAACCTCGACGAGTCCATGCGCGACGAGATCATGACGCTGCTCGAAGGGCTCTGGAAGGAGCTGGGTCTGACCTTCGTCATGGTCACCCACGACAGCTCCCTCGCTCGCAAGGCCCCACGCCTCGCGACCATCCGCAAGGGCAAGGTCACCATCACGGAGAACGCCTCCGCCTGACCCGATCCGCCCGCGCACGGAACGCGCCGACCGCCCCCGGGCGGCCGGCGCGTTCGCGTACCCGGGTACGTCGCGAACCCGCCCTCCGCACACCGGTGGAGGAACAAGAAGGCCGCGAGCGACCTGGAGGCATGGCAGACGCGAGGGTCGATCCGTGTGTGTTTCACGTCACGTCCGAAGGTGGTCCGGTGGGCGGCGGGAAGTCCGTGATCCTTCGGAACCGTACGGCTGTTCGGCGGCCCGGTCCGTCCGCCATGACCGCGGTGCGATGGTCACTATGTGGATGATCCGGAGAGCGCATCCCTTCCGAGAGGACAATTGAGCCATACACCGGCTTCTGTCCGTCCCGCGCGCTACCCGCACACGCACGGGGGGCGACGAGGGCCGGGCGCGCTCTCGGGACGGGCGCGCACGTATCTGCCACTGCTCCAAGGAAGGTCTTGATCAGATGTCGGTATCTTCTCGATCCGCTCTCATGCCCACGGCCGAGAGCCGCGTCATCGAGCCGCTCTACGCGGAGGTGCTCCGGCGCAACCAGGGTGAGACGGAGTTCCACCAGGCCGTCCGGGAGGTCCTGGAGACCCTCGGCCCGGTGCTCGCCGCGCGCCCCGAGTTCGTCGACGCCCGGATCATCGAGCGGCTGTGCGAGCCCGAGCGTCAGCTCATCTTCCGCGTGCCGTGGTCGGACGACAACGGCGACATCCACGTCAACCGCGGCTTCCGCGTCGAGTTCTCCAGCTCGCTCGGCCCGTACAAGGGCGGACTGCGCTTCCACCCCTCGGTCAACCTCGGCATCGTCAAGTTCCTCGGCTTCGAGCAGATCTTCAAGAACGCCCTCACCGGCATGCCGATCGGCGGCGGCAAGGGCGGCTCCGACTTCGACCCCAAGGGCCGTTCGGACGCCGAGATCATGCGCTTCTGCCAGTCCTTCATGACCGAACTCCACCGCCACCTGGGCGAGTACACCGACGTCCCCGCCGGTGACATCGGCGTCGGCGGCCGCGAGATCGGCTACCTCTTCGGCCAGTACAAGCGGATCACCAACCGCTACGAGTCCGGTGTCCTCACCGGCAAGGGCCTCGGCTGGGGCGGTGCCCAGGCGCGTACCGAGGCCACCGGCTACGGCTGCGTCATGTTCACCTCCGAGATGCTGCGCGTCCGCGGCGAGTCGCTGGAGGGCCAGCGCATCGCCGTCTCCGGCTCCGGCAACGTCGCCATCTACGCCATCGAGAAGGCCCAGCAGCTCGGCGCCACCGTCGTCACCTGCTCCGACTCCAGCGGCTACGTCGTGGACGAGAAGGGCATCGACCTCGACCTGCTCAAGGAGATCAAGGAGCAGAACCGGGGCCGGGTCGCCGACTACGCCGAGCGTCGCGGCGCCTCCGCCACGTTCGTGCCGGGCACCGGTCCGTGGTCCGTGCCGGTCGACGTCGCGCTGCCCTGCGCCACGCAGAACGAGCTGCACGAGGAGGACGCCCACGCGCTCGTGCGCAACGGCGTGAAGGCGGTCGCCGAGGGCGCCAACATGCCCACCACCCCCGAGGCCGTGCGCGTCTTCCAGGAGGCGGGCGTCGCCTTCGCCCCCGGCAAGGCGGCGAACGCCGGCGGCGTGGCCACCAGCGCGCTGGAAATGCAGCAGAACGCCTCCCGCGACTCGTGGACCTTCGCCCACACCGAGGCGCGGCTGGAGGAGATCATGCGGCACATCCACGACTCCTGCCACACCACCGCCGAGCGCTACGGCAGCCCGGGCAACTACGTGGTCGGCGCCAACATCGCCGGCTTCGAGCTGGTCGCCGAGGCGATGCTGGCCCAGGGCCTCATCTGACGGCCGACCGTTCCCGTACGGGGGCCGGAACCACGCGCGTACGTGCGGGGGACCGGCCCCCGTGGCGTTCCGGGGCCTTGCCGCCGCCGCCCCTGGGTTGCGCCGTTTCTCCATCAGCAGATCCGCCGAGGGCGCAGGGCCGTACACCCCACGGGCGCGGCTCCCCTCCTACGCTGGAGCGATGACGACCCGAGCGAGGGACACCAGCCCGTACGACGCCACCCCGTACGACGCCACCCCGGACGCCACCCCGCGCGACACCGGCCCGCGCGACATCGCCTCTTACGACGCCACCCCGTACGCGAGCAGGCAGGCGCGCGTGGCCGCGCGCGGCCTCACCCGCGACGCCCGGGTGATACCCCTGCGGCCGGTCCCCGCGATCCCTCCGCCCGTACCCGAGGCGCCCCGGGAGCCCCTGCTGCGCGACCTCGTCGGCGAGGTGCTGCGCCAGGAACGCCTCGCCCAGGACCGGACGCTGAAGGATGTCGCGGACGCGGCGCGGATCTCCTTCGCGTACCTCTCCGAGCTGGAGAGGGGCCGCAAGGAGGCATCCTCCGAGGTCCTCGCCGCCGCCGCGCACTCCCTGGGGATCGGCCTCGCCGACGTACTCGGCCGGGCCGCCGCCGAGCTGGACCGCCGTCGCGTCGCGCTCGCCGCCGCGACCCGCGCGCAGGGGCGTACACCGGGCGGTGCGCTGCCCAGGAACCAGGTCCGGCTGGCCGCCTGACGGTCCGTCGGTCCCCTCGGGGGAGGCTCCGACGGCGCCGTAGGATTCGTGCCGAGCGGGCACGGAATTCACGGGGGACGGCGCATGAGCGACGCGGACGGCACACCGACGGCGGCGGACGGGCAGCAGAGCCAGGGCCACCTACCGGCCCAGGGCCAGGGCGTACCCGCCCAGGGCGGGGATTCCCTGCCCAGGAACCGGGCGGCTCAGGTCAGCGGCGTCTTCGCGCTGGGCGCGATCGGCGCCCTCGGCAACTTCGCCACCGGCATCGCGCTGATCAACCCGGGCATCTTCGTCGCTCTCGCGGCCCTCTGCGCCCTGATCGCCATCCCCGTCGGCCACGTGGGCCGCTTCCGGGGCAAGCGCCTGGGCGGCAGCGGGCGCGGGGTCGCGTTGGCGGCCATCCTGACGGGCTGGCTGGTGCTGCTGGTCTGCCTGCTCGCGGCGCTGGCCTTCATCGGCCTCGTGGCCGGCCTGGCGGCGCTCACCGACAACACCTGAGCCCGGCGCCTGGACCGATGCCTGAGCCCGGCGCCTGGACCGATGCCTGAGCCCGGCGCCTGGACCGATGCCTGAGCCGGCGCCTGGACCGATGCCTGAGCCCGGCGCCTGGACCGATGCCTCAGCCGGAGCCTGAAGCGGCACTGACCCGTTTCGCCACACGCGTAGGACGCCGGAGAGGGGCGCCCTCCCGGTGGATGCCACCGGGTGGACGCCCCTCTCCGGCGTCCGGAGCGTGCCGCCGGCCCCGTGGGCCCGGCACGGCGCGGATCAGCCCTGGGCGCGGGCCACGCCGATCGGGCAGGAGACGCCCGTGCCGCCGATGCCGCAGTAGCCGCCCGGGTTCTTCTCCAGGTACTGCTGGTGGTAGCCCTCGGCCGGGTAGAAGGTACGGCCCTCGGCGGGCAGGATCTCCGTGGTGATCTGCCCGTATCCGGAGCCCGTCAGGACCTTCTGGTACGCCTCGCGGGACGCGGCGGCGGCCTCGGCCTGCTCGGGCGAGTGGGTGTAGAGCGCCGAGCGGTACTGCGTACCGACGTCGTTGCCCTGGCGGAAGCCCTGGGTCGGGTTGTGCGACTCCCAGAACAGCTTCAGCAGCTCCGTGTACGGGACGACCTCGGGGTCGAAGACGACACGGACGGCCTCCGTGTGACCGGTCTGGCCGGAGCAGGTCTCCTCGTACGTCGGGTTCTCGGTGTAGCCGCCCTGGTAGCCGACGAGCGTCGTCCAGACGCCCTCCGTCTGCCAGAACTTGCGCTCGGCTCCCCAGAAACAGCCCAGCGCGAAGTCGGCGACCTCCAGGCCCTCCGGGTACGGGCCCTGCAGCGGGTTGCCGAGCACGATGTGACGGTCGGGCACCGTGAACGTCGGGGTCGGGCTGCCCTTCAGGGCCTGCTCGGGGGAGGGGAGCACGGGTGTACGGCCGAACAACATGATCGGTCCTCCTTCTACGGGGCGGTATCGGGACAACATCTCCGTACCGCCCCGCATTCCTCGCGGGAGGCGGTACCGGCCGTCCGCGGGCCGGGAGAGGCGTGGGCGTGCGGGGCGGACGGAGGGCGCGCCCAGGATGGCCGGTCAGCGCCGCGTCAGCGCCGGGTCAGCGCCGCGTCAGTGCCGGACAGCGGCGGGTCAGCGGGCAGGTCAGCGCCGGGTCGGTGCCGGTCCGCACCGTGCATGGCCGGTCACGGCCGGACACCGTCTACCCGAGCAGTCGCGCCGGGCTGCCGCCGTTCGCCTCGTAGCCGGCCACCGCGAGGGCGCGGTAGATCGCGTACTCGGCGGCCGGGTCGGAGTCCTCGGTCCAGGGCAGCGCCCCGACGTACCCGTCGATGTGGACGAACTGGTGCATCGCCTCGGACCAGCGCTCCATCCGGACCAGGAACAGCACCAGCAGATGCCGGACATGAGCGAGCATCGGATCGTCCTGCCGCGCCGAGTGGACCGCGTACATCGCGCCTTCGACGGCCTTCGTCACCGAGGCGCTCCGGTAGAAGTTCGGCGTCAGGTTGACCTCGGGCAGATTGTCGTAGAGGGAGAACAGCGGCAGCCCGGCGAGCAGCGAGCCCTGCGGGGCGCGCGCGGCGGCGGCGGTCGCGAACCGGTCGGCCAGCTCGCGCGAGCCGTGCCACTTCGAGGACCAGAAGTGCAGCGCCGCCAGATGTGCGCCGAAGTGCGCCGGGGCGCGGTCGACGACCTCCGCGTACAGCTGGTCGAACTCCTCGGGGGTGTACCCCAGTCCGCGTGCCACCGTCAGCCGCGTGATGTACGGGACGGGGTCGCCGGGAGCGAGCGCCGACGCCTCACCGGCCACCGTGCGCGCCTCGTCCAGCAGGACCCGGAAGTCCTCGCTGCCCACGGCCGAGGACCGCCACGCCTGCTGCACCAGGAACTCCGCGTGCACCGCCGCCGCACCCGGGTCCTCGGGCGCCTCGGCCCGCCACGAGCGCAGCCAGGCACCGCCCACGCCCGGGCGCGCGGCGAGTTCGAGCGAGGCCGCCCCCGCGAACGCCTGTACGCGCTGCCACCGGATCTCGCCCTTCACGGGCGTACCGGCCAGCAGTTGGGCCGCCGCACGCCACTCCTGGGTGGCCTGCACCACGTGGAGCACGTCGACCAAGTCCTGGTCGGGGCCGGGCAGTCGCACGTCCAGCAGCTCCTGCCGGACGAAGCCGTACGTCTCCGGGTCGGCGGCGTCCGGCGAACCGGGGGACACCAGCTGAATGCCGCCTCCCCGGCGGCGGCGCAGGAACGGGCCGAGCACCGCCACGACCATGCAGAGCGCGATCAGCAACCACAGAATCTCCATGGACCCATTGTCCCCGTACGGCCGAGCGTCCGGTGCGGGCCCTCGTGACGAACTACGCTCGGGCCTCATGACCGACCAGCACAGCTTCGAGACCCTCGCGATCCACGCGGGAAACACCGCCGATCCGCTCACCGGCGCCGTCGTTCCGCCCATCTACCAGGTGTCCACGTACAAGCAGGACGGGGTGGGCGGACTGCGCGGCGGGTACGAATACAGCCGCAGCGCCAACCCGACGCGTACCGCCCTGGAGGAGAACCTGGCGGCACTGGAGGGCGGCCGTCGCGGACTGGCCTTCGCCTCCGGGCTCGCCGCCGAGGACTGCCTGCTCCGCACCCTGCTCACCCCCGGCGACCACGTGGTGATCCCGAACGACGCCTACGGCGGCACCTTCCGGCTGTTCGCCAAGGTCGCCTCGCGCTGGGGCGTGGAGTTCTCGGTGGCCGACACCTCGGACGTGGCCGCGGTGCGCGCCGCGATCACCCCGCGCACCAAGGTGGTCTGGGTCGAGACGCCGTCCAACCCGCTGCTCGGCATCACCGACATCGCGGCCGTCGCGGGCGTCGCGCGTCAGGCCGGGGCCCGGCTGGTCGTGGACAACACCTTCGCCAGCCCTTACCTCCAGCAGCCGTTGGCGCTGGGCGCGGACATCGTGGTGCACTCCACCACCAAGTACATGGGCGGCCACTCCGACGTGGTCGGCGGTGCGCTGATCGTCAACGACGCGGGTCTCGCGGAGGAGTTGGCTTTCCACCAGAACGCCATGGGCGCGGTCGCCGGTCCGTTCGACGCCTGGCTGGTGCTGCGGGGCATCAAGACCCTCGCCGTGCGCATGGACCGGCACACCGAGAACGCCGGCCGGATCGCCGAACTGCTCACCCGCCACCCCCAGGTGACCCAGGTCCTCTACCCCGGACTGCCGGACCACCCGGGCCACGAGGTCGCGGCCAAGCAGATGCGGGCGTTCGGCGGCATGGTCTCCTTCCGCGTGAAGGGCGGCGAGGAGGCGGCCGTCGCGGTCTGCGACCGCGCGAAGCTGTTCACGCTCGGTGAGTCGCTCGGCGGTGTCGAGTCGCTGCTGGAGCACCCGGGACGGATGACGCACGCCTCGGCCGCCGGTTCCCCGCTGGAGGTCCCCGCCGACCTGGTGCGGCTCTCCGTCGGCATCGAGAACGGCGACGACCTGCTGGCCGACCTCACCCAGGCGCTCGGCTGACGGACAGCGCACCTTTCACCGCCGGACTTCCCCGCGGCGAAGGCGCGTTGGCCCGAACGCCGTCACGACCGGTGCCGGGGACAGCTCCCCGGCACCGCGCTCCCCGGACGTCCGCGGACGCCGACGCGACACCCACAGACACCTGCGGGCGCCCGCGGAACCTTCCGGCGGGATCTCAGACCGCGACCTTCTCGTCCTCCAGGGACGCCCTGACCTGCTCCCGCAGTTCGGGGCTGTCCGTGTGGTCGTGGACCGAGACGGCGTGCTCGGTCGCCGCGCGGACGACCTCGTCCTCCTCGCCGGAGATGGTCAGCGAGCAGCCCGACACGCTCGGATACTTCCGGCAGTCGGCGACTTTCCTGGTCATGGCGGCCTCCTCGTCCTTCACGGTGGGCCAGCCATTCCAGGGTAGTTCGCGGACGCCGCCTAGTCGCCCTGCTGCTGGTGGGCAGCCTGCCGAACCGCCAGCGCACCGTTGAAACGGGTCAGCAGCGCGCAGAACGTCTCCCGCTCCTCCTCGGTCCAGTCGTCCGTGACCTGCGACATCAGATCGCGGCGGGAGGTGCGTACCTCGTCCAGGCGGGCCTGGCCGCGCGGTGAGAGCTGGAGCACGACGGCCCTGCCGTCCTCAGGGTGCGAGGTCCGCTTGACCAGCCCGGTGTCCACGAGCGGGGCGACCTGGCGGGTCACCGTGGAGGAGTCGATGCCCATCCCCGCGGCCAGCGCCTTCACGCCCATCGGGCCTTCCCGGTCCAGCCGGTTGAGCAGCAGGTAGGCGGCCCGGTCCATCGAGTTGCGGACCTTGCCGACGCCACCGAGACGGGTCTGCTCCGCACGTCGGGCGAATACCGCCACCTGGTGCTGGAGAGTGTCGAGTACGACGGGGTCGGGCCCCTGTGGAGGGGAGACGTCGTCCCCGGAAGGAGACGCAGCATTCGTCATGTCCTGAGGGGGCATGGCCAATAGCTCTCTTCGTGCGGTGTCGGATGGGTGGGGGACACAGTACGCGGCGATGCGGCCGACTGTGTCCAGGGTATGTAATCCCGCGCATCCCGAGAGCGGGAAGGGCTTAGGGACGACGGCCCAGCCGGAGCACTCGGAGGGCGGTGGAGCGGCGAGCTGCGAGACTGGCGGTCATGAGCTTCCGTACGTCCGCCCCTTTTCCGTCGCTGATCCTCGACGACGTCCGGGGCGCCCAGAAAATACTGTCCGGAGTGGCCAGGACGACCGCGATGGAGGGCAGCCGCCACCTGTCGGAGCTCGTCGGTGCCCCCGTCCAGTTCAAGTGTGAGAACCTGCAGCGCACCGGCTCCTTCAAGCTGCGCGGCGCGTACGTGCGCATCGCCGGACTCACCCCGGAGGAACGGGCGGGCGGAGTCGTCGCCGCGAGTGCCGGAAACCATGCGCAGGGTGTCGCGCTCGCCTCCTCGCTGCTCGGCGTACGCTCCACCGTCTTCATGCCGGTGGGCGCCCCCCTCCCCAAGGTGGCGGCGACACGCGAGTACGGCGCCGAGGTCCGGCTGCACGGCCAGGTCGTCGACGAGACCCTGGCCGCCGCCCAGGAATACGCGGAGCGGGCCGGAGCGGTCTTCATCCACCCCTTCGACCACCCCGACATCATCGCGGGCCAGGGCACCGTCGGCCTGGAGATCCTCGAACAGTGCCCCGAGGTCCGCACCATCGTCGTCGGCATCGGTGGCGGCGGACTGGCGGCCGGCATCGCCGTCGCGGTCAAGGCGCTCCGCCCCGACGTGAAGATCATCGGCGTGCAGGCGGCCGGCGCCGCCGCGTACCCGCCCTCACTGGCCGCCGGGTACCCCGTCGCCCTGGACACGGTGCCGCAGACGATGGCCGACGGCATCAAGGTGGGGCGCCCCGGCGACGTACCGTTCCGCCTGATCCACGAGCTGGTGGACGAGGTCCGTACGGTCACCGAGGACGAGCTCTCCAGCGCCCTGCTGCTCTGCCTGGAGCGGGCCAAGCTCGTCGTCGAACCCGCGGGTGCCAGCCCGGTCGCCGCGCTGCTCAGCAACCCGAAGTCCTTCCGGGGCCCCGTCGTCGCCGTGCTCTCCGGCGGAAACGTGGACCCGCTGCTCATGCAGCGCATCCTCCGTCACGGACTGGCCGCCGCCGGCCGCTATCTCAGCCTGCGGGTACGGATCGTGGACCGCCCCGGAGCGCTCGCCGCGCTGCTGGCCACCCTGTCCGGATCCGACGCGAACGTGCTCGACATCAGCCACGTACGGACCGAGCCGCGCCTCGGCCTCACCGAGGCGGAGGTCGAGCTGCACCTGGAGACCAAGGGCCCGGAACACTGCGAGGAGGTCGCCGCCGTCCTCAGGGGGGCGGGCCACCTCATCGTGGAGTGAGCCCGGCGCCCCGTACACGGGCGTTCCTCCGCCTCGCGGTGCACCGCACCGGACACCGCCGCTGGTCCGACGCGAAATGTCCGATACGGCCTAGGATTCGCACAGTAGTCACGCGAACGGGCAACCGGTCCCGTCCGACAACCGACCGTCCGAGAGCGGATGGGGGTATCCCCTGTGCCAGGTGCGATCCACGCCGAAGGGCTCGTGAAGACCTTCGGAGACGTACGAGCGCTGGACGGCGTCGATTTCGACGTTCCCGAGGGAACCGTGCTGGGCCTCCTCGGCCCCAACGGCGCCGGCAAGACGACCGCGGTACGCGTCCTCACCACCCTGCTGCGGCCCGACAGCGGCCGGGCGGAGGTCGCGGGCATCGACGTACTGACCAAGCCCAACGAGGTACGCCGCTCCATCGGGCTGTCCGGGCAGTTCGCCGCGGTCGACGAGTACCTGACCGGCCGGGAGAACCTCCAGATGGTGGCCCGGCTCTACCAGATGCGCGCCCGCGACGCGAAGACGCGGGCGACGGAGCTGCTGGAGCGGTTCCACCTCGCCGACGCGGCCGACCGGACCACCAAGACGTACTCGGGCGGCATGCGGCGGCGGCTCGACCTCGCGGCGGCGCTCGTGGTCCGGCCCCCGGTCATGTTCATGGACGAGCCGACCACCGGGCTCGACCCCCGCAACCGCCAGCAGCTCTGGGAGGTCATCGAGGAACTCGTCCGTGGCGGAACGACTCTGCTGCTGACCACGCAGTACCTCGAAGAGGCCGACCACCTCGCCCACGACATCTGCGTCATCGACCACGGCAGGGTCATCGCGCGCGGAACGTCCGACCAGCTCAAGGCTCGTACCGGCGGTGAACGCGTCGAGGTCGTCGTGCACCGCCCGGAAGAGATCGAACCGGCCCGCGAGGCCCTCGCCCGGTACGGCGAGGGCGAGGTCACCGTGGTCCGGCACATGCGCAAACTCACCGTCCCGGTCACCGGTGGCGCCAAACTCCTCGCCGAGGTCATCCGCGACCTCGACGGCCGGGACGTGGAGATCGACGACATCGGACTGCGCCGCCCCACCCTGGACGACGTCTTCATCTCGCTCACCGGCCACGCGGCCGAGACGGCGGCCGAGGGCGAGAACGGCGACGGCGACAGGAAAGGGAACGGGAACGGGAAGGGCGGCGACGCCCAGGGACCCGCGAAGGACGCGAAGGAGGACACACGGTGACCACCAGCCCGGAAGAGGCCCGCACGACCCTGGCCCCCCGCCCCTCCGGCGGCATCGTCCAGTCCGTCACCGACTCCCTCGTGATCGCCCAGCGCAACCTGATCAGGATGACCCGTATCCCCGAAGTGGTACTTTTCGGACTTATCCAGCCCATCATGTTCGTGGTGCTGTTCAGCTACGTCTTCGGCGGCTCGATGAACGTCGGCGGCTCGACCTCCCCGGAGGTCTACCGCAACTTCCTGATGGCCGGCATCTTCGCCCAGACCGTCACCTTCGCCACGGCCGGCGCGGGAGCCGGCATCGCGGACGACATGCACAAGGGCCTCATCGACCGGTTCCGCTCCCTGCCGATGGCCCGCGGCGCGGTGCTCACCGGGCGGACCATCGCCGACCTCGTGCAGACCACCCTCACCGTGCTGGTGCTGGTCGTCGTCGCCCTCCTCGTCGGCTGGCGCATCCACAACGGGGTGCCCAAGGCCATCGGGGCGTTCGGGCTGCTTCTGCTGCTCGGCTACGCCTTCTCCTGGATCGGCGCGCTGATCGGCCTCTCCGTCCGGACCCCGGAGGCCGCCACCTCGGGAGGGCTGATCTGGCTCTTCCCGGTGACCTTCATCTCGAACGCCTTCGTCGACTCCAGCCAGATGGCGTCCTGGCTCCAGCCGATCGCCGACTGGAACCCGTTCAGCGCGACCGTCCAGGCCTGCCGCAAGCTGTTCGGCAACCCGGGCGTATCGCCTTCCGACGCCTGGCCGATGCAGTACCCCGTGTGGGCGTCCCTGATCTGGTCCGCCGTGATCATCGTGGTGTTCCGGACCCTCTCGGTCCGCAAGTACCGCCGGGCGGCGACCTGACCGCGCCCGCTCTGCGACGCCGGTGCGCGAAAAGCCCCGGTCGGCGGACTCCTCGGGAATCCGCCGGCCGGGGCTTCGTGCGTCGCGTCGCGGCGCGGGAGGCTCAGCCGGTGTACGGCTTGGCCGAGAGGATCTTCACCGCGGCCTTCTTGCCGTTGGGCAGCTCGTACTCGGCGTCGTCGCCCGTGCGCTTGCCGTTGACGCCCCTGCCCAGCGGCGACTGCGGCGAGTACGTCTCGATCTCCGTGCTCGCGTACTCGCGGGAGGCGAGGAGGAAGGTCACGGTGTCGTCCTCGTCGCCGTCGAAGGCGATCGTCACGACCATGCCGGGCTCGACCACACCGTCGTCGGCCGGCGCCTCGCCGACCTTCGCGTGCTCCAGGAGCTGGGTGAGCTGACGCACCCGGAGCTCCATCTTGCCCTGCTCCTCCTTGGCCGCGTGGTACCCGCCGTTCTCGCGGAGGTCGCCCTCCTCACGGGCCGCCGCGATCTTTACGGAGATCTCCGTGCGCGCGGGACCAGACAGGTACTCCAGCTCGGCCTTGAGCTGGTTGTACGCCTCCTGCGTGAGCCAGGTGACGTTTTCGCTGGTCTGGGTCACAGGTGCTCCTCGTCGGTACTGGGAATACAAAGCATCGCCCTACCCCGAGCTTGTTCCCTCACGGGTGGGCGAAACCACGAGCCTAACAATTTCCCGGGCAAAGGGGGAGAAGGTTACCCGGTGCCGATGGAGGCGTGGCGGACAGTACGGGAGGTCCGCGGCGAACGGAACGCCGGCTGCTCAGCCCGCCGAGCCGCCGCCCGTGCAGCCCAGCAGCTCCACCGCACTGGCCCGGGACGTCGTCCGCAGCGCCACGACCTCGTCGACGCGCCCCACGTGCTGGTCGAACCGGAAGTCCTTGCGGGCGACCTCGCCGCCCTCCGCGTCCAGGGCGCGCACCGTGCAGAAGCCGCCGGCGTCCTTGTCCTTGTGCACTTCGAGATGGGCCTCGGCCCGCTCGTCGGAGACGACCTTGGACTTGATCAGCTCGGCGCTGATGACCGTGCCGCCGACGTAGTCCACACCGATCCAGACGATCACGCCGACCAGCGCCGCACCCAGTACCGCGCCGATCACCCGGAGCTTGCGGTCCGCGCGCTCGTCCTTGCTCCGACTGCCGTACCGGCCCTCGGGTGTGGCCTCGCGCACCGCGGTCATGATCGTTCCTCCTGTGCAGGGAATCGAGGAATTTTCCACCTTCCCGTTCGGTCACTATAGGAGTTGCCCATCGCGACAAATAACTGAGGACCGAGTCTTGACCGAGCAGCTGCGCCTGATGGCCGTCCACGCCCACCCCGACGACGAGTCGAGCAAGGGCGCGGCCACGATGGCCAAGTACGTGTCCGAGGGGGTGGACGTCATGGTCGTCACCTGCACCGGCGGCGAACGTGGTTCCATCCTCAACCCCCGGCTCCAGGGAGACGCGTACATCGAGGAGAACATCCACGAGGTGCGCAGGAAGGAGATGGAGGAGGCCCGCGAGATCCTCGGTGTCCGGCAGGAATGGCTCGGCTTCGTCGACTCCGGCCTTCCCGAGGGCGACCCGCTGCCCCCGCTCCCCGAGGGCTGCTTCGCGCTGGAGGACGAGGAGACCGCCGCGGGGCGCCTCGTCGCCAAGATCCGCTCGTTCCGCCCGCAGGTCGTCACCACGTACGACGAGAACGGCGGCTACCCGCACCCCGACCACATCATGACCCACAAGATCACGATGATCGCGTTCGACGGTGCGAGCGACAAGGAGCGCTTCCCCGAGGACGAGTTCGGTCCCGTCTGGCAGCCGCAGAAGCTCTACTACAACCAGGGCTTCAACAAGCCCCGCACGGTCGCCCTGCACGAGGCGCTCCTCGCGCGCGGCCTGGAGTCCCCGTACGGCGACTGGCTGAAGCGCTGGGACGAGATGAAGCACACCGAACGCACCCTGACCACGCACATCCCGTGCGCGGACTTCTTCGAGGTGCGCGACCGGGCGCTCATCGCGCACGCCACGCAGATCGACCCCGAGGGCGGCTGGTTCCGCGTCCCGATGGACGTGCAGAAGGAGGTCTGGCCGACCGAGGAGTACGAGCTCGTGAAGGCCGGCGTCGATACCTCCCTCCCCGAGAGCGATCTCTTCGCGGGCATCCGCGACAATGCCTGATATGTACTCCACCCAGGCACTGACGCATCTCGTCCCGCTGGCCGCCGACGAGCTCGACAAGAACAAGGTGACGCCCGGCGTTCTCGGCTTCCTCGTCTTCGCCGCGCTCGCCCTCGGCGTGTGGGCCTTGATGAAGTCCATGAACCGCCACATGGGCCGGGTGAACTTCGAGGAGGCCCCGTCCCCGGAGGAGGCCGAGGCCGCCGGGACCGGTGCCTCCGCCGGAGCCCGCGGGAAGCAGTAACCGGGCGCCGCCCCCAGGGGCGGCGCCCCGGCCCGCCCCGCGCCAGGTCCGTAACGGCGCGGGGCGCGTGTCGTGCCCGGGGCGTCCGGGGGTGTGGGCGCGGCAGGTTGCCCGCCCCCGGGCCCGGAGCAGCAGGTTGCCCGCCACCGGGCCCGGAGCAGGCGGGCGGCAAACGGCGGATCACACCGTGAGTCTCATCGCTTCGAACCACAGGCTGTTTTCCTGGGCGCCGACGTAGGTGAGTTCGAGCGCGTCGCCGGGGTTGTCGCACGCCATCGAAAGCCAGTCGCCGTCGTGGATGTACGCGGTCTGGCAGACGGCGCTCTTGGCGTGGTCGACCTGGATGGTGAACCCCCGCATGTAGGGGGCGTCCTTTTCGGTGCTGCCGAGGTAGTTGTCGGCGCCGTCCACGGCTTCCGACCAGGCGTCGGGGAAGTACTGCTCGGTCCCGCTCCCCCCGGGGTTGTAGACCTGCGCGCGGCCGGCCGTGCCATTGATTCCGGACACCGCGACGTCGACCGAGGTGATCTGCTCCCCCGATCCCTCCGTGCCCGCCGTGTCGCCGTCGCACACCGCGTCGGACCAGTCGCGGTCCCTCACGTAGACGCGGTAGCAGATGTGCGGTTCGCCCGGTTTCTCCGCGGCCTTCTGCCGGACCGCGGTCGCCGCGGTCCGCTCCTGGGGCTCTGGTTCCTTCTCGGCGGAACCGCCGCCTCCCGCCCCGCCGTCGCCCGCCTCCTGCGTCGCGGCGGCGGCCGGGGGCGCCGTGGCGGGCGCGGCGGGCGTCGCCTTCGGCGCCTCCGGGGCCGGCGAGGGGGGTGCCAACGTGGCGGTGGCGGCCTCCTGGAGCTTTTCCGTGGCGGTGGAGTCGACCCGGGGCTTGTGGGTGAGCCAGAGCATCACGAACGCGATCGCCAGTGCGAGGAGGAGGCTGATGAAGGCCGCCGGCCAGCGCGGCAGGACACTCCTCTGCACGTAGGTGCCCGCCACGTCCAGCGGTGCGGTACCCGACCGCTGCACCGCCAAGGTGTACGGCCGGTCCTCCTTGGACCCGAACCACTTGATCTGCCGCGGCTTCAGCGTCGCCTTCAGGAACGCCGCGCGCCCCGGCTCGATCTGCACATTGCTCGGACGGATGTCGTACGACAGCTGATCACCGCTGTCGCTGCCGCGGACCGACGCCGTCAGCCTGGTGTTGCCCAGGTTGTCCACGGCCAGCCTGGGACGCCCCCGGAAACGGCCCTTCACCGTCGGCGGTACCAGCTCCGCCCGCACCTCCGTGAACGGGGTGACGGTGAGGTTCCCCTCCGGAACCGTGGTGGCCTGCGGATGCTCCGTCGGCGTGACCTTCACCGCGTAAGGATGCGGACCGGCCGCCGCGTCCGGTGTGCGCGGCGGGGAGAACGTCACCGCGACCTCCCCCGTCGTCCCCGGGAACAGCCGCAGGGACTGCGGCTCCACGAGGGCCCAGGGCGCGAGTGAGCCCACCACCTCGAAGCGGTACTCGTCCACCACGTCACCGGTGTTGCGCAGACGCAGCCGCACGGTCGTGCTGTCACCCGGGTCCACAGTCGCGGAGGCGGGTTCGAGAGAGGTCCAAAGGTTCACCCACGGACGCTAAACGCACCGACGGTGCCGGGTCAGCAAGCCATGGGGCACGATCGAGTGCCCGAAGGGGCGGAGCTCGTGCCTCCTGCCCCGGCGTCGGCCGATCGCCCCGGCCACCATGGGCAGGTCCTCGGAAACGGCCCGGGGTGCGCTGAACGGCCGAGCGGGGCGAGGGACAGCCTTGCGTGGTGACCGCGGCAATCACTTCCGGACACAGTTCGCCGACCGTGGGTCGCACCTGGTGTGGCTGGTTTGACGCCCCCCATACGCCCCGGTTCGACGCCTTTCCGTACCAGGGCTGGTCGGCGGTCCATGCCCGGTGCGGGACGCCTTGGGGCGGAGGCGCAAAGCGCTGGCGCGATTGCGGGGGTGAGGGTGGCTGAGAGCGAGCGAACTCCCTAGCCTCCATTTTAGATGGGGTGCACATGTTTACGGGGGAGGGGTCTGATGGCCTGGGACGAGTGGGAGCGGTTGAAAACGCCAGGAGGCCGCCAAGGATCTGGGGACCCAGGGCTTCTCGTTGGGCGGTGCCCTCGACCATGTCCAGGAGTGCTGGGAACGGCAGTTGAAGACCTTGCTGGACGCGTGCGCTCACATCTCCAACCACATGGACTTCACGCGGAACGCCCACGCCGGTGACGAGACGTACGTCTACGACGTCGTGAGCAGCATCGCGCCCCTGGACGACGGATTCACCGAGAGGACGCGGCGCTGATGGACTTCGAGACCCTGTGCCAGGCGGACTTCGGCCGTCTCGGCCAGGCCGTCATTGCCTGGCAGGGCGTGGTGGAGGAGTTGGGCACCATGGAGACCGGCGCGCGGGACGATCTGAAGGCCAAGGCGGAAAAGGCCAAGTGGGCCGGCGCGAACGCGACGGTCTCCCGGGAGTTCATCACCAAGACGGCCGGCGAGTTCACCGACGCCCACACCCAGGCGAAGAGCATCCACGACATCCTCCAGGACACCCACGACGAACTGGTGGGGTACAAGCAGCAGCTGGACCAGGCTTTGGAGCGGGGCCGCCGGAAGAATCTCACGGTGACCTCCACCAGTGGCGGTGGCTTCACCGTGACGATGGTGGTCCATCCGGACCGGGCGGCCGAGGGCCACGAC
This sequence comes from Streptomyces sp. NBC_00102, assembly GCF_026343115.1. Lineage (GTDB taxonomy): Bacteria > Actinomycetota > Actinomycetes > Streptomycetales > Streptomycetaceae > Streptomyces. Next base: position 4,614,734 of record NZ_JAPEMC010000001.1, read on the forward strand.
GTCACGGACCACTCCCAGCAGGATGTCGACCAACTCCGGGACGACGTGCAGGTGATCCTCGGCCGGGCGGCGGAGAGCGACACGACGGCCTCGACGGTTCTGCGGGCCCTGGTGGACCAGGCGGAGTTCGGGTTCTCCGGAGCCGCGTACGCGGATCGTGACTCGGCGATCGACGCGGTCCGCGCGGCGGAGGAAGCGGCCAAGATCCTCGAGGAGAACGGCGACGACATGTCGCCGGAGGAGTTCCAGAGGCTGGACGGGCTGCTCGCGTCGTACCGGAACGACCCGTTGTTCCAGGAGGAGTTCGCCACCCAGGTGGGTCCGAAGAAGGTGCTGGAGTTCTGGGCCGACCTCTCCAGCCCGGACAACCCGGACGAGCTGACCAGGGCGGAGCTCGACCGGCTCGGCTCGTTCCAGCAGAACCTGGGAGCCGTCCTGGGTGGGGCGACCCAGTCGGACAGCCCGGCCATGCGGCAGTGGGAGAACGACATGGTGCGCCTCTCCGGCGACCTCTGTCCGACGCGTACGGGGAACCTCTACGGCTACCAGCTGATGAGCGACCTCCTGAGGACCGGCGACTACGACGACCAGTTCCTCAACAAGTACGGCGACGCGCTGGTCGCCAAGGAGGAGGAGCTGAGGCTGCCGGAGAAGTACTGGCAGGGCAACGGCCAGTTCATGCCGAGGATGAACTTCATCGGCGACGCCGAGTTCGGCCGTGACCCGATGACCGGCCTCATGAAGGCGCTCGCCAACAGCCCCGACGCGGCGACCGACTTCTTCAACACGAAGGAACCGCAGGACAACGCGGAATGGGTACTCAAGGACCGGCACTCCTTCGACGACTCACCGCTGAAGGACGGAGGGAACGAGGCACTGGAGGCGACCGGGCGCGCGATGTTCGCGGCCGTGTCGGGTGCGACCCGTCCGGACGCCCCTGCTTCGGAGTTCCTGCCGCACACCGCCGAGCAGGACGCAGCCATGAAGCGTTCCCTGGGCTTCCTCGCCGCGAAGGGCAATGACTTCCCGGCGGAGATGCGCGACGACATGGCGTTCGCCCTGGGCAACCACGGCGACACCGTCCATCTGGCGATGAGCGACCCTCTGGGAACCCACGGTATGGACGCGGACCAGCTGATGGAGGTCACCAAGCAGATCGCGCGGAACAAGGACGCCTACGCCGAACTCACCAACCAGACGCACCACGCGATCGTGGCCGACATCTACACGGAGAAGGACCACCCCGAGGACAGCCTCGACCGGGCCGGCCGCACGATCGGCTTCATCGAGGAAGCCCGCTACCAGGCGACCAACGATGAGAAGGACGGTGATCTCACCGACGCCTCGTGGCACAGGACATGGACCTACCACGTCGTCGGTGGCGCCGCCAACGCCCTGCTGGGCCCCTGGGGGGACGCCGCTCAACGCGGAGTGGACGTGGTGACGTCCGCCTGGCTCCAGGACGAGCAGAACGAGATCAACCACACGGCCCAGGCCAACCACGTCGAGACCTACCAGAGCCGGAACACGGAGCTCAGAGCCTTGGCGGATGTCTGGCACCGAGAGAACGGCCCGTGGGCCGAGGACCCGGCCCACGAGGGCTTTTCCCAGGACACCGGCGTGTACTCAAAGATCGGCGCGTCGGCCAATGACGGCAACAAGAAGGCCGAAGGGATCGTGGGGGACCAGTGAGTTCAACGGTCGGGCGGTTCGCCGCCGCCTCGGGGCTCGTCGCATGCCTCGCTCTGTCGCTCGCGGCGTGCGGCGGTGGGCGGGAGTATGCCGTTCCGAAGGAAGTGTGCGGGGTCGGGCTGAGTGAGAAGGCGCTCGACCCGTTCCTCGTCGACGGTGAGAAGTTCAGGACCGTGGGTGGTTCGCTCGTGGACACGGGGAAGGGAACCTGGGGGAGATGCCAGATCGAGGTGGACGACTGGCTGGTAGTGGATCTCACGGTCGAGAAGAACGAGAAGTTGTACGACCCCATGGACGATCTGGAGAGTTTCCGGTTCGAGAACCGGGAGAAGATCCCGGCCCTGCCGTTCGAGGGGCTGGGAGCGGTGGGTGACCGCAACGCGATGGTCAGCACGGGATGTTCGAGTCCGAACGCGGAGTTCCTCTCCGTGCAGATGAACCTCAGTAGGCAGGTCGAAGGCGATGTCACCCGACGCCGCAAGGACCTGGAAGCGTTCGCCGCGGACTTCGTACCGAGGGTGAAGAAGGCCCTCGGCTGCACGGCCTGATGGCCTGCCCACCGACGTCGGACAGAACCTGCCCTCTCCCTGAGGGCCAGGTGGTGCGGGCAGGCGATGCCGCGCCCGCAGCGCGGATGGCCGTCCGCCCCGGGGCGGACCGTGCAACGAAGGCGGCATGAACAGACTGGCTCACGCACAGTCGCCCTACCTGCTCCAGCACGCCTCCAATCCAGTGGACTGGTGGCCATGGGGAGAGGAGGCGATGACGGAAGCTAAGCGGCGGGACGTGCCCGTTCTCTTGAGTGTGGGCTATGCGTCCTGCCACTTATGCTTCCGCTGATTCACTGGTGCCAGTGACTTAACACAAGCAGGTAGTCCTGACCTGGTGTTTTGCCAGGGGGTAGTTGCATGGACACGTAAGATGAGGAACTGGGCAAGAGCATAGAGGCCTGGGCGGAGGCCGAACTGGCTGCCTCACCTGAGTGGGGGCCCGAGATGTACGCCAGCATCCGCCGGTGTTCGGAAGGTGGCGCACCCGCTGTCGCCGTTGAGGAGTAGGGGCCGCGGCGGCCGACCGACTGGCCCGCGTATGGCACCAGCCCGGCTGACACTCTTCGTGATCGCCCCCGTGCGGGTCCGGGGCGTCATATTCTGAGGGCGACAGGAAGGAGCCGTTGATGAGCGTCGACGCGGTCATGCGCACCGAGTTCCCAGCCGGGTACGTGGTCTTCTTCGGTGTCGACGGGAAGGTGGTCATGACTCCGCAGAGCTTCGAGCACTCCAGCACGATCAAGTCGATGCAGATCGACTCGCTCTCGCTCGGCCGGCACGCGAAGACCGCCTCCGACGTGTATCTGGACTTCCCGGCGGACGAGAACTCGGCTCCGGACTTCGCGATCTTGCGGGAGGACGCGCAGCGGCAGGGCAAGCGCTACGGCTTCGAGGACGTGCTGCTGATCGCCGAGGTGGTTTCGGTCTCTTCCGCGCGCAAGGACTACGACGACTGCACCGCGAAGTACGGCCGTTACGGCATCCCGGTCTACGTGGTGGTGGACCCGTACGCCGCGGAGGTTGTCGTCCACACCCAGCCCACCGGCTCCGGCTACATCGCAGCCCACACGCACAAGTACGGTTCGGGCAAGCTGCCCATCGAACTGTCCGACGGGCGCACGTACACCCTCGACCTGGACGAACTGCCCCTCCCTGAGGCCGACGCTCGCTGAATGGCTGGCTGGTCTTCGCCGCTCGACACCGTGGTGCCGTACGTCAGTCGCCATCGGTGGCCCCGAAGTCGGGTTGCGCGTCCGTGTTCTGCCCTAGCCTTGATCGAATGGATCAAGAGGGGGCGAGATGCCAAAGGTGCCCGAGAGCCGGCGGGTTGGACGCATGGCTGTGAACGAGGTGCGTTCCTTGCTGGAGCGGCACGGCCATATCGTGCAGGAGATTGACGGCGCTAACGACCACGGAGAGGACTTGCATGTCACCTTCGTCGAGAACGGACAGCGGACGGCAGACTCCCTGGCGGTGCAGGTCAAGGGCGGGGTCTCGGTGCGTACTCGGAGGGGACATCGTGTCCGGGTCGGGGATCACGGGGACAACTGGCGCGACGGCACTCTCCCCGTGCTCTGTGTAGTCCATGATCCCGAGCGGGGCGGTCTCTTCTGGGCCAACGCGACCCGTCAGCTCCGCCGTGCCGAAGCACTGCGGAAGACACTGAAGTCCGTAGTCGTCCAGCGGGATTCCCTGCTGGACGATGACGCGTCCGAGGCCTTCGCGTGGCGAATGCGGAGCTACCTCCGCCGGGAGCGGGAAGGCGTCGGCAGGTGGGCGGACATGGCGGACGTGGAGTTCGCGCCGGACGACATCGTCAAGCCGTTCATGAACGACTGTGGCGAGCCCATGGTCTTCTGGCAGAAACGCGGGGAGCAGTTCGCCGTACTGCTCCACCACGATCTCGACTGGGAGCCTGTGGCCATTGAGGAGAGGATGCTCCACTTCGGCCAGATACCGTTCATCGGGAGCATCATTCTCGACGAAGCGGAAGCGCATTGGCTCATGGGTTGCTTCAAAGCCACCGAATGGTGGCGTCGCCCGCTTGAATCGGATCGTGCGCCTGAGGCTTGACGATCAGGCAGCTGTTCCGAGTGCCACGCGGGATCTCTCCCCGCTCGGGTGCCAGACTGGCAGGCATGAACCGGTTGGCGAATGCGACCTCCCCGTACCTGCAGCAGCACGCCGAGAACCCCGTCGACTGGTGGCCGTGGTCGCCCGGGGCGTTCGAGGAAGCCAAGCGCCGTGACGTACCCGTGCTGCTCAGCGTCGGGTATGCCAGTTGCCACTGGTGCCACGTCATGGCACACGAGTCCTTCGAGGACGAGGCGCTCGCCACCTACCTCAACGAGCACTTCGTCCCGGTGAAGGTGGACCGGGAGGAGCGGCCGGACGTCGACGCCGTGTACATGGAGGCGGTGCAGGCGGCGACCGGGCAGGGCGGGTGGCCGATGACCGTGTTCCTGACGGCGGAGGCCGAACCCTTCTACTTCGGTACCTACTTCCCGCCCGAGCCCCGGCACGGCATGGCGTCTTTCCGGCAGGTGCTGGAGGGTGTGACCGCCGCGTGGACCGACCGGCGCGGAGAGGTCGCCGAGGTGGCCGGGCACATCGTGGCGGATCTGGCCGGGCGGTCGCTGGCGCACGGCGGGCAGGGCGTGCCGGACGAGTCGGACCTCGGGCGGGCGCTGCTGGGGCTGACCCGGGACTACGACGACACGCACGGGGGGTTCGGCGGTGCGCCGAAGTTCCCGCCGTCGATGGCGATCGAGTTCCTGCTGCGGCACCATGCCCGTACCGGCTCCGAGGGGGCCCTGCAGATGGCCGCGGACAGTTGCGCGGCGATGGCCATGGGCGGCATCTACGACCAGCTCGGCGGCGGGTTCGCCCGGTACGCGGTGGACCGGGAGTGGACCGTTCCGCACTTCGAGAAGATGTTGTACGACAACGCGCTGCTCTGCCGCGTGTACGCCCACCTGTGGCGGTCGACCGGGTCGGACCTGGCCCGTCGGGTGGCGCTGGAGACGGCCGACTTCCTGGTCCGCGAACTGCGGACCACCGAGGGCGGCTTCGCCTCCGCGCTGGACGCCGACAGCGAGGACGCCGAGGGCCGGCACGTGGAGGGCGCGTTCTACGTCTGGACCCCGGCGCAGCTGACCGAGGTGCTGGGCGAGGAGGACGGGGCGTTCGCCGCCGCCCGCTTCGGGGTGACCGAGAAGGGCACCTTCGAGGAGGGTTCCTCGGTGCTCCGGCTCGACGCCGGTACGGCGGGGGCGCGGGCGGACGAGGACACCCCCGACACCGACACCGACACCGACACCGACATCGACATCGACATCGACACCGACCCCGACCCCGACGCCGAGCGGATCGCTTCCGTGCGGGCCCGGCTGCTGGCAGCCCGGGAGCTGCGGCCCCGTCCGGGGCGGGACGACAAGGTGGTCGCCGCCTGGAATGGCCTGGCCGTCGCGGCGCTGGCCGAGACCGGCGCGTACTTCGACCGGCCCGACCTGGTCGAGCGGGCCACGGAGGCCGCCGACCTGCTGGTACGCGTACACATGGGCGAGAACGGCCGGCTCTGCCGCACCTCGATGGAGGGGCGGGCCGGCGGGAACAGCGGGGTGCTGGAGGACTACGCGGACGTCGCCGAGGGGTTCCTCGCGCTGTCGTCGGTGACCGGTGAGGGGGTCTGGCTGGAGTTCGCCGGGCTGCTGCTCGACGTGGTGCTGACCCGGTTCACGGGGGAGGGCGGGCAGCTCTACGACACGGCGGACGACGCCGAGAAGCTGATCCGCCGCCCGCAGGACCCCACCGACAACGCCACCCCGTCCGGCTGGACGGCGGCGGCCGGTGCCCTCCTGTCGTACGCGGCGCACACCGGATCCGAGCCGCACCGCACGGCGGCCGAGGGTGCACTCCAGGTGGTGAAGGCGCTCGGGCCGCGCGCCCCACGGTTCGTGGGCTGGGGGCTGGCCGTCGCCGAGGCGCTGCTCGACGGGCCGCGCGAGGTGGCGGTCGCCGGTCCGGTCGGCGGTGAGCTGCACCGTACGGCGCTGCTGGGCCGGGCGCCCGGCGCGGTCGTCGCGGTGGGGGAGCCGGGCGGCGGGGAGTTCCCGCTGCTGGTGGACCGGGCGCTGGTGGGCGGCGAGCCGACCGCGTACGTCTGCCGCCACTTCGTCTGCGAGACCCCGACCACGGACGCGGAGGAGCTGACCCGGCGGCTGGGCGGCTGAGTTCCGGCCCCGACCCGGTGACGGGACGACCCCTGTGGCTGTGGCCACAGGGGTCGAATGGGTTCAGGAGGAACGGTTCGGCCGCTCGGCCGCTCGGCCGGACGGGCGGACGGGCCGTTCAGCCGTGCTGGTAGGCGACGAGCGAGATGCCCACGTAGTGGGCGATGAACGCGGCCAGGGTCAGCGAGTGGAAGACCTCGTGGAAGCCGAAGAAGCGCGGTGAGGGGTTCGGCTTCTTGAGGCCGTAGATCACGCCTCCCACGCTGTAGAGCACTCCGCCGACGACGACCAGGACCAGGACGGCGACGCCGCCGGCCCGCATGAAGTCCGGCAGGAAGAAGACCGCCGCCCAGCCCATCGCGATGTAGCAGGGCGTGTACAGCCAGCGCGGGGCGCCGACCCAGAACACCCGGAACGCTATCCCCGCCAGCGCCGCCGCCCAGACCGCCCACAGCAGGGGCCGCCCGGTGGAATCCGGCAGCAGGAGCAGGGTGAGCGGTGTGTACGTGCCCGCGATGATCAGGAAGATGTTCGCGTGGTCCAGCCGGCGGAGCACCGCCTCGCCGCGCGGGCCCCAGGTGCCGCGGTGGTAGACCGCGCTCACGCCGAAGAGCAGGCAGGCGCTGAGGACGTACACCGCGCAGGCGATCCGTCCCTTGGTGCTGTCCGTGAGCGTGATGAGCGCCAGTCCGGCGACCACCACCGCGGGGAACATGCCGGCGTGCAGCCAGCCGCGCATCCGTGGCTTGAGAGGCACGGCGTCCAGGACGGCGGTTTCGGGTGCGGACGCACCGGCAGCAGTCATGTCCGCATGCTACCTACGCCTCCGTAAGTGCTGCCTATGAGTGGCGGTGGTCACGCTCCGGGTGGCGGCGACCACGCTGCGCGGCCCGTTTCGGGGCGTTCATGCTCACGCTCCGAGTGGCCATGCTCACATGTGAGGCCCTCTGGACAGATGGGCGGTACCGTCGGATGATCAAATGAGTGCGGTCGGCACCGGATGAGCGCCAGGGATGACGCAGTCGAAGCGTCCGGGTCGAAGCCCCCACGGGGCATCAACGGCAATCCACCCTCGACAAGGAGCGATCGTGGCGCGCGACATCGCGGCTCCCTCCCCTCTTCCCACCCGGCACCAGGAGCTCGTCTCCTGGGTCGACGAGATCGCGGCTCTCACCCAGCCGGACCGTGTGGTCTGGTGCGACGGTTCAGAAGCCGAGTACGAGCGCCTGTGCGAGGAGCTCGTCGCCAAGGGCACGTTCACGAAGCTGGACCCGACGCTGCGCCCCAACTCCTACTACGCCGCCTCCGATCCGAGCGACGTCGCCCGCGTCGAGGACCGCACCTTCATCTGCTCCGCGAAGGAGTCGGACGCGGGCCCGACCAACCACTGGAAGGATCCCGCCGAGATGCGGGAGATCTTCTCCGGCGAACAGGGCGTCTTCCGGGGCTCGATGCGCGGCCGCACCCTCTACGTCGTGCCCTTCTGCATGGGCCCGGTCGGCTCCCCGCTCTCGGCGATCGGCGTGGAACTCACCGACTCCGCCTATGTCGCCGTCTCCATGCGCACCATGACGCGGATGGGGCGGGAGGTCCTCGACGAACTCGGCGCCGACGGCTTCTTCGTCAAGGCGGTGCACACCCTCGGCGCCCCGCTCTCGGAGGGGGAGCGGGACGTGCCGTGGCCGTGCAACCCCACCAAGTACATCTCGCACTTCCCCGAGGACCGCGAGATCTGGTCGTACGGCTCCGGCTACGGCGGCAACGCCCTGCTGGGCAAGAAGTGTTACGCGCTGCGCATCGCCTCCGTCATGGCGCGCGACGAGGGCTGGCTCGCCGAGCACATGCTGATCCTCAAAATCACGCCGCCGCGCGGGGAGGCGAAGTACGTCGCCGCCGCGTTCCCGAGCGCCTGCGGCAAGACCAACCTCGCGATGCTGGAGCCCACCATCTCCGGCTGGAGCGTCGAGACCATCGGCGACGACATCGCCTGGATGCGCTTCGGCGAGGACGGCCGGCTCTACGCGATCAACCCCGAGGCCGGCTTCTTCGGTGTCGCGCCCGGCACCGGCGAGCACACCAACGCCAACGCGATGAAGACGATGTGGGGCAACTCCGTCTTCACCAACGTCGCGCTCACCGACGACGGCGACGTCTGGTGGGAGGGCATGACCGAGGAGCCGCCCGCGCACCTCACCGACTGGAAGGGCAACGACTGGACGCCCGAGTCCGGCGTCCCCGCCGCCCATCCCAACGCCCGCTTCACCGTCCCGGCCGGCCAGTGCCCGATCATCGCCCCCGAGTGGGAGGACCCGAAGGGCGTGCCGATCTCGGCCATCCTCTTCGGTGGGCGCCGCGCCACCGCGGTACCGCTGGTCACCGAGTCCTTCACCTGGCAGCACGGCGTCTTCCTCGGTGCCAACGTCGCCTCCGAGAAGACCGCCGCCGCCGAGGGCAAGGTCGGCGAGCTGCGCCGCGACCCGTTCGCCATGCTGCCGTTCTGCGGCTACAACATGGGCGACTACATGAACCACTGGATCAAGGTGGGTGCGGACAAGCCCGACCAGTCGAAGCTGCCGAAGATCTACTACGTGAACTGGTTCCGCAAGGACGACACGGGCCGGTTCGTCTGGCCCGGGTTCGGCGAGAACAGCCGGGTGCTCAAGTGGATCGTGGAGCGCCTGGAGGGCAAGGCGGAGGGCGTCGAGTCGCCGATCGGCATCCTGCCGGCCAAGGGATCGATCGACACGGACGGACTCGGGCTCACCGAGGCCGAGTTGGACTTCCTTCTCACCGTCGACAAGGAGGTCTGGCGCGAGGAGGCGGCGCTGGTCCCCGAGCACCTCAACACCTTCGGCGACCACACGCCGAAGGAACTGTGGGACGAGTACCGGGCGTTGGTCCAGCGCCTGGGGTGAACCGAACGGGCCGAGCCCGCTTTCGTACGTGAACGGCCCCCGGAACCGCAGCGGTTCCGGGGGCCGTGCGTCGTTGCGGGCGCGGATGTTTCAAGGGGCGCGGTGAATTCGCGTGACACGCCGGTTCACAACAACCTCTTGCGTACTGCATGTTCACGAGAGCTACTCTTTCTCCACACGCCTCCGGGAGTCGCCCGGTGGTGTCAACAAGCTTGTGGGGGAAGTAAGTTGAGGAACTCATGGCTCCGCTTGCGGGTCGCCGCGGCGGTCACCGCCCTCTCGCTCGGCGCGGTCGGCCTGACCGCACTCGCCGCGCCCGTCGCGCAGGCCGCCGGGACGGACACCGGGGCGGCCGGGGAGCAGGTCGCCAAGCTGCCGATCAGCTCGTTCGGGGCGCTGGTCGTCGACTCGGCCCACCAGCGCGTCTACGTCAGTGACGACCGCAGGAGCTCCGGCGCGGGCTCCGTCCACGTCTTCGACTTCGACGGGGCGAGGGTCGCCACGCTGGCGACCGACGACGCGCCCTCCTCGCTGGCACTCAGTCCGGACGGGGCCACCCTCGAGGTCGCCCAGACCTCCGGCGTGATCTCCTTCGACACCGCCACCTACGCCAGGACCGCGCGCTACTACGGGAACTACGACGTCTACTGCCCCCGTGACGCGGGCTTCGCCGGCGGCCGGGTCTGGTACACCGAGACCTCGGGCGACAGCGACTGCGACAACCGGACGTACACCCTCTTCGGGACGGCCGACGGCAGGACCACCGCGACCGGCTGGAACGCCACCGGCCGGCTGCGGCTCTTCGGCTCCCCGCAGAACCCGGACCGGCTGATCATGGCCCAGCCCCGGGGGACCACCGTGACCGACCCCTTCCTCACCGTCTTCGACGCGAGCGGCACCACCCTGGTCCGTAACGCCGAACGCCGGTTCGCCGACAGCGCCGGCCAGGGCGGCCTGGACATGCGGGACGTCGCCCAGTCCCCGGACGGCAAGCGGATCGCGGTCGCCGACGCCATCGCCGGCACCCGGCTGCTCGACGCGGACGACCTCTCCGACGCCGCCACCGCCTACCAGCCGCTGCCCGCGGGGGCCGTGGCCGCCGCGGTCGCCTTCAGCGGCGACGGGAAGTACATCGCGCGGGGCGCCGCCGCCACCGGCTCCACCGCCGACCTGCTGGTCCAGGCCGCCGACCCGGCCGACACCACACCCCCGCTGGAGTTCGCCTTCGAGGGCGCGCTCGACGGGAACAAGGTCCAGCCGCGCGGACTCGCCTGGTCCGAGGACGGCTCCCGCCTCTTCGCCGTCACCAACGGCGGCAACGGATACGAGTACTGGCTGCACATCATCCAGCCGCCCGCCGCCCAGTACGACACCCGCTTCGCCGGCGGCCTCTCCACCAGTGCGGCCCAGCCCGTGGTCGGTGAGCCCCTCGGCATCCGGGGCCGGCTGGAGATCGACGGGCCCGCACCCGCGCAGCCGGTCAAGGTGACGGCCGTACGCCACGACGCGGGCGGCGACCGTACGCTCGCCGCCGCCGAGGTCGACGCCGATGGCACGTTCACCGTGCTGGACGTGCCGTCGGTGGTCGGCCCGGCCACGTACACGGTCTCCTTCACCGGCGACCTGACCCACCGCCCGACCGAGGACGTCTCCCTGGAGACCGAGGTGGCGAAGGCCCCGACCGCGATCGCGCTGACCGCCCCGGCGGAGGGCACCAAGGGTGTCGGCCTGCGGATCACCGGCACCCTCACCGGACAGGGCCGCGCACTGCCGGCCGGGATCACGCTCTCCGTCGTACGTACCGACAAGAGGGGCACCGGCACGCTGACCTCGGCCGCCGTCGCCGCGAACGGCACCTTCACCGTCGACGACATCCCCGGAGCCAACGGTGAGGTGACCTACGAGGTCGGCTACGCCGGCGACGACCTGCACCTCGCGAGCATGGCCACGGCGACCGTCCGGGTCCGCAAGCCCGTCTGAGCGCGGTGGGCGGGGGTGGCCGGAGAGCGGGCCGGTCACCCCCCGCCCGGGTCCGTCCACAGGTCGAGATCGCAGACAACTTTAGACTGATTCCAAGATAGGATGGTTTTCCAGCAGACCCTGGAGGCCACCCATGTACGAGCCGATCCGTACTCCGTCGGTCCACACGCCGGCCGACACCGCCGGATTCCCGCACCGCAGCCGCGAGGAAGAGCTGGACATCCAGCTCGCGGGTCACCTCGCCGCGCTGCTCTCCGTCACCGACGAGCTGGGGCTCGACGCGGACGGAGACCGCATCGCCGAGCAGGTGTCGCGGCTGCGCGGCGCGCCCCCGGCCCGGCACGCCGGGCTGATCGACGCCCCGCCCGCGGCCCTGCACCGCCGCGCCCACTCCCTCGCGGGCCGGGCGCTCGTGGTGGCGGCGTCGCGCGCCGACACCACCGTGGCGATCCTCGCCGCGGAACGGATGGACGCGCACGCCGAGGCACTGTCGGCGGCCACCGGCACGCACCGCCTGGTCCCGACCGCCTGACCCGGCCGTTCGGCACGGCCGGCACGGCCGGCACGGCCAGCACGGCCAGCACGGCCCGGGCGCGGGCTCAGGGCTGGCTGTAGCCGTCCAGGAAGTGCGCGATCCGGGTCACCGCGTCCCGGAGGTCCTCCGCCGAGGGCAGGGTGACCACCCGGAAGTGGTCGGGTTCCGTCCAGTTGAACCCGGTGCCGTGCACCACCATGATCTTCTCGGCCCGCAGCAGGTCCAGCACCATCTGCCGGTCGTCCTTGATCTTGTAGACCTTCGGGTCGAGCCGGGGGAAGAGGTACAGGGCGCCCTTCGGCTTCACGCAGGTCACCCCGGGGATCTGCGTCAGCAGGTCGTACGCCACGTCCCGCTGCTCCAGGATCCGGCCGCCCGGCAGCACCAGATCGTCGATCGACTGCCGGCCGCCGAGGGCCGCAGCCACCGCGTGCTGTGCGGGCATGTTGGCGCAGAGCCGCATGTTGGCGAGGATGGTCAGCCCCTCGATGTACGAGGAGGCGTGCTCCTTCGGGCCGCACACCGCCAGCCAGCCGGAGCGGTACCCGGCCACCCGGTAGTTCTTGGACAGCCCGTTGAAGGTGAGGACCAGCAGGTCCGGGGCGATCGCCGCGGTCGGCGTGTGGGTGGCGCCGTCGTACAGGATGCGGTCGTAGATCTCGTCCGAGCAGACCACCAGGGAGTGGCGCCGCGCGATCTCCGTCAGCCCGCGCAGCATCTCGTCGTCGTAGACGGCGCCGGTCGGATTGTTCGGATTGATGATCACGATGGCCTTGGTGCGGTCCGTGATCTTCCGCTCGATGTCGGCGAGGTCCGGCATCCAGTCGGCCTGCTCGTCGCAGCGGTAGTGCACCGCGGTACCGCCCGCCAGAGAGACCGAGGCGGTCCAGAGCGGGTAGTCGGGCGCCGGTACGAGGACCTCGTCGCCGTCGTCCAGCAGGGCCTGCATCGACATCTGGATCAGCTCGGAGACCCCGTTGCCGAGATAGATGTCCTCGACGTCCAGCGGGATGCCCTTGGTCTGGTAGTGCTGCATCACACCGCGGCGCGCGGACAGCAGGCCCTTCGCGTCGCCGTATCCGTGCGCCCCCGCGACGTTGCGCAGGATGTCTTCGAGGATCTCGGGCGGGCACTCGAAACCGAACGCCGCCGGGTTGCCCGTGTTCAGCTTGAGGATGCGCTGACCGGCCGCTTCCAGCCGCATCGCCTCCTCCAGCACGGGGCCCCTGATCTCGTAGCAGACGTTGGCGAGCTTCGTGGACTGGATGACCTGCATGTCCGCGAGCTTACGGCGGTGTTTCGCGGCGTGCTCGGAGCTCACCGCCCGGCGGCGCCTCCGGCGACGTGCCGGCCGGCCGCCGAGGCTTCCATCGCCATGCGGCCGGGCGGGTGAGCCGTGGGAACGTCAGGTCGTCCCGGTGGTGCGGCTTGGAATACGGGTGCGCGCCGCGAGCACGGGTGAGATGCGCCACCCGGGCCGCCCGCTCGCACACGCGTGGGACCGGCCGGCGTCGGTGCGTACGCGCGTACGAAGGGGCCGCCTCAGATCTCGCTCAACTCGCGCACGGGGGCCGCGGCACCCGGGAAGGGTGCGGGCATGGGACTCCTCACGAAGAACCACCTCGCCGTCCTCGTCCTGCACGACGTCGACGAAGTCCTCGCCGCGCTGCGCGAGGAACTGGCCTCCGCGGCGGACACCGACCGGCCCGGCCTGGAGCGCGCGCTCGCCCTCGTCGGGCGGTACACCGGCCGCCCCGAGGGGGAGCTGCGGGTCCGCTGGGTGCGCGAACGGCTCACCGCCTCCGGCTTCACGGGACCCGCCGACTCCACCGAGGCCATCAAGGCGCTACGCCGGGCCGAGCCGGGGCTCTCGCTCCTCCAGGCCGTGACCTACGCCAGGGAGGCGGCGGCGGCCGGGGCCTGAACCCGGCCACCGCCGCTCTTGAGGGGGTGGGGCGTCAGCGGCGCGTCAGGCGGACCGGCGGGCCGGTGCGGGTGCGCCAAGAGGGCGATCGGGCCCGCGGTGCGCGGCTTGATTTCGCCCCTTGTGGGGGCACGTCCGGTACGTGAACATGCTCATGCCAAGGCCGGAAGATCTCCGGTCGCGCGTGTGCGGGCCGGCCGACCCCGGCGGGTCCGCGCGCCAGGTCATCGGAGGGGACCCCCCCATGAAGAAGCCTCTCGTCGCCGCGCTCCTGAGCGCCCTGCTGCTCGGCGCCGGCGCGGTGCCCGCGGTCGCCGCCGCCGATTCCGGGGCGCACGCCTCCCCGGCGTCCGCGTCCGTCGGCAAGTCCGCCCCGGCCGCCCGCGCCGGAGTGTCCGCCGCCCCGGCCGTCGCCGGTGTCCAGGCGGTCGGCTTCGCCGGCACCGTGGCGCTCAGCAACTGTTCCGGCTCCGTCGTCCGTACCCCCACCGCGCTGCCCACCGACCCCGCGCTGGTCCTCTCCAACGGGCACTGCCTGGAGACGGGCTTCCCGGCCGCCGGGCAGGTCATCCTCAACCGCGCGTCCACCCGCTCCTTCACCCTGCTCAACGCGGCGGGCACCGGCGTCGGCACCCTGCGCGCCAGCAAGATCGCCTACGGCACGATGACCGACACCGACATCTCGCTCTACCAGCTCACCCGCACCTACGCCCAGATAGAGAGCAGCTACGGCATCAAGGCGCTGGAGCTCTCCGCCACGCACCCCGTCCAGGGCACCGCGATCACCGTCGCGTCCGGCTACTGGAAGCGGACCTACTCCTGCGCCGTGGACGGCTTCGTCTACCGTCTCAAGGAAGGCGCCTGGACCTGGAAGGACTCGGTCCGCTACACCTCCGCCTGCCAGACCATCGGCGGTACCTCCGGCTCCCCGGTGATCGACAACGCGACCGGCAAGGTCGTCGCCGTCAACAACACCGGCAACGAGGACGGCGAGCAGTGCACGGAGAACAACCCGTGCGAGGTCGACGCCAACGGCACGGTCACCGTGCGCCAGGGCATCAACTACGCCCAGGAGACCTACGGCATCGTGCCCTGCGTCGGCCCCGGCAGCGTCATCGACCTCACCCGCACCGGCTGCGTCCTGCCCAGGCCGTAACGCAGTGGTTCCTGGCGCGTCCCCGGGCCTCGGAGCGGCCCGGGGACGCGCGTGCTTCCGGGTCAGCGACCGGTCGAGCGGACCGAACGGCCCGCCAGCACCTGGGTCCTGCGACCGTCCTCGATGACGAACCGGCCGTCGATCAGCACGTGCGGGATGCCCACCGGCAGGGTCCGGGGCGCCTCGAAGGTCGAACCCGCCGCCACCGTCGAAGGATCGAAGAGTACGAGGTCCGCGCGGTACCCGGTGCGGACCAGCCCCCGGTCCGTCAGCCGCAGCCTTGCCGCCGGCCGTGAGGTCAGATGGGCCACGCACTCCTCCAGGCCGAGCACCCCCAACTCCCTCGCGTAGTGCCCGAGATAGTGCGGGAAGGTGCCGTACGCCCGCGGGTGCGGCTTGTCGCCCCGCAGGATTCCGTCGCTGCCGCCGGTGTGCACCCGGTGGCGCATGATCCGCCGGACGTTCTCCTCGTGCCCCACGTGCTGGAGGATCGTGGAGCCGAGGCGGTCCTGGTCGAGCAGCCGCCGCGCGGTCGTCCACGGCTCCTCGCCGCGCTTCCGTGCCGAGGCGGCGACCGTGTGCCCCACGTACCCGGACAGCCCGGGGACGGTGACGCCGGAGATCTCGATGGTGTCCCAGTCGATCGGCACCCCGTGGCAGCCGTCCGATCCGGTGACCTCCAGATCGTGGCGGATCCGCGCGGCGACCACCGGGTCCGCGAGCCGGGCCAGGGTCGTCTCCGGGCCGCCCTCGCTCGCCCAGCTCGGCAGCATCGCCACCAGCGTGGTGCAGCCGGGGGTGTACGGATACGTGTCCAGGGAGATGTCGGCGCCCTCGTCCAGCGCCCGGTCGAGCAGGTCGAGCAGCTCGGGCGCACGTCCCTCGTTCACCCCGAAGTTCATGGTGGCGTGGGCGAGATGGAGCGCGCACCCCGCCGTGCGGGTGAGCCGGATCATCTCCTCGTACGCCTCCAGGGCGCCGGCCCCGTACGAGCGGTGGTGCGGGCACCAGTAGCCGCCGTGATCGGCCACCACCCGGCACAGCGCGGTGAGTTCGGCGTCGTCCGCGTACATCCCCGGGGTGTACGTCAGCCCGGACGACATGCCGACCGCGCCCTCCCGCATGCCCTGGGCGACGAGTCCGCGCATCCGGTCCAGCTCGGCCCCGGTCGCGGGCCGGTCCTCCCAGCCCACCGCGTACATCCGGACGGTGCCCTGCGGGACCAGGTAGGCGGCGTTGACGGCGATGCCCTCGCCGCCGAAGTTCCGGTCCAGCCGGTCGAGATACTCGCCGACCGTGCGCCAGTCGAAGTCGATGTCCTCGCCGTCGCCGTTCCACCCGGCGATGGTCCGGCGCACCTCGGCGAGCGTGCGGTCGTCCACGGGGGCGTACGACAGCCCGTCCTGGCCCAGGACTTCGAGCGTCACGCCCTGGGCGGCCTTGGTGCTGTGGTCGGGGTCCCGCAGCAGCGCGAGGTCGCTGTGGGCGTGCATGTCGATGAAGCCGGGGGCCAGGGCGAGGCCGTCCGCGTCCAGGGTGCGGCGGGCGCTCGGGCGGGCGCCCGCCGCACCCTCCGGGTGGATCGCGGAGATCCGCCCGCCGTCGACGGCGACGTCCGCCCGGAAGGACGGGCCGCCACCGCCGTCGATGACGCGCGCGTCGCGGATGACGAGGTCCATGGCGACCCTCCGGGGGTTCTGGTGTGCGGTTCGGGTGGTGCGGCGGATCCGGGCGGCGCGTCACGGGGTGCGGCCCTGCGCGCCGGTACCGGGGTGCGGTGGGCCCGGCGCGGGTTCAGAAGTACGTGCGCAGGTACTCCTCGACGGTGCCGTCCTCCCGTACGACCGGGATGAGCTGCCACTTGTCGAAGGAGGTGCACGGGTGCGAGAGCCCCAGGCCGACCCAGTCGCCGACCTCCAGGCCGGTGCCCGGCTCGGTGGCCAGCCAGCCGTGCTGGTCGGAAAGGCCGGTGACGGTGATCCCGGTGGCGGGCCGCACCGATCCGTCCCGCGCCGAACGGATCACCTGGGCCTCGGGGAGGTGGAGGTCGTGGGCGGCGTCCCGCTTGCCCGCGTTGACGAACGCCTGGCCGTCGGTGGGGCGCGAGACCACCTGCGTCCAGAGCCGGAAGGCGGCCCGCAACTCCCCCTCCTCCGGGACCCGGTTGAAGGGAGTGAGGTTGCGGTACTGGCCGTCGTCGTGGCTGACGTACGCACCCGACCGCAGCAACTTGCAGACCGGACGGCTCAGTTCGGGGATGTCGGCGAACACCTCGGCGACCATGTCGAACCAGGCGCTGCCGCCCGCGCTCACCAGGATCTCCTCACCCCCGGCGAGTCCCTCGAAGCGCCCGGCCCGGTCGAACTCCACCGCCAGCGCCACGAGTCGGCGCAGCCAGTCGGCGACCCGCTCCGCCGTGGCCTTCGGTACCTCGCCCTCGTACCCGGCGACCCCGACCAGGCGCAGCGTGGACACGGCGGCGACCGCGTCCGCGACCGCCGCGCACTCCGCCTCCGTACGCACACCGGTACGGGCGCCCTCGCCCGCGCCCAGCTCCACCACCACGTCCACCGCGCGGCGGGCACCCGCCGCACGCAGGGCCTCGTCCATCAGCTCCACCCCGCGCACCGAGTCGACGTAGGCGACGAAGGTGAACTCCGGATCCGCGTCGAGCTCGCCCGCCAGCCAGGTCAGCGCGACCGGGTCCACCACCTCGTTGGCGAGGAAGATCCGCCGGATGCCGTGGTCGCGGTAGACGCGGGCCTGGTGCGGGACGGCGGCGGTGATGCCCCAGGCCCCGTGGCGGAGTTGGCGGGCGAAGAGCTGCGGCGACATCGAGGTCTTGCCGTGCGGCGCGAAGGCCAGGCCGTGGCGCTCGGTGTACGTCTCCAGGAGCGCGAGGTTGCCGGCGAGCGACTCGGCGGAGAGCGTCAGCAGCGGGGTGGTGAACCCGCCGGAGAAGAGGGGCCGCGCCTCGGCGGCGAGAGCGCCCACGGTGAGCCCCTCGGCGTCCGGCGGCAGGCCCTTGAAGCGGGAGTCGATCCGCTCGTCGGCGAGCGCGGCGGCGTACCGCTCCGCGACCGTCGCCGCGTCCTCGGCCGCACCGGCCACGGCGGCGCCCGTGGTCCCGTTCCCGGATGTCGCGTCGGCTGCCATGCGGATCCCCTCTCCCTGATTCCTCCGAGCGTTGCATCCTCTGCAACGCTCATTGCGTATGTCGCTCCAGGCTGTCTAACATCCGAGCCGACGCCGGGTCAACGACGAGCCGGCGGAGCAGCGGGCCGGTCGACACTGGCCGGCGGCCGGACCAGTGACCAGCGAGGAGCCCAGGTGCCCGGAACCGGAGCGGGAACGGGAACGGCCGACCCGGCGGACGCCGTCGCGAGCGCGACCCACGCCGACGGCACCGGCATCGACGTCGTCTGCCTCGGCGAGTCGATGGTGACCTTCCTGCCCACCGAACCCGGCCGCCTCGCCGACGTACCCGCCTTCCTGCGCGGAATCGGCGGCGCCGAGTCCAACGTCGCCTGCGCCCTGGCCGGAGCCGGACACCGTACGGCCTGGGTCGGCCGGGTCGGCGAGGACGGCTTCGGCGACCACCTGGTCGACACCATCGCCGGACACGGGGTCGACACCTCCGCCGTCCGGCGCGACCCCGACCGCCCCACCGGCGTCTACTTCCGCACCGCCGCCGACCGCGCCGACACGCACCACGAGGTCGCCTACTACCGCGCCGGGTCCGCCGCCTCCGCGATGTCCCCGCACAACGCCCCGTACGACGCGCTCTTCGCCGGCCGCGTCCTCCACCTCTCCGGCATCACCGCCGCGCTCTCCGACGACTGCCTCGCCCTGCTGCGCACCCTCACCGCCGACCGCCCCGGCCGCCCCCTGGTCTCCTTCGACATCAACCACCGCCCCCGCCTCTGGCGCGGACACCCCGCCGGCCCCGGAGTCCTGCGCGACCTGGCACGCGGCGCCGACCTCGTGTTCGTCGGCGAGGACGAGGCGGCGGAGGCCTGGGGCGTGCACGGACCCGAAGCCATCCGCGCCGCCCTGCCGGAACCCACCGTCCTCGTCGTCAAACACGGCGCGGACGGCGCCACCGTCCTCGCCCGCCCCGAAGGCACCCCGCCCGGCCCCGGAACCGACGAGACCACCGTCGTCCCCGCGCTCCGCGTCGACGTGGTCGCCGCCGTGGGCGCCGGGGACGCCTTCGCCGCGGGCTTCCTCTCCGCCACCCTGCGCGGACTGCCCGTACGCGACCGCGCCCGCCACGGCCACCTGATGGCCGCCGCCGTCCTCACCGTCCCCGGCGATCTCACCCGCCCCCCGGCCCGCGCCCACGCCGACCGGCTCGCCGCGCTGGACGACGAGGACTGGGGGAGACTGCGACTCGGCCCCGGATGGACCGGGCGCACGGCAGCCGGGCGCGACTTCGCGCACTCGGCCGAAGGAGCAGCCGGATGAGCCAGACCGTCGACCGCGCGCTCAGCATCCTGCCGCTGCTCGCCGAGGGCCCCGCCGACCTGGGCGGCGTCGCCGACCGGCTCGGCGTCCACAAGTCCACCGCCCTGAGGCTGCTGCGCACCCTGCGCGAACACGGGCTCGTCTACCGCCAGGAGGACCAGCGCTACCGGCTCGGCGCCCGCCTCTTCGCCCTCGCCCAGGAAGCCGTCGAGAACCTCGACGTCCGCGAGATCGCCCACCCGCACCTGGTCGACCTCAACGAACAGTGCGGCCACACCGTCCACCTCGCCGTGTACGAGGAGGGCGAGGTCCTCTACATCGACAAGGTGGACAGCCGCTACCCGGTCCGGATGTACTCGCGCATCGGCAAGACCGTCGCCATGTCCGTCGCCGCCGTCGCCAAACTCCTCCTCGCCGACCTTCCCGAACCTGAGCGCCGGGCCGTCGCCGAACGGCTCGACTACCCCTCGTACACGTCCCGTTCGACACCCAACGCCGCGGCCTTCCTCCGCGAACTCGCCGTCGTCCGCGAACAGGGCTGGGCCACCGACCTCGGCGGCCACGAGGAGTCCATCAACTGCGTCGGCGCCCCGGTCCGGGGGGCCGACGGACGCGTGGTCGCCGCGATGTCGGTCTCCGCGCCGAACGTCCTGGTCACCGCCGAGGAACTCCTCGCCCTGCTGCCGCTGCTGCGCCGCACCGCCGACGCCATCAGCCGGGAGTACTCGGGCACGGCCGTATCCCCGCCGTAGAGAGCCCCCGGGCGCCCTGCGTACCGATACACACCGCGATTCCGCATCCCTGTACGTCACCGTATTTCTGTACACCGCACAGTCGAAGGACACCCCATGACCGAGAAGACCGCCCTCATCCCCAGCACCCACACCACCCCGCCCGCGAAGTTCTCGCACGGCGTGAAGAAGGGGAACATCCTCCAGGTCGCCGGCCAGGTCGGCTTCCTCCCGGCGGTCGAGGGCCAGGCCCCGACCCCGGCGGGCCCGACCCTGCGCGAGCAGACCCTCCAGACCTTCGCCAATGTCAAGGCGATCCTGGAGGAGGGCGGCGCCGGCTGGGACGACGTGATGATGATGCGCGTCTACCTCACGGACGTGGACCACTTCGCCGAGATGAACGAGATCTACAACGCGTACTTCGAGGAGCAGGGACTCAAGGCCCCCGCCGCCGCGCGCACCACGGTCTACGTCGGTCTGCCCAAGGGCCTGCTCATCGAGATCGACGCGCTCGCCGTCCTCGGCTGAGTCACCTCGCGGGCACCCACCGCTCTCCCGGAACGCCGAAAAGCGCCACCGGGGGAGCGGTGACGCTTTTCGACGGTGTGGCCCCGGCCGGGTGGCCGCGCCGGTTTGTCCGGCCGGGTGCTACGGGCGCCGGGACGTTACGGCAGGGCGTGGACGTGCGCGCCGACCGCGCTCGACCAGGCGTTGCCCGCGGTGGCGTCCCAGTTGGTGGACCAGGTCATCGCGCCGCGCAGCGCCGGGTAGGTCTTGGCCGGCTTGAACGAACCACAGCTGGTGCCCTTGGCGAGGCAGTCGAGCGCCGCGTTCACGATCGACGGGGCGACGTAGCCGCTGCCCGCACCGCGGGTCGAGGCGGGAACCCCGAGACCGACCTGCGAGGCGTCGAGGCCGCCCTCCAGCTGGATGCAGGCGAGCGCGGTGAGGAAGTCCACCGAACCCTGCGAGTAGACCTTGCCGTCGCAGCCGAGCATCGAACCGCTGTTGTAGTACTGCATGTTGACGACGGTCAGGATGTCCTTGACGTTCAGGGCCGTCTTGAAGTACTCGCCGGACGTCGACTGCATGTCGATGGTCTGCGGGGCCATGGTGATGACCAGGCCCGAGCCCGCCTTGGTGGAGAGCGCGCGCAACGCCTTCGTCATGTACGTGGAGTTGAGGCCGTTCTCCAGGTCGATGTCGACGCCGTTGAAGCCGTACGTCTGCATCAGCGAGTAGACCGAGTCGGCGAAGGCGGTGGCGGAGGCGTCGCTGTTGACCGCGACCGCGCCCTTCTCACCGCCGACCGAGATGATGACGTTCTTGCCGGCGGCCTGCTTCGCCTTGATGTCGGCCTTGAACTGGTCGACGGTGTAGCCGTTCAGGCCGGCCGAGTCCAGCGTGAAGGAGACGGCGCCCGGCGTGGACGTGGCGTCCGCGAAGGAGACCGCGATGATGTCGTAGGCGGACGGCACGTCGCTGAGCTTCTGGACGGTCGCGCCGTTGTTGAAGTTCTGCCAGTAGCCGGTCACCGCGTGCTTCGGCACCGTGGTCGACGGCGGCGGGTTGGTGGTGCCCGAGGTGGACGTACGAACGCTGATCGCACTCGACTTGGCGGACTCGCCCGCCGCGTTGGTCGCGCTCACCGCGAAGGAGTACGCGGTGTCGGCGGAGAGCCCGGAGATCGTCGCCGAGGTCCCGGTCGAGGTGGTGGCCTTCGCGCCGTCCTTGTAGACCGTGTAACCGGTGGCCCCGGAGACGGAGTTCCAGGAGAGCGACACGGAGGACGAGGTCTTGGAGCCCGAGGCGAGACCCGCCGGCGTGGCCGGGACCGTCGGGGCCGGGTCGGTGCCGCCGCCGCCGTCCGGGCCGGTGACCGAGATGTCGTCCGCGTAGTAGGCGGGCTGGCCGTACCAGCCGTGGGTGTACACGGTCACCGAGGTGGTGGAGGAGCCCGTCGTGAAGCTCGTGGCGAGCTGGGACCAGCCGGTGGAGCTGGGCGTCCAGGTGGAGACGTCCGTGGTGCCGGTGCCGCTCACGCCCAGGTAGACGTAGCTGCCCTGCACCCAGGAGGACAACGCGTACGTCGAGTTGGGCTTCACCGCGACGGTCTGGCTGCACTGCGCGTTGTCCAGCCCGGCCGGGGTCGCCTTGAGCGCGGAGCTGCCGCCGTGCACCGGTGAGGAGACGGCAGCCCCGCTGCCGGCCGTACAGGTCCAGTTGGTGAGGCCGGACTCGAAGCCCGCGTTCTTGGCCACGTTGACGTCGGCGGCCTCCGCGTTGCTCACGAGGCCGGTGACGGTCAGCGCGCCCGCCGCGACGACGGCCATGGCCGCGCCGAGCGCGGGACGGGTGTAGGGCCTGCGGTGCCTTCTGCCTGCGCTGCGTTCCACTGCATCCTCCGGGGGGAGTCGGGGTGGTGGCGGGGGTGCGCCGGGGGGTCCGTGCGGTTCTGCGTGGTCCGTGCGGGTTCTGCGTGGGGTTCGCGCGGGGGTGCCGTGGGAGTCGCCGTGGGAGGACGACCGGGGGACGGTGCCACCGCTGGCCGATAAACTGGTCCAGACCAATCGAGTTGTCAAGACCTCTGATGTCGATTCACTCGTCCTAGCGGATGTTGGGAGAGTGTGAGCGGGGCGCCGACGGTCCTGTCCCGGTCGGTCCGCATGCTGAGTACGAGCCGTCCCGTACCCCGGCCGGCAGGTCGCCGGCGGGAGCCTTTGCGACCGTGTGCACCCGCGCCCCGTCGTCAACGCGGCGCGCCCGCAACGATGTTGCGAACAAGCGTCACCGCGTGGCGGCGACCTCACGGGCGGGCGTGCCCCCTGCTCCTCCGCCCCTGTTCGGGGTGGTGGGACGGGTGGTCCGTCCCGTCGGTGGCGGCGCGCGGACTGCCGTGTCATCCCGCACCACTCCGTCACCCGGATAAAATGGCGTGTGCAAAGAAGGGTTGACGGTCGCATCGATGGGCATCATGCGGACGCACGGGGGAGCGGGTGGCGTCAATGAGTTCTCGTACTCATCAATTGCCGTACAGGGGCACGGGTGGCGATGCGTGAAACCCCAACACCCCGCCATGATCGGCGGATTGGTGAATGGCTGGGAAAACGCCGGATAAACCTCGTTGGCGTCCCGAATTCAACTACCGTCGTACTGACCTGATATGGGTCCGGTGGTGACGCAGCGCTCCCGGATTCCGTCTCCATATTGATTCCTGAAGACGGTTTCCCGCCTGGTGGGACGTGACTACAGTGCTGTCGGAGAACCGCGGACAGGAGCGATTGCGGTCGGCGGTGCGACGCCGGCCGGAGCCGAACGGGGAACAGCGTGCCGATCGCCATTGCAGTAACCAGCGCTGACCTGGTGCTGCCACCCACTGACCAGCAGACACCGACCGCCGCCCTGCTGCACGCGCCGGAAGCACAGGCACTGGAACTCGCCGTCGGCGACATCCATCTCCTGCTGGAGCAGCACGGATACGTGATCGCCGTGTACCCGTCCTCCCTCCCGGTCGCCCACGAGCGAAGGCTGTTCGCCATCCGCTCGGTCCTGGAGAGCGACCGGATCGCCCTCCTCAAGGTCGATCTCCCGCCGCTCGGGTTGGCCGTGCTCGTACGGCAGTTGCGCCAACTCTCCATCTGCGACTTCAGCCCCGGAGTGGTCGCCTCCGCCGTCCGGCTGCTCGCCCACTACATCCACGCGGGAGCGCTGCTGAACTCCGTGGCCAAGCTGGACCGCTTTCCGGTCAGCCTCAAGGAGCACGCCAAGTCGTTGGTTCCCGGGACCCAGTTCGCCGCACTCGCCGGCACCCACGCGCGACTGGTCAAAGTGCGGCCGGCGATGGAGCCGTTGCCCGGACCGGATTTCGCGACCCATC
Source organism: Streptomyces sp. NBC_00102 (assembly GCF_026343115.1). Lineage (GTDB taxonomy): Bacteria > Actinomycetota > Actinomycetes > Streptomycetales > Streptomycetaceae > Streptomyces. The sequence continues at coordinate 4,638,794 of NZ_JAPEMC010000001.1, forward strand.
TGCTGATCGCCAAGGGGCAGGCACCGCAGGAATGGGTGAAGGAGCGGCTGGCCCCCGACTGGAAGGTCCAGGCCATTCACGAGGCCGCACTCCCCGCCGAGTCGGTCCGCTGGTGGGGCACCTCGAAGCTGGTGGAATTCGCCTCCTACCTTCCGGACATCTCCGTCCTGTACCAGCTGGTGGCCTCGGTGCGCCGGGAGAATTGCCACTGGTGCGGCATGGAACTCATCGGAGACCGTTGCGGGTTCTGCTCGTCCCCCCTCGCCCAGCCCGAGCACCGCGCCCACACCTCGGTCGTACTCGCCCGTGAACGGTAGCGACCGCCGCCCGGACCACCCGCCCTCCCCGGGCACACCGCACCGCGCGCATCCGTCCCTGTCCGCCGCCCCACGCATCCGATCCGAACGAGGTTGTCCGGTCCATGAACTCCCGCCAGCGCCGTGGCGTCATACTCCTGCTCCTGTCGGTCCTGTGCGCCTTCGGCGCCTTCGCCGGGGTGCTCTCCGTGATCAGCGACGTCAACTCGAAGGTCGGACCCGAGGTCAGCGCGTACCAGCTCAAGAAGAACATCGCCCCGTACACGGCGCTGAACAGCAGCCAGTTCGAGAAGATCTCGATGCCCGAGCGCTGGCTCTCCGCCAACGCCGTGACCGACCTGCGCGAGGTGCAGGGCAAGATCGCCGTCACCCAGCTCCGCCAAGGTTCCCTGCTGCAGAGCGACATGATGGTGGCCAAACCCGAACTGCGCGCCGGTGAACAGGAGATCGCCATCATGATCGACGCTGCGACCGGTGTCGCAGGGAAGATCACCCCGGGTGCCACGGTGAACGTCTACGCCACCTTCGCCGCCGAACGGGAAGGTGACCCGGCGCAGTCGAAGGTCATCGTCGCCAACGCCAAGGTGCTCGACGTGGGCAAGCTCACCGCGCTGGAGCCGGACCGCGACGGCACCTCTTTCCAGATGACGCAGGCGGTACCGATCACCTTCGCCCTCAACACGCTGGACACCCAGCGCATCGCGTACGCCGAGTCCTTCGCGGAGCACGTACGGCTGGCGCTCGTCGCCCCCGGCAGCGACGGAACGATCCGTCCGGGCGACCGCACCTACCAGCTCGACAAGGACAAGTGAGGACGGATGACCATCAGAATCCTTCCGGCCGTGGGGGACGTCGACGCGGCCAGATCCGTCACCACTCTGCTCAGCCAGCTGCCCGAAGCCGAACCGGCCACCCCGGTCGGCGACTCCACCCAGCTCATCGACACCCTCGCCCGGCTGGCCGGCGAGGCCTTCGACGAACTGCCGGAGGTCGTCCTCGTCCACGAGCGCATCGGCCCGGTCCCCGCCCTGGAGCTGATCAGGGAAGTCTCCCTGCGCTTCCCGGCGGTCGGCGTCGTCCTGATCACCGCCGACGCCAGCCCCGCGCTGTTCGCCGACGCCATGGACTCCGGCGCCCGCGGCATCGTCACCCTGCCGCTCAGCTACGAGGAACTGGTCAACCGCATCCAGGCGGCCGCCCAGTGGGCGGCCGGCGTACGGCGCCACCTCGTCTCCGGCAACGAGGTCTTCACCGGCCCCGGCGGCATGGTCGTCACCCTCACCGGCGCCAAGGGCGGCGTCGGCTGCACCCTCGCCGCCGTCCAACTCGCTCTGGCCGCACAGGCGTCCGGGCACACCGTCGCCCTCGTCGACATGGACCTGCAGACCGGCGACATCGCCTCCTACCTGGACGTCCAGTTCCGCCGGTCGATCGTCGACCTCGCCCTGGTCTCCGAGATATCGCCCCGGGTCCTCACCGACGCCGTCTTCTCCCACTCCACCGGACTCTCCCTGCTGCTCGCGCCGGGCGACGGGGAACGTGGTGAAGAGGTCAGCGACCGATCGGCCCGCCAGATCGTCAGCGCCCTGCGCTCCCGGTACGAGGTCGTCGTCGTCGACGGCGGCAGCCAGATGAACGGCGCCAACGCGGCGGCCGTCGAGATGGCGGACGTGGCCGTGCTCGTGACGACGCCCGACGTCGTCGCGGTGCGCGGCGCCAAGCGCATCGTACGGATGTGGGACCGGCTGCAGATCCGCAAGGCCGAGGAGACCCTCACCGTCGTCAACCGCTACACCCGCGGCACGGAGATCCAGCCGCCGCTGATCCAGAAGATCACCGGTACCCGCGTCGCCGGTGTGGCCGTGCCCGCCAACTTCAAGGAACTCCAGGGAGTCGTCGACGCCGGACGGCTGCACGAACTCGACGCCAAGAGCACCGTCAAGCAGGCGCTCTGGGGACTGGCCGGGGAAATCGGGATCGTCAAGCCCCGGCCGGGGGAGAAGAAGAACGGCAGGGCGCGCAACGACGGGGGCTCGGTGGGAGGCCCGCGCGGACGGCGCGGCGCGGACCAGGGCCGGGGACGGACCGAGGGGACACGTTGACCGATGACCACCACGCTGACGCACGACACCGACATAGGGATGAGGCGCCCCGGCGCCTCATCCCGGGACGGGCGGCCCGCCGGACCCACGCGTGACGGGAGCGGGCGCGCCGACGGCCGGCCGGCCCGCCGGATGCGGGACGGGCGCCGGCTCCGTGCCGCGACCGGCCCCCGGCGCGACCGCGGACAGACGGCGATCGAGTTCCTGGGCATGACGCCCATGATCATCCTGATCATGCTCGTGCTCTGGGAACTCGCCCTCGTCGGTTACACCTTCAGCCTCGCCGGGAACGCCGCCGACAAGGGCGCGCGGGCCGGCGCCGGGGCGGAGTTCGGCTCGGGCTCCGCCTGCCGCCAGAAGGCGCGCGAGAACCTGCCCGACGCCTGGGAGGGGAACGCGGTCATCCGCTGCAGCGGCGGCTCCGACCTCTACCGGACGAAGGTCCGCCTCAAGGTCCCGGTCCTGGTCCCCGGCCTCTTCGACCTGGACGTGCACATCGACGGCGACGCGGCCTCGCCGCAGGAGGGCTGAGCGATGACGACCACGACGAGTCCGCCGCCCACCGCGTCCGGTCCCTCCGCACGCCGTGACCGCGGTCAGGTCGCCATCGAGTACCTCGGCTTCCTGCCGCTGCTGCTCCTGGTCGGGATGCTCGCGGTCCAGCTGGGCCTCGCGGCGTATGCGGCCAACCAGGCGGGCACCGCCGCCCGGGTCGCGGCCCGCAGCGCCAGCCAGGACTACCCGCGCGGGGGCGCCGCGCAGAACGGCCGCGACGCCATCAGCGACTGGCTCACCGGCTCCGACGAGTTCCGCATCAACATGTCCGGCGGGGCCGACGAGGTCACCGCCACCGTACGGATCAAGGTCCCGAGCGTCGTCCCCGGCGTCGACTGGTCCTGGGCCGAGCGGAGCGCCACCTTCCCCAGGGGCTGACCGCACCGCCTTCCTCCCGTACCCCGTCCGCCCGCAGCACCGCCCGGAAAGCCAGAGAGAGAGTCAGCCACATGAGCCTGCGGGCACGCATCACCGCTCCCGACGAGAAGGGCGGGGCGCGCGAGGACGGCCACATGGTCGCCCTCTACCGTGCCAAGCTCCTGGAGGAGATCGACCTCGCGGAGATGTCCTCGCTGGCCGCCGCGGACCGGCGGGTCCGGCTGGAGCGCGTACTCGGCCACATCATCAGCCGGGAGGGCCCCGTCCTCTCGACGGTGGAGCGCTCGCAGCTCATCCGCCGCGTCGTGGACGAGGCCCTCGGCCTCGGCATCCTGGAGCCGCTGCTCGAAGACGCGTCCATCACCGAGATCATGGTCAACGGCCCCGACCAGGTCTTCGTCGAGCGCAGCGGCAAGGTCGAGCAACTGCCCCTGCGCTTTGGATCGCACGAGCAGCTGATGCAGACCATCGAGCGCATCGTCTCCACCGTCAACCGCCGTGTGGACGAGTCCAATCCGATGGTCGACGCACGCCTCCCCAGCGGCGAACGCGTCAACGTGATCATCCCGCCGCTCTCGCTCACCGGCGCGACGCTCACCATCCGCCGCTTCCCCCGCTCCTTCACCCTTCACGAGATGATCGGCTTCGGCTCGCTCGACGAGCAGATGCTGGTGCTGCTCGCCGGGTTCGTCCAGGCGAAGCTCAACATCATCGTCTCCGGCGCCACCGGCACCGGGAAGACCACCCTGCTCAACGCGCTCTCCGGGCTGATCCCGAACAACGAGCGCATCGTCACCATCGAGGACTCCGCCGAACTCCAGCTCCAGCAGAACCACGTGATCCGGCTGGAGTCCCGCCCCGCCAACGTGGAGGGCAAGGGCCAGATCACCATCCGCGACCTGGTCCGCAACTCCCTGCGTATGCGCCCCGACCGCATCGTCGTCGGTGAGGTCCGAGGCGGCGAATCGCTCGACATGCTCCAGGCCATGTCCACCGGCCACGACGGCTCGCTCGCCACCGTCCACGCCAACAACGCCGAGGACGCCCTGATGCGCCTCCAGACCCTCGCCTCGATGTCCGAGATCAAGATCCCGTTCGAGGCGCTGCACGACCAGATCAACAGCGCCGTCGACATCATCGTCCAGCTCACCCGGCACGCCGACGGCACCCGCAAGATCACCGAGATCGTCGCCCTGGACTCGCACGGCCGCGAGCCGTACCGCATCGTGAGCGTCGCCCGCTTCAACGCCCAGCCGATGGCCGCGGACGGCAGGATCTACGGCCAGTTCCAGTACCTCCCGCTGCCCCGCCGGATCGCCGACCGCCTCTACATGGCCGGCCAGCCCATCCCGCAGGCCTTCGGCGTCGCGGTGCACTCCGATCAACTCGCCACCCGAGAGGCCATGTAGGTACCCCCGCCATGAACAATCTCCCTCTGATCACGGTCGGCGTGACACTCCTCTGCGGCGTCCTCGGCGTGTGGGGCCTGTACGCCTACACCGGCGGCAAGGCGGACCGCGACGCGCTCGTGGACCGGTTGTCCTACGCCGGACACGCCGCGAAGAGCAACAGGCGGTTTGCCGGGATCGACCGGCGGCTGCGCGGCACCAGATTCGGCCGGCGGCTCGAACTCAAGCTCGGAGCGACGGGCCTGGAGATCACCCCGGGCGAGTTTCTCGTGTACGCCATCGCGGCGATGGCCATTCTCTGGGCAGTGGCGTCGTCGATGCTGGCCTCCTTCTTCGGCCCGGTGGCGGCGTTGATCGGGCTGTGGGCGACGAACGCCTTCCTCAACTGGCAGCGCACCAAGCGGATCGAACGGTTCATCAATCAACTCCCGGAGCTCTCGCGGGTTCTCGCCAACGCGACGCAGGCGGGTCTCGCGCTGCGCACCTCACTTGCCATGGCGGCGGAGGAGCTGGAGAACCCCGCCGGAGAGGAACTGGCCCGCGTCGCCCGGCGGCTGGCAGTCGGCGAGTCGCTGGACGACGCGCTGAGCGAACTCACCGACCGACTGCCCTCCCGTGAACTGGCCGTCCTGGTATCGACCTTGGTGCTCTCCAACCGGGCGGGCGGTACGGTCGTCAGCTCCCTGCGCAACCTCACCGAGACGCTGGAGGAGCGCAAGGAAACCCGGCGCGAGGTCAAGACCCAGCTCTCCCAGGTCACCGTCACCGCCTACGCGGTCCCCGTCTTCGGGCTCGGAGCGATGCTGCTGATGAACGCGGTGATGCCCGGCGCCCTCGACCGTATGACCGGAGCCTTCCTCGGCCAGGCCGCCGTGGTGGTCTCCATCGCCCTGTACACGATCGGATTCGTCGTGATCCGTCGTATGTCCCGCATCGACGTCTGAGGGAGGAACGGATATGGACCTGCTGCTCGCCGTGGGCATGGCGATCGCCGTCTACGGCATCATCTACGGCTACCGGATGTACCGTGCCGAGGCCAAGCTCCCCACCGACCTCGCCATTGCCCTCGAAGTAGGTGCAACCCGCACGTCCGCCGTCGGGTCCGGCATCGACCGCCTCGGCATGCGCTGGGCGCCCGCCGTGCTGCGGATGATGGGCGCGAAGGCAGTCAACAAGAAGCGCCGGCAGATCGACATGGCGGGCAACCCCGGCGGCCTCACCATCGACCGCTATGCGGCACGGCGCGCGGTCTACGGCGCACTCGGCATGCTGGGTGCGTTCGCCATGCTGCTGCGCGGCCAGGTCTTCTTCGCTCTGCTGATGGTCGGCTTCGGCCTGTTCTGGGTCGAGGCGGGCATCTGGTCGGCGGTCCGCGTCCGTCGCGATCACATCGAACGGACTCTCCCGGACTTCCTCGACGTGTTGGCCGTCGTCGTCTCGGCGGGCCTCGGGTTCCGGCAGGCACTGGGCCGGGTGGCGGAGAAGTACGAGGGCCCGTGGGCCGACGAACTCCGCATCACCCTTCGGCAGATGGACATGGGAGTCAGCAGGCGCCAGGCCTTCGACGAACTGCGTAAACGCAACGATTCCGAGCAGGTCGCCATGTTCGTCACCGCCCTCCAACAGGGAGAGGAACTGGGTGCTCCGATCGTCGACACCTTGATTCAGATCGCCAACGACATGCGTCGTACCGACGCGCAGAACGCCCGGCGGAAGGCCGCCCGGGCGGTTCCCAAGGCGACGTTCGCGGTGACGACGTTCCTCCTGCCGGGGACGCTCGTCCTGCTCACGGTTGGGTTCATCTACGGCGCCAACGTGGACTTCGGATTCGTGACGGGCGGATGAGATGAGGGCCGATGGCCGGGCGCGGGAAGGGGGAGCGACGTCCGTGGGACGAGGGGGGCGATGGCACGCGCTGATCGAGGAACTAGCCCATTCCTCCGTCGGCCTGCAGGTGCTCCCCACACTGGCCATCCAGGTCAACGCGCTGCAGGCCATGTGCAGGCAGGTCTTCGGCTTCAGGCTGGCGATGATTGCCATCGCTACTCCCTTTGCCATCGCTCACACCGCACCGGGTGTCGCCACGTGGCTGATCGGCGGGGCGATCCTCATCACCTTCATGGGGTCGTACGTCCTCTTCCGCGACTGGGAGCGGTTTGGTCCACAGTTGCTGCGGCACCGCTGGATTCTCGGTATCGACGTGTTCCTGGGGGCTCTGCTGTTGGTCACGGCCACACCGGAGTCGACCCTCGCCTACGTCACCGTCTGTACCCCGCTGCTGGCCGGTCTCGTCTACGGCTGGCGGGGGGCTGCCGTCTTCGCGGCGCTTCAGATCGTCATCGTCCTCGGCGTTTACAACACTGTCCCCAGTCTGCGCGGCGAGGACGGAAACGTCCTGTTGCTGCCGGGCTTCTGCGTCATCGCCGGTGCTGTCGGCGTCACCCTGCGCAACCTGCTGCTTCGGTTCGGTACGGCCAGTCAGGCACTCACCGAGACCCGGGCGAGACTCGCGGTCAACGAGGCGGTGGAGGGCGAACGCATGCGTCTGGCGCGGGAGATGCACGACTCCGTGGCGAAGACCCTGCACGGTCTCGCCATGGCGGCGGAAGGGCTCGCCGGTTCGGCCAACCGGATGGACCCGGTCACCGTCCGGAGCCAGGCCGAGCTTGTCGCCCGCTCGGCGCGCCGGGCGGCAGCGGAGTCCCGCGAACTCCTCACCGATCTTCGGCGCGAATCGGGGATGGACGGAGGAGTCGACGTGATGGCCGAACTGCGCGCACGGACTATGGACTTCACCGACCGGCATCCTGTGGTTGCCGTATTCCGGCCCTTGACCGACCTGCCGGTGCCACCGGTTCCCCATGCGGTGGCCCGGCAGATTCTCACCGTCGCCTCCGAGGCTTTGGAGAACGCCGGCAGACACGCCGATCCGACCCGCCTCGTCGTCCTCGCGGGCGTGCAGGGGGACGTGTTGCGCGTGAGCGTATGCGACGACGGGCGCGGGCTGCCGGAGGGCACGTCCCTCGAAACCTTGCGGAGAGCGGGGCACTTCGGCCTCGTCGGCATGGTGGAGCGCGCGGCTTCCATCGGTGCGCTGATCCGCATTGGTCAGGGTGAGTCCGCGCAGGGCACCGAAGTGCGCCTCGACCTGCCGCTGGCTGCTCTCGGTTCCGCGGAGACCCTTCCCGGGCAGGAACGGCCGAAGCCGAAGCCCTTCCCGTCCGCACCCTCCACCCCCACACGCGAGAACTTCTGAGAGGAGGTCGCAGAATGCCGGAGAACGTACACCGGGTGACGGGACCGTCGGGCCCCAGCCGCGGATCGGATCACCTCGAGGCAGCCGGTCAGGTCCGCAGCGCCCAGGCAGCCCCGGTCGGAGAGCGGTTCCCGACACCCGAGACCCCGCCCTCCCCGTTTCCCCCGCTTCCCACCACCTCGCCCGCCCTTCTGAAGGTCGTGGTGGCCGACGACAATCCGGTCGTCCGGGCCGGCCTCAAAGCCCTCTTCTCGGGCCGGTCCGACATCGAGGTGGTGGCTGAGGCGACGGACGGACGACAGGCGTACGACGCGGCACTGCTCCACCGCCCGGACGTAGTCCTGTTGGACGTGCGGATGCCGGGCGTGGACGGCATATCCGCTCTGCCGCACCTGGTGCCGATCTCTCCGGTCCTGATGCTGACGTACAGCCGGGAGAGCGAGATCGTTCAGGAGGCGCTCCGTCTGGGTGCGAGCGGGTACCTGGTGCACGGCGAGTTCAGTGCCGACCTGCTCGTACAGGCCGTCCGTGACACGAAGGACGGCCGGGCCCACTTCACCGCTACGGCGACCGACGCGTTACTTGCCCACGTGCGTCGGGGGACTCCCGGGCACGCGGGCGAACTTCCCGAAGGGCTGGGTACAGCCCTTGCCTCGGGGATCTCGTCCCGCGGCGGTTCTCGCGCCGTGCCCGCCGGGTCCGAGCCCGACCTTCCCGAGGTCCGGCGGAGGCAGGAGTTGTCACCGGAAGGGGTTTCGCAACTGCAACCGAATGTGGGACAGTCGGCCGTAGGCGGTAGTTCGACGGGACCGGTGAACCGTCAGCGTTTCGCCTTGAGTTCGCGGGAGGTGGAGATCATGGAGCTGATCGCGAGCGGAATGAGCAATCAGCAAATCGCTGCCACGTGCTTCATCAGCGAGAAGACCGTGAAGAACCACATCAACCGCATCTTCACGAAGCTGCACAGCAGTACCCGCAGCGAGGCCATAGCCCGCTGGCTGGGTACAGCACCTTCGGTGGTCCCGGGTCCTCAGGGGGATCGGTAGCCATGGGCGGCAGGGTGATCGAGGCTCGGGGAGCCGAAGGGGCGCATGGGCGACGCGAACGCAACAACACCGGCCGGAATGGGGTTTGGGCCCGGGATTGGGTCCTGGGGCCCTCCGGTGAGGAGGTCTCGCCGTCGTATGTTCTCCATGCCGCGCAAGGCCCCGGCCAGGAGGAAGCCGGTACCGGAAGCGGCACCACGGGAACGCTCGAGTCGGCCGACAATCGGTCGGCCGGACCAGGAGGGGACCACCATGTCGAACATCACCCTGAAGACTGCCGTCCGTGTCAACGGCTGGGCCAATACCGCGGTCTCCGCGATCCAGAAGCGCTACGCGGCGCGGGACCGGGGACAGACGGCCTTCGAGTACCTCGGCATCATCCTGGTGGTCGTGGCGATCATCGGCGCGATCGTGGCGACCGGGATCGGTGGCGCGATCTCGGAGCGCATCAAGGGCCTGGTCACGTCCATCACGACCAAGTGACCGCACGGCTGCGGCTGGACCGAGGGCAGGCCTTCCCCATCTACGTCATGATGGTGGCGGGCCTGCTCTTCCTCGCGTTGGCCTTCTTTGCTGTCGGCAAGGCCTCGGCCCTCCGCAACGGTGCTCAAGGGGCGGCGGACGCGTCCGCGCTGGCGGCGGCGCAGACCGCACGTGAGCAGTTCGAGGCCCCCTTCATCGCCGCCCTCTGGACCGACTCGATCGACGTGTTCCTTCAGGCGTCCCCCTTCTACGCCGCGTGCGGCGCTGCCCAGGGATTCGCCTCCGACAACGACGCCGACCTCAGGAGTTGCATCCCGGAAGAGGGCGGTCACCGTGACACGATCACCACGGAGGTGGAGGGACGTGACACGGTTGACTCGTCGGTGATCCCGGGGTCCGACAAGACGCGGGCCACGGCGGAAGCGACTGCCATCGTCGAGTTCCGCTGCGACTGGAAATCCGTCGACCTGAACGACGACGGGGTAAAGGACATCTACTTCTTCACCTGTGACGGCGGAAGGATGGCCGAAATCCGGCCAAGCAGCCCTCCGCCGTGGTCCAGCGTGAGCAAGATTCTCTTCGACGTGCACTTGGTCGACAAATGACAGCGAACGACGAGTAGAGGGATCGGCCCATGAGCATTCGGCGCACCACGAGACCCCAGAGGGTGATGATGACTGTCGCGATGTCCGCGGCGGTCGCCCTCGCGCTCACCGGTTGTGGCGGGGACAGCGACGGTTCCGGCAGCGGAGCTGCCGGCACACCCTCGGCATCCGCCAGCCCGGCTGCTGAGGACAAGGGGCAGCAGCAGCCGGACACGGCCGCTGGGGACCCGGTCGACCCGAATGTGAAGCTTGCCGAGGCCCAGGGAGAGGACGGCCTCACTCTGGTCGTCCATGAGGTGAAGCGGGACGCGGGCGGCTTCGTCACCGTGCAGGCCGAGATCAAGAACACCGGCAGCGAGACGCGCAATACCGCCGGATGGGGCGGTCAGGAACCCGCGATCGTCGCCAAGAACCCCAACTCGGTCGCAGGGGCGACCCTGGTGGACAAGACGGGCAAGAAGCGTTACTACGTCCTGCGGGACACCGACGCGCGATGCCTGTGCACCACCGCGATCGCGCCCCTGTCGCCGGGGGGATCCGCGTCCGTCTTCATGCAGTTCCCCGCGCCGCCCGACACGAGCAACGAAGTGGACTTCACCCTGCCCACGTTCGCCACCACCTCTCTGAAGATCTCTGGGTGAGCGGCGACATGACCACCACGCAGCGGCAGCGGCGCCGGAGCCACGCCGGAGCCACCATGGTCGTGGGGCTGATGCTCGTAGGTACCACGGCGTTTCTCGGTACCACCTCCTACGCCGACGACGGTCCCAGCACGCCCCCCGGCACCGAGGCCACCTCCGAGGCTCCCGTCCCCCTCGACGCCAACGACCCCGACCTCAAGATGCCCGAGGGCGGCACGCTCGCCCCCGGCAAGGTGCTCGACATCGTCCAGGTGGTCGAGGACCTGGGCGGCGAGGAGCGGCGGGAGGACTCGAACCAGTCCATCAAGTTCGCGCTCCAGGCCGAGGTGCTCTTCGGCAAGGACAGCGCGAAGCTGAGCCCGCAGGCGAACTCCCGGATCGAGGCCATCGCAGCGGAGATCAAGGCACAGAACGCCACCCAGGTACGGGTCTTCGGGTTCACCGACAACCTCGGCTCCTCGGCTCACGGCGACGTGCTCTCCAAGCAGCGCGCGGAGGCCGTGCACGCGGTGCTCTCGAAGCAGTTCGGCGCCGAGGTCACCTTCGAGATCCGCGGGTACGGCGAGCAGTACCCGATCGCGGACAACGGCACCGAAGAAGGCCGGAAGAAGAACCGGCGCGTGGAAGTCTCCTTCCCGCGCGGTACGACTTCCTGAAGCACCGGCCGACCTGCGGACCGGCCGACCTGCGGACCGGCCGACCTGCGGACCGGCCGACCGACCGACCGATGCGGCGGAGCCCGACCCGGGCTCCGCCGCATCGCGGTGGGTGCGGCTTCGGACGGCGACGCCCGCCCGAAAAGCCGTCCTGCGACAGCCCTACCGCTCGCCCCGGGCCCGCCAGTCGTGGCCGCCCGTCCGGCCGCCGCCGCTACGCCAGTCGTACGGATACGTGTACGGGGGCTCCGGCGCCGCGGCGCGCTCCTCCAGCAACCGGTCCACCACGACGCCCAGGACAGCACCGGCGGCGAGCGTGGCGACCGGCATCAGGACGCCCTCGATGCCCAGCGCGTCCAGGTTCCAGGGCATGGCGTCGCCGTACCGGTGCCCGTCCCCGTACCCGCGTCCGTAGCCCAGGCCGAGCACGACCGTCGGGGCGGTCAGGCAGCCGAGCGGGTACAGCAGCCGGGAGGCCCGGTGGCGCTCGGGGAGCGGCCGGGCCGCGGCCAGTACGGCAAAGGCGGCGACGGCGAGACCGGGCACGTGAAGCAGGCCGAGCCGCCAGGCGAAGCTCTCCATACGTTCCGGGGTGCCCAGTGTCGCGTCCACCGTCCGGTCGGCCAGGAAGCCGAGGGCCACGAACACGAGCGCGCCGGCCGCCCAGCTGCGGAACAGGGGGAGGAACCACCCGGCGCGCGGCCTCTGACGGGCTCCGATGCGTCCGGGGCCGGCGTCCTCGCGGTCCGCGCTCAGGTCTTCCTCCCCGCCGCTACCGCCCACGGTCCACCCCTCTCCCCGCGTACGTCCGTCGCCCCCCTCGGAGGGTAGGGCTCCCCGCCGTGCTCCGGCACGGGCCTCCGGCACCATTCGTGGGCCCAAGTGAGCAGTGCGAAATGCCTGTTGGTGGTGACTGTCGCAGCCGCGATCTGTGGGCCCCCGCTGAGCCCTTGGGCCCAAGACTCCACACCGGTAGGGGAGTTAGCGTCGGAGCCGTAGATCACGAGACTGCGATCCGGCACTTCCCCCACGGTGCCGGGCCGCGCGCCGACGGGAAGGCGGTTCCTGAACCGTGAAGGTGCTGGAGAGCGTGCGCAGCCTGGTCTTCCTGGGGAGCCTTCCGCAGGCCAGGGCCTTCGCCGCCACCTGCGCGGAGCGTGCCTCCGTCGTGCTGCTGCGATCCCTGGATCTGGCCGGCCGCACCGGCGATCTGGAGGCGTGCCGGGCCGCCGCGGACCTGCTCTGGAGTCCCCACCCGCAGTCTTCCGCCGCTGCCCCGGCGCCCGTACCCGACCTGCTCCGGCATCTGCACACGCTGCCCGAGCTGCACGGTCCCGGAGCCGTCGCCGGTCTCGACGTGCTGGCCAGGACCGGTGCCCGCGCGTTGTACTCCGCGCTGGTGCTCGCCGCCCGCCCGGACGGCCGCGGCGGACCGGGTGTGGCGGGTGGAGCGGTGGAACCGTCGTTCTTCGCACGGGACTTCGCGCGGGAGCTGTACTTTCATGGCGCGAAGCGGCTGCCGGCGGAGGAGGACGGTGCGCAGGACCGCGACGTGGCGCTGATCATGTCCTTGAGCGCCGCGGAGTTGTCCTCGTCGCTGCCCTCGCTCCGGGCGAAGGCGGCCGAGGAAGGGCGCTACCGACTGGTCCTGGCGGTCACCGGGTGCACTGCCGAGCCACCCGGGCCGGCGTTGGACCGGGCGAGGACCGGCCTGCGACACACCGCCTGACCCCCGTACCGTCCCCGCCGGGACGCCCGTCGCCCGTCCCGGCCTGCCCTCCACGTGCCACGGGATGCCGGACGTGCCCCCGGGTGAAACATGGAACGTGCAGGGTGGACGTACACGCGGGACAGGTACGCGGTGCGTGCACGTGGTTCGTGCACGCGGGACGGGCGCGCGGGACAGGTACGCGGGACGGACGCCGTGGACGGCGACGGGGCGCGGATGTTCCGGGCGGAGGACGGACGGTAGGCGATGCGAAGTCGGCTCGGGCGAGAGGCGGTTGCGCTGGTCTCCCTTGCGCTCTGCCTGGTGGTGGGGGCGTGTGCGCCCGGTGGCGAAGAGGCCGGTCGGGCGAGCGTGCCGCCGGGGATCACGAGAGGTGACCCGGCCCCCGCATCCCCCGCTCCGGCCTCCGTGGCCGCCACGCCGTCCGTTCCCGCGCTCGCGCCGCCTCCCTCGGGGAGGCCCACGGCCTCCCCGTCCGACATGGTGCTGAGGAGCGGCGAGTTGAAGGGATACGCGATCGCGCCCCTGCGGTACGAAGAGGCGCGGGGCGACGAGCGTTCCGAGGATGCCGACTGCGCCCCACTCGTCGATCTGGTCAACCTGAATCCCCAACCCGCGCCCACGGCATCGGTGTTGCGTACCGCCGTCGATGCTTCCCGTGCCGGGAGGGACGACCAGACCGTGGTGACGCTGCTGTTGGCCTCCTATGCGGACGGAGGCGCCGCGTCACTCCTGGGCCGGGTGCGGCAGGCGCTCGACGTCTGCGCGGACGGCTTCGGTACCCGGGGGGACGACGGGCCGGCCGCGTACACCGCCGTCACCGCTCTGCCCGCCCCGCGCGTGGGTCAGGAGGCGCTGGCGTACCGGATGGTGTGCGACCGGTACGGGCACCGGAGCCCGCTGGTGTTCACCGTCGTACGGAGCGAGGGTGCCGTCGTCGTCTTCGGCGCGGCCAACTACCTCGACGCTCAGGTCCCCGGGATACCGCCCGCGCTCGTCACCGCGCAGGCCGGGAAGCTCCCGCCCGCTTCCTGACGCGGACGGCCTCCCGGTAAGCCTCTGCTCCGCAGGGGAGTTCACCCGGTCGCGGGCTCCTGGGTGTCGGCTGTCCCCACCGCCAGCCGGACCCCCGGCCGGATCCCCCACGCGGCCATCGCCCCGGCCTCCGACTCCACCGCGTGGCGAGCGCGAAGCCGGGGCAGACCGAGCCGCCCCGGCTTCATCGTGCGGACGGCGAGGACGTTCAACTTCCGGTCCAGATAGGCCACATCGATGGTGAACCGCATTCGGAAGGTATGGATGCCCGAACAGGGCGTCAGGAACAGCGCCCCCTCGATCCCGTCCTGCCCGAGCAGCCCCCGGGTGCGCGCACGGTACGAGGCGGCCACTCGCAGCGGGACCATCCGCGCTTCGTCGCCCGTACCCACGGTCAGTGTTCCGTCGCCATCACGCCATCTGCCCATGGGAACCGACCGTAGTACCCACCGGAGGGCCCCGCACCGCCGAAGAGCGAAGAGGCGGCCCCGGGTTGCTAAACCGGACAGCCAACCCGGACAGCCAACCCGGGCTGCCAACCGGTGCCGGCCCCCGGGCAGCCAACCCGGCCTGCCACCCGGGTCACTGACGGCCTGCCACCCCGGGCCACCGCCGTGTCGGGGGCGGACAGTGGGCCCTGGGGCCCAAGACCCTCATGGCGCGGTGCGATTAGGGTCGGTCCGTGGACGCCATCCAGATCGCCGTCGTGACCCTCGCCGCCGTCTGGGGCGCCGCCACCGGGCTGCTGATCCCGCGTGCCGCGTACCGGTTCTCGGTGGAGCCGGAGGAGGAGTGGCGGGGCGCCTGCCCCGCCGGGCACCCGTTC
This sequence comes from Streptomyces sp. NBC_00102, assembly GCF_026343115.1. Taxonomy (GTDB): domain Bacteria; phylum Actinomycetota; class Actinomycetes; order Streptomycetales; family Streptomycetaceae; genus Streptomyces. The sequence continues at coordinate 4,653,832 of NZ_JAPEMC010000001.1, forward strand.
CCCGGGAGCGGCCCCAGCCGGGGCTGGCTGGGCGCCGCGCGCTGCCAGGTCTGTACGACGAGCGGTACGGGCGTCTCCGCCACCGTCCCGTACGCGCCGCAGGTCCTCCTCCCGGTCGTGTCCGCTCTGGCCTGCGCCCTGCTGGCCGCCGCCACCGGTACCCGCCCCGAGCTGGCCGTCTGGCTGCTGCTCACCCCCGTCTCGGTGCTCCTCGCCGCCGTCGACCACCGGGTCCACCGCCTCCCCGACCAGCTGACCCTGCCCCTGGCCGGAGCCGCCGCGGTCCTCCTGGGCGTGGTGTCCCTGCTGCCGGAGCACGACGGCTCCTGGACCGGGTCACTGCTCGGCGGCGCCGCGCTCGGAGCCTTCTACCTGGTCCTCTACCTGATCAACCCGAACGGGATGGGCTTCGGCGACGTGAAGCTCGCCCTCTCCCTCGGGGTGGTGCTCGGGTGGTACGGCTGGCCCGTGCTGGTCGCGGGCGGGTTCGCCGGGTTCCTCTTCGGCGCGGTGTACGGCCTCGGGCTGCTGATGCTGCGGCGCGCGAACCGGCGTACGGGCATCCCGTTCGGCCCCTTCATGATCGCGGGCGCGCTGACCGGCGTACTCCTGGGCGCACTGTGACGTCCGGCCCGCCCATGGGGCCGCCGGCCGGCCCTCAACCGCCCGCGACCCCAAAACCGCCCGCGACCCCAAAACCGTTCGCGGCCGCCATGCCGGTTCTGAGACCCTGCGGAGATGTCAGGACCCCACGAGAACGCCGCGACGTCCCCGCCCCTCACGGGTGCCTCGGCCGACCGCTTCGCCACCCTGGTGGCCGAGGCGGAGGCGGTACCGGTGGACGGCTGGGACTTCTCCTGGCTGGACGGACGGGCGACCGAGCAGCGCCCCTCGTGGGGGTACGCCCGTGCCATGGCCGACCGGCTCGGGCGGGCCACCGCGGCGCTGGACATCCAGACCGGCGGCGGAGAGGTGCTCGCCTCGGCCCCCGTTCTTCCACCGCTCATGGTGGCCACCGAGTCCTGGCCGCCGAACGTGGCCCGCGCCACCGGTCTGCTCCATCCGCGCGGGGCGGTCGTGGTGGTGGACTCCGACGAGCCGCCGCTGCCGTTCGGGGACGGCGCCTTCGACCTGGTGGTCAGCCGTCACCCGGTGACCACGTGGTGGCAGGAGATCGCCCGGGTGCTCGCCCCGGGCGGTACGTACTTCTCCCAGCAGGTCGGCCGGGCGAGCGTCTTCGAGCTCGTCGAGCACTTCCGTCCGCTGCCGCCCTCGGCGTACGAGGCCCGCGACCCCGAGCGGGCGCGCGCCGACGCCGAAGCGGCAGGACTCGTGGTGACCGACCTCCGGTCGGAGTCGCTGCACACCGCGTTCTTCGACATCGGGGCCGTCGTCTACTTTCTCCGCAAGGTCGTCTGGATGGTTCCGGGCTTCACCGTCGACGCCTACCGGCCGCAACTGGAGTCGCTGCACCGGCGGATCGAGACCGAGGGGCCGTTCACCGCCCGCACCACGCGTTTCCTCATCGAGGCACGCAGGCCGACAGGCCACCCGCACAACAGCTTTGGGTGAGGAATTCATTAACCTCCCTCCCCCCGAGCCGTCTTGTGCCGCACAGTGCGATCCTGGACGAATCCTACGGAGAGAGGGAGCGTGGCGTGGGGAGCGAGCAGTCCGGGGGGACGGCTGGCCGGCACCGCTCGGGCAGATCCGACTGGCTCCGGGGCGCCCGGATCATCGGCGTCCACGGCGTCTTCTACCGCCCGGACGGCCGGGCCGGCGGCCCCGAAGCGGTGGAGTTCGTCCTGGACGACGACCGGTCCGTCCTGATGACCTGCGCCAGCGACCGGACGCTCCGTGTGACCGCCGGCACCTGGCCCCGGCTCCCCGAGTGGTGCGTGCCCGCCGGACTCTGGGCGCACGGCCCGCTGAACAGCCTGCCGCCCGCGCCCTACGGGGGACGCTGGACGGTCACCGGGGCCCAGGAGGACCGGGGCGACCACGACGAGGTGCGCGAGGCCGTCATCCACTGCGAGAACGGCGACTTCGTGGTCGTCGCCGGGGACGCGCTCGTCATCCGCTTCCACCCCGCGTGAACGAGCCCGCGCCCTCGGCACGCCCTGCGCCCTCACTGCGCCCCACACGCCCCGGAATGCCGGATTCCCTGCCCGGAACGGAGTCCGGCGAATCCGGAGAGTAGTTGTGGAGTGGCGTGGTGGGCGAGAACGCTCACGAAGGGTTAGGGTGAAGCTCCCCCCCTCGGGCCGGTCCGTATCCCCCCCACGGACCGGCCCGGTTTTTTTGTGCGGCCCCGGCCCGTGCCCCCGGCACGTATCCGTCTCCCCGGCCCGTGCCCCCGGCACGTATCCGTCTCCCCGGCCCGTGCCCCCGGCCCGTGCCCCGCACGTATCCGTCTCCCCGGCGCGTCGTCGTGGCCCCGTCCGGGCGTGGGTCCTCCCGTGTCACCGCGCCACCGGCGCGCGCCCTGTACTCCCCGGAGTCGTCGCACGACACGGTGGTACGAGGGGTCGCGGGCGGCGGGAGAGTGCTCACATTTCTCTGGTTTTCGCGGAGTTGTGACAGACCGGGTTGGGCCCGTGCCGCCTTCCCGCAGTAATGTGACGGCTTCGGGGAATGCCGGCGCGAGGCGCGGCACACGTCCGCGCGGGGCCGTGCGGACATGGCGGCGAACCCCCCACGGGACGGCCCCGTACCCCTGTGACAGGGGCAGGCGGGCCGATGACCCGAACGGAACCGAGAGGGTGAACTCAGTGAACTTGCGCGACCTGGTGTACGGGCTCTACGCACGCCGGGTGGAAGGCCGGCTGGACCACTCGCAGGTGCCGAAGCACATCGGAGTCATCCTCGACGGCAACCGCCGCTGGGCCAAGGCGTCCGGTGGTTCCGCGGTTCAGGGGCACCAGGCCGGTGCGGACAAGATCTCCGAGCTGCTCGGATGGTGCAACGAGACCGACGTCGAGGTCGTCACCCTCTGGCTGCTGTCGACGGACAACTTCGACCGCCCCGAGGCCGAGCTGAAGCCGCTCCTGGGCATCATCGAGAACACCGTGAGCAACCTCGCCGCGGACGGCCGCTGGCGGGTCCACCACGTCGGCACCATGGACCTGCTCCCCGCCCAGACCCAGACCGTCCTCAAGGAGGCGGAGCAGGCCACCGCCGACGTCGACGGAATAATCGTGAACGTCGCGGTCGGCTACGGCGGCCGCCAGGAGATCGCCGACGCCGTCCGCTCCCTCCTCCTGGACCACGCCGACAAGGGCACCACCTTCGAGGAGCTGGCCGAGGTCGTCTCCACCGATCTCATCTCCGAGCACCTCTACACCCGCGGTCAGCCCGACCCCGACCTCGTGATCCGTACGAGCGGGGAGCAGCGCCTCTCCGGATTCATGCTGTGGCAGAGCGCTCACTCCGAGTACTACTTCTGCGAGGTCTTCTGGCCGGCCTTCCGCAAGGTCGACTTCCTGCGGGCGCTGCGGGACTACGCGGCCCGCCACCGCCGCTACGGCGCCTGAGCGGACCGCGCCCGGAAACGCGACCGCACCCGGAAGCAGGACCGCGCCCACTCCTTATATACGTACGCACCACAAACACGTACGCACCACAAACACGTACGCACCACCGCCACGAGGGCGTCCCCGTCGACCGGGGGCGCCCTCGCCGCCGTCCACCGTCCGCCGCCCCGTGGTTGCCACGTGTCCACCTGGGCGCCTCCGGACGGTGGGGCAACCCGTTGCATGGCTTCGGGCGTTCGAGGGAATACCCCTGACAGGTCGACGTCCGGTCATCAACCAGGCGGACGTCGCAGCATGTGGACGGCCCACCGGACCGTCCACCCGGGAGGCCCTTTGCACACGAAGGACCGTACGCACCGTACGGCCGACGCGGAGGGCCGGTGTTCGGCCCGCGCGTGGGGGCCAGAACCCGGTCCGTCCTCTTCCTCCGGGAAGTTCCGCGACGCCCGTCGCACTCCCCGACCTCGTCCGAGGGGGTACGTCCTTCCGTGGTGACCAGCTCAAAGCGCCGCATGCCCGACAGGCGCACCTATGTTCTCGACACCAGCGTCCTGCTGGCCGACCCCAACGCCATGACGCGCTTCGACGAGCACGAAGTCGTGCTGCCGATCGTCGTCGTCACGGAGCTGGAGGCCAAAAGGCACCACCCGGAGCTCGGTTACTTCGCCCGGCAGGCCATGCGCCTGCTGGACGACTTCCGCGTCCGGTACGGCAGGCTCGACGCCCCGATCCCCCTCGGGGACCTGGGCGGCACGCTCCGTGTCGAACTCAACCACTCCGACCCCGGCGTTCTGCCCGCCGGCTACCGGCTGGGGGACAACGACTCACGGATTCTCGCGGTGGCGCGCAACCTCCAGGCCGAGGGGTACGACGTCACGGTCGTCTCCAAGGACCTTCCGCTGCGCATCAAGGCGTCCTCGGTCGGGCTGCTCGCCGAGGAGTACCGCGCCGAACTCGCCATCACCGACTCGGGTCACACCGGGATGGCGGAACTCCCGCTCTCCGGCGAGCAGGTGGACCTGCTGTTCTCGGAGGAGACGCTGTACGTCCCCGAGGCGGCCGAACTCCCCGTGCACACGGGGCTCGTGCTCCAGTCGGAGCGGGGCAAGGCGCTCGGGAGGGTCACCGCGCAGGGCAACGTCCGGCTGGTGCGCGGGGACCGGGAGGCGTTCGGCATCCACGGCCGCAGCGCCGAACAGCGGATCGCGCTCGACCTGCTGCTCGACCCGGAGGTCGGCATCGTCTCGCTCGGCGGCCGGGCCGGCACCGGCAAGTCGGCGCTGGCGCTCTGCGCGGGCCTGGAGGCCGTCCTGGAGCGCCGCCAGCACCAGAAGGTGATGGTCTTCCGGCCGCTGTACGCGGTCGGCGGGCAGGAGCTGGGCTATCTCCCGGGCAGCGAGGCCGAGAAGATGAGCCCCTGGGCGCAGGCCGTCTTCGACACGCTCTCGGCGGTGGCCGGGCGCGAGGTGATCGAGGAGGTGCTGGGGCGCGGGATGCTGGAGGTCCTGCCGCTCACCCACATCCGGGGCCGCTCGCTGCACGACGCGTTCGTGATCGTCGACGAGGCGCAGTCACTCGAACGCAATGTCCTGCTGACCGTTCTGTCCCGTATCGGGGCGAATTCGCGCGTGGTGCTCACCCATGACGTGGCCCAGCGGGACAACCTCAGGGTCGGCCGGTACGACGGAGTGGTCGCCGTCGTCGAGAAGCTGAAGGGTCATCCGCTCTTCGCCCACGTGACGCTCACCCGCTCCGAGCGTTCACAAATCGCCGCGCTGGTGACCGAAATGCTCGAAGAAGGATAAAAATACGACAGATTCGGCGATCTGTCCTGCATGTCCATGAAGCCGCCCGGCGAGCGAAGAAGCTTAGCCGGGCGGCTTCATGTCGCGCCGTCATTTCCGTCAAACGGGTGGCATAAGCAGCGTGTGAGCTTTCCCACGCAACAGAGAATTGCTTCTCGGCGTCCCTCTCCGGCAGAGTCTTGCTTCCGTCAGGCCCCGCATACGGAAACCGGGCACCTTCCGAGGCGCTCCGCACCACACAACTCAACAACCGATCTCCGTATGCCGCCCGCGAGCACCACGCGGCACTTCCGCGAGGAAGTTGCCCACCGGGCCCGTGTCTCCCGTGACCCAAGCAGTAGGGAGGCCAGTGTCAGAGGGCACGATCGCGCCCGCGAGGTCACCTAAGCGGGCGATGCTGGAAGGACACCGTGTGAGCCGGATCTCGGTCCGGGGGTTCGCAGTGGCATCAGCCACCGCGGTCACCACCGTTGGCGCCGTCGTAGGCGTTGCTTCGGGCAGCACTCCCGCTGTCGACGACAACAACTTCGAGGCCACCGCAGCCGACACCACGCTGCTCGCAGACATTCCCGTGGGCCACCAGGCCCAGGTTCAGACCGCTTCGCTGACGCAGCAGGCCGACGCCCAGGCGTCCGCCGCCGACGCCGCCGCGAAGAAGTCGGCCGAGGAGTCCGCCCGACTCCAGGCCGCCAAGGACGCCAAGGTCAAGAAGCAGGCGGCCGAGGACCAGGCGGAGCGCGAGAAGGAAGCCCAGGAGGCCAAGGACGCCGCCGAGCGTGCCAGCCGTTCGGCCGTGCGCGACGCCTCGTCGTTCGCCGCCCAGGGCTCGTACTCCGTCGCCGAGGTCCAGGCGATGGCGCGGCAGATGATGCCTGCCGACCAGTTCCAGTGCTTCAGCAACATCGTGAACCACGAGTCCACCTGGAACTACCGCGCGGTCAACGCCTCCTCCGGCGCGTACGGCCTGGTCCAGGCGCTCCCGGGCTCCAAGATGGCTTCCGCCGGTGCCGACTGGCAGACCAACCCGGCCACCCAGATCAAGTGGGGCCTCAGCTACATGAACGCCAGCTACAAGAGCCCCTGCGGCGCCTGGTCGTTCTGGCAGGCCAACCACTGGTACTAGGACCCCGGGCCTGAAGACCAGGCCGGGCCGGTTCACCGCCCGAACTCCTCGATGCCCCGCACCGTTCAACGGTGCGGGGCATCGTGCGTGGTGCGACGCGACACCCATGTACGGTCGCATTCCGGCCGTTCGGGGGTAGATGGTCGTTGCACACCCACGGGGGAGAGGGACCACGCATGTCGAAACTGCCCGGTTGGCTCGGTCGTGTCGGGGCCGAACTGACGGACCTGGCGGCCCGCCTGGAGGAACGGCGGGAGCAAGCCGAGGGCGAGGAGGCGGAGTCCGGGCACGCCCACGCCCACTTCCCGCACGTCCACGCGCACTCCGGCCACCACCACGCGCACTCAGCTCATCGGCACGGGGCCGACCCGGCCGCGAAGAGCGACCCCGAATCGGCGGCGCAGGTGCCCGCGCCGCCCGCCTACGCCCCCGCTGTCGCCGCCCGGCCCGACCCGGTCACCTCCATCCCCTGGGGCATGCGGGTGGCCGCGGAGGCCGGCTGGCGGCTGCTCGTGCTCGCGGGCACCCTCTGGGTGCTGATGCGGGTCATCAGCGCCGTCCAGCTCGTCGTGCTCGCCTTCGTGGCCGCCCTGCTCGTCACGGCGCTGCTCCAGCCGACCGTGGTGCGCCTCAAGCGGTACGGGCTGCCGCGCGGTCTGGCCACGGCGGTCACCGCCGTCCTCGGCTTCGTCATCATGGGGCTGGTCGGCTGGTTCGTCGTCTGGCAGGTGATGGACAACCTCGACACACTCTCCGACAAGGTCCGTGACGGCATCGACGAGCTGAAGCGCTGGCTGCTGGACAGCCCCTTCCACGTCACCGAGTCGCAGATCAACGACATCGCCAAGAACCTCAGCGACACCATCGGCACCAACACCGAGGAGATCACCTCCGCGGGCCTCCAGGGCGTCACGGTGATGGTCGAGGTCCTCACCGGGATACTGCTGGCGATGTTCTCGACGCTCTTCCTGCTGTACGACGGCAAGCGGATCTGGCAGTGGACCCTCAAGCTGGTCCCCGCCCAGGCACGTCCGGGCGTCGCGGGCGCGGGGCCGCGCGCCTGGCGCACCCTCACCGCCTACGTGCGGGGAACCGTGATCGTCGCGATGATCGACGCCATCTTCATCGGGCTCGGGATCTGGTTCCTCGACGTGCCGATGGCGGTGCCGCTCGCCGTGTTCATCTTCCTCTTCGCGTTCATCCCGCTGGTCGGCGCCGTGGTGTCCGGGGCGCTGGCGGTGGTCGTCGCGCTCGTCACCGAGGGGGTGTTCACCGCCCTCATGGTGCTGATCGTGGTGCTGGCGGTCCAGCAGATCGAGGGGCACATCCTCCAGCCGTTCATCCTCGGCCGGGCGGTGCGGGTCCACCCGCTCGCCGTGGTGCTCTCCGTCGCGGCCGGCGGGATGGTCGCGGGCATCGGCGGCGCGGTGGTCGCCGTACCGCTGGTCGCCGTCACCAACACGGTGGTCGGCTACCTGCGGTCGTACAGCCGGCAGGAGGCCCAGCGGCACGCCCCGCAGCCGCACGGCGCCTCCGCGCTCCACGTGGCACCCACCCCCGCCCCCGGCACCCCGCCCGAGGACCGGTACGACGAGTCGTACCCGGGAGACGAGGACGGGCCGGGCGGGACGGGGACGAGCGGTACGAGGACGAGCGGTACGGCCGCGGGCGAGGCGCCCACCGGGAGCCGGGAGGACGCGGCGGAGGAAGCCGGGACCGCCCGGGAGCAGGGGAAGCCGGAGAAGCCGGAAGACACCCCGTAGGCACCGCACGCGAAAAGCACGAAAAGAAGGACCCCGCGGACGGTCGGTCGTCCACGGGGTCCTTCTCGTACAAGGTACCGCTGTCCTATTCGGCGAGCACGGCCTCGGCTTCGAGGGTGACGCCGACGGCCTGGATCACCGAAGCGATCTTCACGGCTTCCTGAATGGTCTCACGGTCCACGCCGGCCTGGCGGAGCACCTGCTCGTGGGAGTCCAGGCACTGGCCGCAGCCGTTGATCGCGGAGACGGCGAGCGACCACAGCTCGAAGTCGACCTTCTCCACGCCCGGCTTGCCGATGACGTTCATCCGCAGACCCGCGCGGAGGTTGTTGTACTCCGGGTCCGACAGCAGGTGCCGGGTCCGGTAGAACACGTTGTTCATCGCCATGATGGCGGCGGCCGACTTCGCGGCGGTGTACGCCTCCGCGGAGAGGTTGGCCTTGGCCTCAGGCTCCAGCTCGCGCAGGACCTTCGGCGAACGCGAGGCGATCGCGCAGGCGAGCACGGTGCCCCAGAGCTGCTGCTGCGGCAGCTCGCTGTTGCCGATGACCGAACCGAGGTTCAGCTTCAGGTCCTTCGCGAAGTCCGGTATGGCGGACTTGAGTTCGTCGAGTGCCATGGTGGTATCAGCTCACTCGCCGGAGAGGAGGGCGACCGGGTCCAGGGTGTTCTCGCCCTTGGTCCAGTTGCACGGGCACAGCTCGTCGGTCTGCAGGGCGTCGAGGACCCGCAGGACCTCCTTGGGGTTACGGCCCACGGAACCGGCGGTCACCATCGTGAACTGGATCTCGTTGTTCTGGTCGACGATGAAGACGGCGCGCTGCGCGAAGCCGTCCTCGCCCTCGATGCCGAGGTCACGCATGAGCTCGTGCTTCGAGTCGGCCATCATCGGGAAGGGCAGGTCGGTCAGGTCCGGGTGGTCCTTGCGCCAGGCGTGGTGCACGAACTCGGAGTCGCCGGAGAAGCCGAGGATCTGCGCGTCACGGTCGGCGAACTCTTCGTTCAGCTTGCCGAAGGCGGCGATCTCGGTCGGGCACACGAAGGTGAAGTCCTTGGGCCACGCGAAGACGATCTTCCACTGCCCCTCGTAGGTCTTGTGGTTGATCTGAGCGAACTCCTTGCCGCTCTCCAGCGACACGCAGGCGGTCAGGTCGAACTCGGGGAACTTGTCACCAACAGTGAGCACACGATCTCCTAGCAGGTCAGGAATTCCCCTTTTGGGGGCCTTCCTGGAGGGTTGGACTGGCTCCACCTTGGCACAGAGTGCATTGATCACGGAAATAGCTACACTCGGTTCCGATGATCGGAGGTACCTATCAGTGGCTCAGGCAATCCAGGGCAACAGGACCAAACAACCCAGCCTCTCCCAGCTGCGCGCCTTCGTGGCGGTCGCGGAACACCTGCACTTCCGGGACGCGGCGGCGGCGATCGGGATGAGCCAGCCCGCCCTCTCCGGGGCCGTCTCCTCGCTGGAGGAGGCACTCGGTGTCCAGCTCATCGAGCGGACGACCCGCAAGGTGCTGCTCTCGACGGCGGGCGAACGCCTCGCGCTCCGCGCCGGAGCCGTCATGGACGCGGTCGGCGCGCTCATCGAGGAGGCCGAAGCGGTACGGGCGCCGTTCACCGGCACGCTGCGGCTCGGGGTGATTCCGACCGTCGCCCCGTACCTGCTGCCCACCGTGCTGCGGCTGATCCACGACCGGTACCCCGATCTCGACCCCCAGGTGCACGAGGAACAGACCTCCTCGCTGCTGGAGGGGCTCACCGCCGGACGGCTCGACCTGCTGCTGCTCGCCGTGCCGCTCGGCCACCCCGGCGTCACCGAGCTGCCGCTCTTCGACGAGGACTTCGTGCTGGTCACCGAGCGCGCCCACCGGCTCGGCGGCCGCTCGGACATCCCCCGCGAGGAACTGCGCGACCTGCCGCTGCTGCTGCTCGACGAGGGCCACTGCCTGCGCGACCAGGCGCTGGACGTATGCCGGGAGGCCGGACGCACGGACGGGACGCCGGTGACGACGACCGCCGCCGGGCTCTCCACCCTCGTGCAACTCGTCGCCGGCGGCCTCGGTGTCACGCTGCTGCCCCGCACCGCCGTGACCGTGGAGACCGGTCGCGACCCGGCACTGGCCACCGCGTGCTTCGCCGAACCCGCCCCCTCGCGACGGATCGCGCTGGCGATGCGCACCGGGACCGCCCGCCACGAGGAGTTCGGCCAGTTCGCCGAGGCCCTGCGCGAGGCGATGGCCGGGCTGCCGGTACGGATGACGGCCGCCGGGGAGAACTGACCCCGGCGGCCGCCGCCCGCCGCGAGAGCGGCTCCCGCTACTCCGTCCGCAGCCCGTCCGGCCGCATCAGGCGCCAGAGCACCGGCAGCGAGAGCAGCGTCACCAGCAGGATCACGCTCGCGCCCGCGCCGGCCATGGGCAGGAACAGCCACCAGTCCGAGACCGGTTTGGCGGTCATCCAGGACAGCCCCCAGCCCAGCGCCAGCCCGCCCGCGACCGCGACCACCAGGCCCACGCCCACCGGGATCGCCGTCTGCCAGAGCACCGACCAGCCCAGCGTCGAGCGCCGGGTCCCGAAGGCCACCAGGACCGACAGCAGCCTGCGCCGCTCCCGGAGCTGCTCCAGTTGCTGCACCAGCATCGAGGCGGCCATCAGCAGCAGGACCGCGGTTCCGCCGACCTTGAGGGCGGTCTGGATGCTCGCGTACCGGCCGTCCCGCTCGGTCGAGTTCAGGGCGACGACCCGCATCGAGGGATCGATCACGGCCGCCGCGTTCCGTACGAACTCCGAGACGTCCGGCACGCTCTCGTCGATCTTCACCTGGAGGACCATCGTCGCGCTCGGCAGGGTGGCCGGATCGATCGCGCCGAGCGTGGCGAGGATGCCCGTGGTCTCCTCGCCGTGGGGGTCGTGGCGCCCGACGACGGTCCGCGCCGACGCCGGAAGAGTCCAGCGGACCGGTCCGTCGGCGGTCCCGTAGTCGTCGATCTCGACCTGCTCGCCCTTGCGGGCGGCCTTGTCGACCCAGTCGGACATCTCCTGGTCGTGGGCGGGGTGGGCGACGAAGGTGTCGCCGTCCGCGCAGTCGCCGATGCGGGCCAGTTCCTTCAGCGTCGCGCAGTCGCCGACGGTGATCGAGGTGGTGGGCTGGACCTCGTCCTCGGTGTACGTGCCCGGCTTGGTCGCGAACACGTCCACCGTGCCGATGACCTTCTCCACGCCCCGGGTGGACCGGAGCGACTCGATCGCGCCGGTGGCGCCCTCGCCGGAGACGTTCTGGGAGGCCATGTAGAACTGGGCCCGGGTGGGGTCCTGGCCGGTCATCCGGTTGAAGTCGGTGTTCATCGAGGCGAACAGCATCTGGAGCGCCACCGCGCCCGCCACCGCCACCGTGATCCCGCTGACCGTCCGCGCCGCCGCCCCCGAGCTCAGCTGGAGCCGGCGCCCGGCCAGCTGCCAGGGCACCGGGCCGCCGCGCAGCCTGCTCACGCACGCCTCCAGCGCCCAGGGCAGCAGCAGCGCCAGTCCGCCCAGGACGAGCACCGCGCCGATCACGACGGGGGCCGCCTCGGCCGTGCCGTCGTCGGGCGCCCTGCCCTGTGCGGCGAAGACACCGAGCCCGGCCAGCGGCACCACCAGCCGCCACCAGAGCCGCCGCTTCCGGCCGCCCGCGTCCCGTACGACACCCAGCGGCTCCACCACCACGGACCGCATGGCGACCAGGGTCACCAGCACCGCGCAGACCGGGACGGCGCACAGGACCAGCGCGACCAGGGGAGCGGAAGGGGCGAGGTCGGCGGGGAAGACGCTCTGATCCCAGACCGAGAGGGAGCCGACGAACGGCCGCCCGGCCACGAAGAGGGCCACCCCGCAGACCAGCCCGAGGAGCGCGCCGAACAGTGCCTCTCCCGCCGCGATCCAGCGGACCGAGCGGATGTCCGCGCCCACCAGACGCAGCGCGGCGAGTCGGCGGTCCCGGCGGTCCCCTCCGAACCGGACAGCGGTGGCGATGAAGATGGCCACCGGCATCAGGAGCACCACGCCGACCATCACGCCGAGCACGAGGAGCAGCGGGCTGAGCGGAGGGACGGGCAGTCCGCCGCCGTAACTGTTCAGCCGGTGGCCGCCGTTCGCCCGGTCGAGAGTGGAACTGCCCAGGTAGAAAAGGCGTTCGCCGGGGGAGACCAGCCCCGCGTCGGAGATAGTGCCGTCGACGGGGTACGGCAGACGCTCGCGCAGCAGGCGTCCGTCCGGGGCGTCCAGCATCTCGGCGAGGGCGGGCGAGACGTACATCCGCCCGGCGGCGGGGACGCGCGGCAGGCCCGGTGGCAGCACCGGGTGCGAGCCCTCGGCGCGCATCAGCACGCCCTGGACCGCGCGGTTGCGGAACTCGGTGTCGATCCGTGTGACGAGGACCGTGCGGTCCGTCTTCTCGTTGGTGTCGGGCGCGAGGGAGGACAGGCTCTCCGAGCGGGCCTCGCTGCGATCGTCGCGCGTCTCCAGCAGGTGCGGGACGGCGGAGGCGACGAGCAGCACCAGCACGCCGATGCCCACGCCGACGGCGGTGAGCAGCGTCCGCGTCCAGCCCTCCCGGCCGCCCGCCGCGGCGAACCGGACGCCGAGCCCGAGGTCCCGGAGCCGGGCAGGAGTACGTGTGCGGGGGGCGGCGACGGGCGCACCCCGGGGGCCGGGCTCGGTCACAGGGCGTACTCCAGGTCGGTGGCCCGGCCGTCCCGGACGGTCACGTCACGGTCGGAGTAGGCGGCGACCCGCGCCTCGTGGGTCACCAGCACCACGGCGGTACCGGCGGAGCGGGCGGCCTCGGTGAGCAGCTCCATGACCCGCTCGCCGTTGAGGGAGTCCAGCGCCCCGGTCGGTTCGTCGGCGAAGAGCACCTTGGGGGAGGAGGCCAGGGCCCGGGCCACGGCGACGCGCTGCCCCTGGCCGCCGGAGACCTCGCCGGGGCGATTTCCGGCCACGTTTTCGACCTCCAGCCGCTCCATCCAGTGCAGCGCGGTCCGCTCCGCGTCCTTGCGGCGGACGCCGCTCAGCCGCAGCGGGAGCGCCACGTTCTCCACACAGGTCAGCTCGGGGACGAGCTGGCCGAACTGGAAGACGAACCCGAACTCGGTGCGGCGCAGGGCGCTGCGTTCCGCGTCGGACATCGTGGAGAGCTCGCGGCCCGCGTACTCGACCGAGCCGGAGTCGGGCGTGATGATCCCGGCGAGGCAGTGCAGCAGCGTGGACTTGCCGGAGCCGGAGGGGCCCATCACCGCGACGACCTCGCCGGGGCGGACGGAGAAGGACGCGCCGTCGAGCGCGGGCGTCGTGCCGTACGTCTTCCGCAGGTCGCGGGCGGCGAGCAGGGGGCCGGCGGGGCCTATGAGGCCGGTGGTGTTCAGCGGGCCGGTGGTGTTCAGCGGGCCAGTGGTGTTCAGAGGGCCAGTGGTGTTCAGAGGGCCATGGGTGCTCATGGGGCGATCACCTCGGCGAGCTTGTCGAGCCGGGCGGCGGTCAGTTCCAGCCACCGCAGATCGGCTTCCAGGTGGAAGAGCGCGTGGTCGCAGATGAGCTGGTCGGCGAGGTCCCCGCCGCGCTTGCGCTCCGTCAGCGTCCGCATCAGCCGCAGGTGCTCGACGCGCTGCGCGTCCAGCACCCCGGCGGCGCCGCGGCCGGTCAGGATCGCCAGCACCACCTTGGTGTACAGCGTCGACTGGAGGTACGGCTCCGGCTTCTCGGGCTGGGCGAGCCAGGCCGAGACGTCCGTGATCCCGGCGTCCGTGATGGCGTACCGCTTGCGCTCGGGACCTCCGTCACTCTCCACGCCGTCGACCTCGACGAGCCCGTTCTTCAGCAGCCGGGACATGGTCGAGTAGACCTGCCCGTAGTGCAGCGGGCGGTCGTGGCCGAACTTCTCGTCGAAGGTGCGCTTCAGGTCGTAACCGTGGCGGGGGCCGGACTCCAGGAGTCCGAGCAGGGTGTGACCGATAGACATGCGGAGCACTCTACACGGCGTGTATACCTACTGTGTATAGCTGGCCGGAAAGGGCGGGAGAGCGCGCCCGAGGCGGGCGCGTCCCCTCACTCCGTCGGGGGCGCCGGCGCCTCCGGCTTTGGGCCGGGCGCCTTCGGCGGGCGCCCCCGGCGCGCGATGGGCGCCGTCGCGCCGGGCAGTCGGCCCGCCTCCGCCAGCGCCCGCCGCAGCAGGAACTCGATCTGCGCGTTGGCGCTGCGCAGCTCGTCGGAGGCCCAGCGCGCCAGCGCGTCGTGCACGGCGGGGTCGAGCCGCAGCAGCATCTGCTTGCGCTGTCGCGGCCCGCGCCCGGCGGTCTCCTCGGTCACTGGTAGAGCGTGCCCGTGTTCAGGACCGGCTGCGCGGCGCGGTCCCCGCAGAGCACCACCATCAGATTGCTGACCATGGCCGCCTTGCGCTCCGAGTCCAGCTCCACGATGTCCTGCTCGGCGATCCGGGTGAGCGCCATCTCGACCATGCCCACCGCGCCCTCCACGATCTGCTGGCGGGCCGCCACGACCGCCCCGGCCTGCTGGCGCTGGAGCATCGCCGAGGCGATCTCGGGGGCGTACGCGAGGTGGCTGAAGCGCGACTCGATGATCTGGACCCCCGCCGCCCGCACCCGGGCGGTCAGCTCGACGGCCAGCTTCTCGGTGATCTCCTCGGCGTTGCCGCGCAGCGAGAGGCCGCCCTCCTCGTGGGCGTCGTACGGGTACTCGATGGCGATGTGCCGGACGGCCGCCTCGGTCTGGGTGGCGACGAACTCCAGGAAGTCGTCCACCTCGAAGAGCGCCTGTGCGGTGTCCTCGACCTTCCAGACGACGATCGCGGCGAGCTCGATCGGGTTGCCGTAGGCGTCGTTGACCTTGAGCACCGCGGTCTCGTGGTTGCGGACCCGGGTGGAGATCTTCCGGCTGCTGGTGAGCGGGTTGATCCAGCGCAGGCCGTCGGTCCGGATGGTGCCGACGTACCGGCCGAAGAGCTGGATGACGCGGGCCTCGCCGGGCGCGACCATCTTCACCCCGCTCATGCAGAAGAAGGAGGCGATGACGAGCAGGATGCCGACGATCACCAGGGCCGCGCCGGCGCCGTCGTTGCCGCCCGAGCCGGTCACGCCGCCGATGACGATCACGCCGACGCCGACGAGGACGCCGACCACGGTGAGCAGCAGGCCGAGGCCGCCCGGGATGGAGTGCGCGGTCACCTCCCTGACCTGCGGGGCCGGCAACTGCGGTGCGTCGACGGGCAGATCGGTGGTGGGCGTGGGTGTGGGCGTGATCGGCCGGCGGTCGTCGTGCTGTTCGGACAAGGGGTCCCCCGATTCGTCCGACTTCCCTGCGTCCGCAGGGAAGTCCCGAGCAGTTCCTAGCTCTCAGAGTGATATCACATTAATGCTTTTCGCAACCATGGAGCCCTCCGGGGAGTCGGTTCCTTGAGACGGGGGTGCTGATTCTCACGTCCGGAAAAGGGCGGATCGCTTGCTTTTTGTCCGTCCTGACAGTGTTAGCTGTCTTGGCTGGGCAGAGCTGACGGCAGAACTGACGGCAGGGCTCACGAACGGACCGACGGCCCAGCCGGCGGGACCGAACGGGCCACGGGGGACCGACCGAGAAACAGGAGCGACACAGCGATGGGGCGAGCGGATGAGCGACGTGCCCGCGGCCGCGAGGCGCGGGCCGGCAAGAAGGGCGGCATACGCGGCCTCTTCACCTGGAAGCGAGTCCTGGGCACCTTCTTCGGTCTCTGCCTGCTGGTGATGGGTGCCTTCGTGGTGCTGTACCTCTACGTACCGGTGCCCGAGGCGAACGCCCAGGCCCAGAAGCAGAGCAACGTCTACAAGTACAGCGACGGCACCGTCCTCGCCCGCACCGGCGAGGTCAACCGCGAGATCGTCGACCTCGCGCAGGTCCCGAAGGCGGTCCAGCACACCTTCGTCGCCGCCGAGAACAAGTCCTTCTACCAGGACAAGGGCGTCGACCTGAAGGGCACCACCCGTGCCCTGATCAGCACCCTGTCCGGCAAGGGCAAGCAGGGTGGCTCGACCATCACCCAGCAGTACGTGAAGAACTACTACCTCACGCAGGACGCGACGGTCTCCCGCAAGCTCAAGGAACTGGTGATCTCGCTCAAGGTCGACCAGAAGATGAGCAAGGACGACATCCTCGCGGGGTACATCAACACCGCCTTCTACGGCCGCGGCGCCAGCGGCATCCAGGCCGCCGCCCAGGCGTACTACGGCGTGGACGCCTCCAAGCTCAACGTCTCCCAGGGCGCCTACCTCGCGTCGCTGCTCCAGGCCCCCAGCCAGTACGACTGGGCCACCGCGACCCCGACCGGCAAGCGCCTGGTCAAGGCACGCTGGGCCTACACCCTGGACAACATGGTGGAGAAGGGCTGGCTCAGCAGCGCCGACCGCCAGGGCCAGGAGTTTCCCGTCCCGAAGGCACCCAAGGCCGCACCCGGCATGGAGGGCCAGACCGGCTACCTCGTCGAAGAGGCCAAGGCCGAGCTCAAGGACCAGGGCGTCACCGAGGAACAGCTCGAAGCCGGCGGCTGGACCATCACGCTCAACATCGACAAGAAGCGCCAGAAGCAGCTGGAGAAGTCGGTCGACGACCAGCTGGAGTCGAAGCTCGACCGGAAGAACAACAAGGTCGACGCCACCGTCCAGGCGGGCGCCACCTCGGTCGACCCGAAGACGGGCGCGATCGTCGCCATGTACGGCGGGGTCGGCTACACCCAGCACTACTTCAACAACGCCACCCGCACCGACTACCAGCCCGCCTCCACCTTCAAGCCGCTGGTGCTCGCCTCCGCCCTGGAGAACGAGTCCACCACCCAGGACGGCGACCTGATCGGCCTGAACACGACTTACGACGGCACCAGCGAGCGGCCGGTCGTCGGCAGCGACACCCCCTTCGCCCCGCAGAACGAGGACGACCAGAACTACGGCGACATCAGCGTGCAGAAGGCGCTGAACGCCTCGGTCAACTCCGTCTTCGCGCAGATGGTCGTCGACGTCGGTCCCGACAAGGTGAAGAAGACCGCGCTGAGCCTCGGCCTGCCGGACAAGAACTTCCCCGAGCGTCCCGCGATCACCCTCGGCACCATGAACGCGTCGACCAAGGACATGGCCGGGGCCTACGCCACCCTCGACAACCACGGCAAGAAGGTCACGCCGTTCATCGTGAAGTCCGCCGAGCACCGCGACCGCTCGGCGGACGAGGTGAAGGGCATCGGCAAGCAGGTGATCAGCCGCAAGTCGGCCGACACCGTGACCAAGGCGATGACCGGGGTCATCGACTCCGGGTCCGGACAGGCCGCCAACACCACCGCGTACGAGGCGGCGGGCAAGACCGGTACGTCCGAGAACAACAAGGCCGCCTGGTTCGCCGCTTACACCCCCGAGCTGACCACCGTCGTGGCGCTCTACGGCGAGTCGACGAAGGAGGGCGGCGGCCAGGTCAGCCTGACCGGCACCGCCAACTCCGGCCGCGCCAACGGTGGTGGCTTCCCCGCCCGGATCTGGGCCGACTACACGCTGGGGGCGCTGAACGGCGGCTCCGACGCGCAGTTCGACCTGGAGGACGTGGAGAAGGGCGAGGTGCCCTACACCCCGCCGCCGACCCCGACCGAGTCGGCCTCGCCCACCCCGACGCCGAGCGAGACGACCCCGACCCCGTCGGCGACGCCCTCGGAGGAGCCGACGGAGACCGAGACCCCGTCGCCCGACCCGAGCGAGTCGACCCCCGTCGAGCCCAGCGAGTCGCCCTCCGACGGGTACGACCCGGGGGACGGCGGCGCCACCGTCGAGCCGGGCGGACGCCCCGGCGGCACCGGCCTGCTGGGCTGAGCCGCGGCGGGCGGGCCCGCACACACGGGTGAGGGGCGGTACCGGAGGTGATCCGGTACCGCCCCTCACCCGTTCGGGATGCCCGTCAGCCGCCGTTGACCTTCTTCGCGACCCGGTCGCCCAGGTCCTTGTCGACATTGCGCCAGTACTGGAGCGCGCGCTCCAGCACCGGGGCGCTCACCCCGTCCAGCAGATGGCCGGAGATGTTCGAGACGAGCCGCTCGCGCGCCGCGTCGTCCAGGACCTGGCGCACCAGCGTGCCCGCCTGGCCCCAGTCGTCGTCCTCGCGGTGCGGCTTGTAGGCCTCGTGGACCATCTCGCCCGCCGTCGCCCACCCGGCGGGGTCCCCGAACCGGGCGGTGTCCGCGTCCGGACCGCCGTACGAGTTCGGCGCGTACACCGCTCCCGTCCGCGTCGGCTCGTACCGCATCGGGCCGTCCTTGGAGTACGAGTTCACGCCGTGCCGGGGCCGGTTCGGCGGGAGCTGCGCGTAGTTCGGACCGATCCGGTAGCGGTGCGTGTCCGGGTACGAGAAGAGCCGGCCGAGCAGCATCTTGTCCGGGGACGGGCCGATGCCGGGCACCAGGTTCGACGGCTCGAAGGACGCCTGCTCGATGTGGACGAAGAAGTCCTCCGGGTTCTCGTTCAGCGTCATCCGGCCGACCTCGGTCAGCGGGTAGTCGCCGTGCGGCCACACCTTGGTCAGGTCGAACGGGTTGAACCGGTAGTCCGGCGCGTCCTCGAACGGCATGATCTGGACCCGCAGCGTCCAGCTCGGGTGATCGCCGCGCTTGATCGCCTCGAACAGGTCCCGGCGGTGCACGTCACCGTCGGTCCCGGCCATCGCGTCGGCGTCGGCCTGCGTGTAGAAGTCGATGCCCTGATCGGTCTGGAAGTGGTATTTCACCCAGAACCGCTCCCCGCCCGCGTTCACCCACATGTAGGTGTGCGAGCTGAAGCCGTCCATGTTCCGGTAGGTCTTCGGGATGCCCCGGTCGCCCATCAGCCAGGTGACCTGGTGGGCGGACTCCGGGGAGAGCGTCCAGAAGTCCCACTGCATGTCGTGGTCGCGCACCCCGCTGTCCGGGCGGCGCTTCTGCGAGCGGATGAAGTCCTGGAACTTCATCGGGTCCCGTACGAAGAAGACCGGCGTGTTGTTGCCGACCATGTCGTAGTTGCCCTGCTCGGTGTAGAACTTCAGCGCGAAACCGCGCGGATCGCGCCAGGTGTCGGGCGAGCCCTGCTCACCGGCGACCGTCGAGAAGCGCGCCAGCATGTCAGTGCGCTTGCCCGGCTGGAACAGATCCGCCTTGGTGAACTGGCTCACGTCGTTGGTCACGACGAACGTGCCGTACGCCCCCGAGCCCTTGGCGTGCACCACCCGCTCGGGGACCCGTTCACGGTTGAACTGGGCCATCTTCTCGATCAGATAGTGATCCTGGAGAAGGATCGGGCCGTCCGCGCCGACGGTGAGCGAATGTTCGTCGCTCTCCACCGGAATTCCGGCGTTGTTCGTGGTGTACGGAAGCTTGCGGGTCTCCTCGGTCACGAGCGTCCTCCCGTCGGTGTGGGGGGTGGGGTGGGCCGCTTCGTCCGTGACCGAGTCAACTCCGCGGCCCCGGGGTCGGCAACATGTGCACCGGCCCGCGACCGGGCCGATGCACCCCTCTTCCGCTCCCCTTACTGGGCCCCGGCCGCCATCGCCATCTCGAACCAGACCACCTTGCCCGAGGACAACCGCGTCGCCCCCCACCGCCGGGCCAGCCGGTTCACCAGCATCAGACCGCGCCCGCCCTCGTCCGTCTCCCGGGCCCGCCGCTGCCGGGGAAGCTGCGGCGAGTCGTCGCCGACCTCGCAGCGCAGGATGTCGGTCCGCAGCAACCGCAGCGTCACCGGCCGCTCGGCGTACCGGACGGCGTTGGTGACCACCTCGCTGACCAGCAGCTCCACCTCGTCCGAGAGGTGCTCCATGTTCCAGCGCTCCAGCGCGCCCCGGGCCAGCTTGCGGGCCCGGCTCGGCGCCGAGTCCTCCGGGTCCAGCGACCAGTACGCCACGTCGTTCGGCGCGATCCCGTCGAAGCGGGCCGCCAGCAGCGCGATGTCGTCGTCCCGGTCGCCGGGCCCGAGCATGTCGAGCACGTCGTCGCAGAGCGCCTCCAGCGGCGGCGAGTGGTCCGGCCCGGTCAGCCGCGCGGTCGCGGCGAGCCGCTCCCGCAACTGCTCGATACCGGTCCACACGTCCCGCAGCCGCGATTCCACCAGCCCGTCCGTGTACAGCAGCAGTGTGCCGCCGGCCGGCGCCTCCAGCTCCACCGCCTCGAAGTCGACACCGCCCACGCCGATCGGGGCGTTCGGCGGCACGTCGAGCACCTCCGCACGGCCGCCGAGGTGCAGCAGCACGGGCGGCGGATGCCCCGCGTTCGCGACGGTGATGCGGTGCGCCACCGGGTCGTACACCGCGTACAGGCAGGTCGCCATGCGGTTCTCGCCGAGCCGCTGCGCCTGCTCGTCGAGATGGTGCAGGACCTCCTGGGGCGGCAGGTCGAGACCGGCGAGCGTCTGCGCGGTGGTGCGCAGCTGCCCCATGATCGCGGCCGAGGTCATCGAGTGGCCCATGACGTCGCCGACGACCAGCGCGACCCGGCTGCCGGGCAGCGGGATCGCGTCGTACCAGTCGCCGCCGACCCGGGCGGTCTCGGCGGCCGGGAGGTAACGGGAGGCGAGCCGCACCCCGGTGGGCTGCGGCAGCGAGTCCGGCAGCATGGTGCGCTGCAGCTCGTCCGCGATGTACGCCTCGCGCCCGTACAGGACGGCCTTGTCGATGCCGAGCGCGGTGTGGGTCGCGAGCTGCGCCGCCACCAGCAGGTCGTTCGCCTCGAACGGGGTGCGGTCGGTGGCGCGCAGGAAGACCGCCGAGCCGATGACCCGCCGCCGGCCGCGCAGCGGGGCCAGGATCGCGCGGTGGCCGGTGGGCGCCGGCCGCCCGGCGCCGAGCAGCTCCGGCAGGGCCGCCCGGGCCGCCGCGTTGTCGCCGAAGACGGGACGTACGCCGCGCAGCACCTCGCCCAGCGCGCCGCCGGTACGGACCTCGCAGAGCTCCGCGACGGGCAGCAGATCGGGCCCGGGGTCGGTCACCGGCGGCCGCAGCCTCTCGGGGTCGTGGAGGCCGTCCGGCTCCTCCTCCGTCAGCCGCAGCCGGTCGCTGCGGCGCAGCCGCAGCACGAACGGCTCGACCGGACGCTCGTCGCCCACCGGCAGCGGATCGCGCAGGTAGATGAGGATCTCGTCGCAGAACGTCGGGACGCTGGCCCGGCAGAGGCCGAGCACGATCTCGTCGAGATCGATGCCCCGGGCGATCCGGCGGGTGGCGGCGCCGACGAACCGCAGCCGGTCGCCCTCGCGCCGGGACGCCGCCTGCGGGTCGGGCACGCCGACGGCGGCGGAGGCTCTGGGCGCTCCGGCGGGTCCCGGGATGGCCGCGGGCGTCGCGGGGCCCGGCGCGGCGTCCTGCTGCCGGGGCCGGGTGCGTTCCTGCGGCCGGGCGGCGAGAGGCCGGTGGCCTTCGTGGGAGGTGGGGTGCTCCGTCACGCGTGGGGTTCCGTCCGTCCGGGCCGGTTGTATGAGGCAGTCACCTCGTGGGGCGACACTCTGCCCCGGTGAGAGCGGTGGGAACAACGGCGCTCACCCGTGACCTCCGCGCGCGGGGCCGAAACCGTGCGCACATGTGGCCGGGTACTGACAACGTTTTCGGTGCGCTCGGGGTGCGCGGCGGTCACGGTCCGTGGTGAAGCGGTCCGTGCGGTCGCGGTGCCCGTGCCGGGTACGGCCCGCGCCGGGTGGACCGCGCCGGCCGCGAGGGCGGCCGTACCGGTGTGTCCGCCCGCTCGTGCGAGCACCACGCCTCCACCCCCTCGTAGTGGCTTCCGCCGCCGTGCGGTCCGTCCGGGCCGAGCCCGTGCGGGGTGGTACGGCGTGTGCGGTGTCGCCTTTGACATGCGGTCAGGACCGTTGGCCGGTACGCGGGTTGTCGCGCACGGGCCCTCGGGAGGCTGATCCTACGGGCGCCCCCCACGGGTGATTCAAGAGTCTCACGACGGTGTACGCGCGCGGGTGCGGTCCCAGTCATCCGGCAGCGCCGGGACCGGCCAGGCCGGATCGGGCCGCCAGTGCTCCCAGCCGTCCCGGAACGGGGACCCCCACGCCTCGATCACCGAGACCGCCGCAAGCCCTGCCCTGCGCACCCGCTCGGCCGTTTCGGGGTCCATCAGGCCGACCCGCTGGGCCTGCGCGAACTCGTCCTCGTCGAGCCACTTCCAGCTCCGGTCGGGGTTCACCGAGATGTCGAGGAAGTGGTCCTCCGATTCGACCCCGGAACTCCAACGAGTGAGTGGCTCCTCGAAGTTGACATACCAGTTTCGGAAGACCCAGCCGCGGTCCCAGAAGAGCCAGACCGACCAGGGCTCGCCGGGCCGCGCCAGCTTCAGCACGCCCATGCCCCACCAGGTGTACCGGTCCGTGGTGCGTGGCACGGTGTAGCGGGTGGCGAGGGGTTCGGTGTGGACCTCGGCGCCGTTCGCGAGCACCGGCCGTACGCACTCGGTGCCCGGGGCCATCCACACGGCCAGCAGGTCCTCGGTGTCCTGGACGACCGTGACCGGACGGCAGATGCGCAGCGGTGTCGCGTCCGCGTGCCCGTCGTCGCTGCCCTTGTCCCGGTAGCGCCAGAGGATGTGGTCCCCGGGTGCCCAGCGTGTGTGCTCTCCCGTACCTGCCATGAACAGATCTTACGGACGCCGCCGCGCGGGCGCTGCGATACGGATCACCCCGGGGCCGGTACCCCGACGGGCCGTCAGCTTTCGCCGGCGGCCCGTCGGGGTGGAGGCGTCACGGCCTGGTCATGCGCAGGACGTCCAGCGCCTCGTCCAGCTGCTCCACCGTCAGGTCGCCCCGCTCCACGTGGCCCGAGGCGAGCACGGTCTCGCGGATCGTGGTGCCGTCGGCCAGCGACTTCTTGGCCACCTTGGCGGCCTCCTCGTACCCCAGGTACTTGTTCAGCGGGGTCACCACCGAGGGGGAGGACTCGGCGTAGGCACGCGTCCGGGCGGTGTCGGCGGTGATGCCGTCCACCGTGCGGTCCGCCAGCAGCCGCGAGGCGTTGGCGAGCAGACGTACGGACTCCAGCAGGTTCTTCGCGATGACCGGCATCATGACGTTCAGCTCGAAGTTCCCCGCCGCGCCGGCCACCGCGACCGTCGCGTCGTTCCCCGTGACCTGCGCGGCGACCATCAGAACCGCCTCGGGGACCACCGGGTTCACCTTGCCCGGCATGATCGACGAACCCGGCTGTAGGTCGGGCAGCGCGATCTCGGCCAGACCGGTGCGCGGCCCGGAGGCCATCCACCGCAGGTCGTTGCAGATCTTGGTCAGCGAGACCGCGACCGTGCGCAGCTGCCCCGAGACCTCCACCAGGCCGTCCCGGGCTCCCTGTGCCTCGAAGTGGTTGCGGGCCTCCGTCAGCGGCAGCCCGGTCGTGGCCGCGATCTCGGCGATCACCGCGGCGGAGAAGCCGGGCGGGGTGTTGATCCCGGTGCCGACCGCCGTGCCGCCCAGCGGGAGTTCGGCGAGCCGGGGCAGGGAGGCGCGCAGGCGCTCGACGCCGTAGGAGATCTGCGCCGCGTACCCACCGAACTCCTGTCCAAGGGTGACGGGCGTCGCGTCCATGAGGTGGGTGCGCCCCGATTTCACCACCTGGGCGAACTCCCGGGCCTTGCGCTCCAGGGACCCCGCCAGGTGTTCCAGGGCCGGTACCAGGTCGGCGGTCACGGCGGCGGTGGCGGCGATGTGGATCGAGGACGGGAAGACGTCGTTCGAGGACTGCGAGGCGTTGACGTGGTCGTTGGGGTGCACGTCGCGGCCGAGCCGCTCGGAGGCGAGGGTGGCGATGACCTCGTTGGTGTTCATGTTGGAGGAGGTCCCGGACCCGGTCTGGAACACGTCGACCGGGAAGTGGTCGTCCCACCGGCCCTCCGCCACCTCCGCGGCGGCTCCCTGGATCGCCTCCGCCACCTCCGGGTCGAGCACCCCCAGACCGGCGTTGACCTTGGCGGCCGCGGCCTTGATCCGCGCCAGCGCCTCGATGTGGGCGCGCTCCAGCCGCTGGCCGGAGACGGGGAAGTTCTCCACCGCCCGCTGGGTCTGCGCCCGCCACTTGGCGTCCGCGGGGACCCTCACCTCGCCCATCGAGTCGTGCTCGACGCGGAATTCCGCCGGGTCCTGTTCATCGGTCATGTTGTTCGAACCTCCTGTGCGGTTGAGCGCGCGCCGTGGCGGGGCTATTCCCCCTCGCCGCCCCCGGGGCCACCCTCTCCCGCGCCCGTACCCCGCGCGCACGCGGCACGCGGGGTACGGGCGGTGGTGGGCCCGGCCCGGGGAGGCGCGGTCGCGCGCCCGTCGCTCAGGCGGCGGCCAGTACGGCGCGCAGGGCGGCCGCCAGATGCCCGGGGTCCTCCGCCCCGCACAGCTCGCGCGCCGAGTGCATGGAGAGACCGGGGACCCCGACGTCCAGCGTGGTCACGCCGAGCCGGGCGGCGGTGAGCGGGCCGATCGACGTACCGCAGGGCATCGCGTTGTTGGCGGCGAAGGACTGCCACGGGACCCCGGCCCGGTCGCACGACTCGCGGAAGAGCGCGACTCCGGTGCCGTCGGTGGCGTACCGCTGGTTGGTGTTGACCTTCACCGTGGGGCCGCCGTTCGGCAGCGGGAGGTGGCCGGGGTCGTGCCGCTCCTGGTAGTTGGGGTGCACGGCGTGGGTCATGTCGGCCGAGACGCAGAAGGAGCCCGCCAGCGAGCGCGCCCAGTCCTCCGCACCGCCGCCGCGTGCCGCCACCGCACGGGACAGCACCCGCTCCAGCAGCGGGCTCTGCGCCCCGGTCTGCGAGGCGCTGCCGACCTCCTCGTGGTCGAAGGCCGCCACCACCGGGATGCAGCGGGGCTGCTCGACGGAGGTGGCGGTGTCCACCAGCGCCGTGACGCCCGCGTGCACGGAGACCAGGTTGTCCAGCCGGGGCGCGACCACGAACTCCTTCTCCACGCCCAGGTATCCGGGGGGCTGGACGTCGTGCAGCATCAGGTCCCACCCCAGCACGTCCGCCGGGTCCTCGCCGGCCGCCTCCGCGACCCGACGCAGCAGCGCGCCCTCCTCGGGGGCGCCGAGCGACCAGACCGGCGCCAGATGGCGCTGCGGGTCCAGCAGCGCGCCCTCGTTGACCTTGCGGTCGAGGTGGATGGCGAGCTGGGGCACCCGCAGCAGCGGCTCGTCGATACGCACCAGCAGGTCGCGCGGGGTGCCGGGGGTGCCGCCGCGCAGGGTGAGCCGGCCGCTGATGCCCAGGTCGCGGTCGAGCCAGGTGTTCAGGGGCACCCCGCCGTAGATCTCCACGCCGATCTGGCGCCAGCCGGCGGTTCCGGTGTCGGGGTTCGGTTTGACCCGCAGGTTCGGTGAGTCGGTGTGACAGCCGACGATCCGCAGGGGGGTGTGCGTGGGCGCGTTCTCGGGGACGTACCAGGCGATCAGCGCGCCGGCGCGGGCGACGTAACAGCCGCCGGTCGTGCCGCTCCAGTCGTCGGTGCCGCGCAGCTCGCGGAACCCCGCCTTCGCCAGGCGCGTCACGGCACTCGCCACCGCGTGGTACGGGGAGGGGCTGGCGGCGATGAAGGCCAGCAGGTCGTCGGAGTGGCTTCGGTGGGGGGCCGGCGTCATGCGTCGTCCGCCTTTCCGGTGGTGTGCGACCGCGAGGGTGGGGCACAGGGGGCTGTCGGCGATCTCCCCGACGCCCGCGGCACGCGGGTGCGCCCCTGCGCACACGGCCGTACGGGAGGTGGGGCGCCCGGCGGATCAGGGCCGGACGCGCTCAACCCATCCCAACCCGCGGGTGCGGCGCAAGCCCCGCACCGGGCCCGATGCGGGAAAGGGGCGGTGGTCCGGGCGCCGGTCCCCACCCGGACCACGGGGTACCCGGAGGTACCCGGGGACGGGACCCAGATGCCTGAAGCCCCCGCCCCGGGCCCGAAACGGCTGTCCGCGCCCGCCGGACCGGCCGGCGCGGGGGGCCGGCCGCCGGGTGCGCCGCTCCGCCCGCGCGCCGCCGGGCCGCCGCCCCCGGCACAGCGGCCGTCACCCGTCGTCATCGCGCGAGATTGGCTTGAATTCGCCGGTATGTGCCGGGGTGCTCCGGGCGGCGCTTCCGGGAAACGGACGGGGGCGCCCCGGCCGGATGCCATCGGCCGGAACGCCCCCGGGTGAGCCTGAGGAGCAGGATCCGCGGATCGGGTGCCGCGGATCGGGCCCCGCGGATCGGGTGCCGCGGATCAGACGAGGCCGGGACCGCGCACCGGGATGCTGGTGAAGGTGGGCGCCGGGGCGGGCTCGGTGAAGAAGTCGTTGCCCTTGTCGTCCACCACGACGAACGCGGGGAAGTCCTCGACCTCGATGCGCCAGACCGCCTCCATGCCGAGCTCCTCGTACTCGACGACCTCGACCTTCTTGATGCAGTCCTGCGCCAGCCGGGCCGCCGGGCCGCCGATCGAGCCCAGGTAGAACCCGCCGTGCGAACCGCACGCGTCGGTGACCTGCTTGCTCCGGTTGCCCTTCGCCAGCATCACCTTGGAGCCGCCCGCCGCCTGGAACTGCTCGACGTAGCTGTCCATCCGGCCGGCCGTCGTCGGGCCGAACGAACCGGAGGCGTACCCCTCGGGCGTCTTCGCCGGACCCGCGTAGTAGACCGGGTGGTCCTTGAGGTACTGCGGCATCTCCTCGCCCGCGTCCAGCCGCTCCTTGATCTTGGCGTGCGCGATGTCGCGGGCCACGACCAGCGGGCCGGTCAGCGAGAGGCGGGTCTTGACCGGGTACTTGGTCAGCTCGGCGAGGATCTCGTCCATCGGCCGGTTGAGGTCGATCTTCACGACGTCACCCGCCTCGTCGAGGTGCTCGTCGGTGGTGTCCGGCAGGAAGCGCGCCGGGTCCGTCTCCAGCTGCTCCAGGAAGACGCCCTCGGCGGTGATCTTCGCGGTCGCCTGGCGGTCGGCGGAGCAGGAGACGGCGATGGCCACCGGCAGCGAGGCGCCGTGCCGGGGAAGGCGGACCACGCGCACGTCGTGGCAGAAGTACTTGCCGCCGAACTGCGCGCCGATGCCGATCTTCTGCGTCAGCTCGAAGACCTTCTCCTCCAGCTCCTTGTCCCGGAAGCCGTGCCCGGTGGGGGAGCCCTCGCCGGGCAGCTCGTCGAGGTAGTGCGCGGAGGCGTACTTGGCGGTCTTGAGCGCGAACTCCGCCGACGTACCGCCGACCACGATCGCCAGGTGGTACGGCGGGCAGGCCGCGGTGCCCAGCGAACGGATCTTCTCCTCCAGGAACTTCATCATGGAGGCCTCGTTCAGGACGGCCTTCGTCTCCTGGTAGAGGAACGACTTGTTGGCCGAGCCGCCGCCCTTCGCCATGAAGAGGAACTTGTACGCGCCGCCGTCGGTCGCGTACAGCTCGATCTGGGCCGGGAGGTTGGAGCCGGTGTTCTTCTCCTCCCACATGGTGATCGGGGCCATCTGCGAGTAACGCAGGTTGAGCTTGGTGTACGCGTCGAAGATGCCGTGCGACAGCGCCTCCTCGTCACCGCCCTCGGTCAGCACGTTCTGCCCGCGCTTGCCCATGACGATGGCCGTACCCGTGTCCTGGCACATCGGGAGCACGCCGGCGGCGGCGATGTTGGCGTTCTTCAGCAGGTCGAGCGCCACGAACTTGTCGTTCGAGGACGCCTCCGGGTCGTCGATGATCCGGCGCAGCTGCGCGAGGTGGGTGGGGCGCAGATAGTGGGAGATGTCGTGCATCGCCTCGGCGGCCAGCGTACGCAGCGCCTCGGGTGCCACCTTGAGGAACGTACGGCCGTCGGCCTCGAAGGTCGAAACGCCTTCGGAGGTCACCAGCCGGTACGGCGTGGTGTCCTCTCCCACGGGGAGCAGATCGGAGTACGCAAACTCTGCCATTTCGGCCATTCCTCACTCGGTGACAGCGGCTGACCTCCCTTGGACAGCGCACCCACCAGGGTAGGGCTCGGCGGGACGGCCGGGCTTGTGAGGTAAGGCTCACCGGTCGTCCATGCCGATGCGGGCCCGGTCCGCCTCCGGCTCGCGCCGATCCGGACGACAGCCCCTAGTCGCGATCTATCGCGTTTGGGTACGCTGGGCCGGTGGACCTCGAAAAGCAGCCTCAGCAGTCCCCGCGGCCGACGGCCACGGCCGCCGCCCCGTCCTCCGGGCCCTCCGGCTTCCGCGCGTCCGACGCCGACCGCGACCGGATCGCGGACATCCTGCGGGAGGCCGTCGCCGAAGGCCGGCTGACCGCCGAGGAGCACGCGGAACGGGTGGAACTCGTCTACCGCGCCAAGACCGTCGGCGAGTTGGAACCTCTGGTGAGCGACCTTCCCGCTCCCGGGAGCTCTTCGGCCGCCCGGGCCGCCGGCAGCTCCTTCGCGTACGAGACGGATGTCGCCTCCGCCGACGCGGAGAAGCTCGTCGCGGTCTTCAGCAGCGCGACACGCAGGGGCCGTTGGCGGGTCGGCGGGCGCACCCACGCCTTCGCGCTCTTCGGCACGGTGGAGATCGATCTGACCGAGGCGCTGTTCGGGCAGCGGCTCACGGTCATCAACGCGACGTCGATTTTCGGCAATGTCGAAGTCAAGGTTCCGGAGAACATCACCCTGCGCGGCAGCGGTACCGGGATCTTCGCCAACTTCGAGGTGGTGAACACCGAGTCCGCCGATCCGGAGGCCCCGGTCGTGGTCGTCAACGGCTACTCGGTCTTCGGAAACGTCGAGGCCAAGCCCAAGAGGGGCAAGCTCGTGGAGAACCTCCAGCGTCAGCTGCGCAAGCACCTCGGGCTCTGAGCGGCCGGCCCCCGCGCGCCCGCCGACGGGTGTGCGGCCGGGCCCGGGCGGGGGCGAAAGGCGGCGGAGGGACGGCGTGCGCGAGGCACAAGAGGCGCTATCCGGCCAGAGGTTGGGCCGAGCCCTCTTGCATGCCCCGTTCGGCGGTGCCACTCAGCGCATAGCCGTGCGTACAGCGGGTAAAGAATCCTGCATCGTCTCTCGCTCGCGAAGCCGTCGTCAGGAGTAGACCGTGCTGCAACTGCCTCATCAGCCCACGCAGGTCGCCGCTGTGCCCACTCAGCGAACTCCCGCGCGGGAAGACCAGGCGGGCCCCTGGCATTCCGAGGCGGTGTGCCGCCGGGACGAGGCCGGGCTCTTCTTCGCCCCGTCGAAGGAGCCGACCGCCGCCCGGCTGTCCCGTGAGGACGCCGCGAAGCGGGTCTGCGCCCGCTGCCCCGTCATGGTGGAGTGTCAGGAGCATGCCCTGATGCAGCCTGAGCCGTACGGGGTCTGGGGCGGTCTCACCGCCGCCGAACGCCGGGTCGTGCTCGCCCGCAGGCGCCGGCGCGACATGGAACTCAAGGCGGCCGCGGCCGCCAAGGGGCCGATCGCCGCCGCCGGCTGACCCGCGGACCGCGTGAAGGGGGCCACCCGCCCGGTGGCCCCCTTCACGTTTCCCCGGTACGTACGCCCGGTGCGCGGCGTGCCTTCCTCGCGCGGTACGTCTTCCACCGCGCCCGGTCTACCGCGCCCGGTCTGCCGCGCCCGGTCTGCCGCGCCCGTTCTACTGCGCCCGGTCGAAGTCGATCGCGCTGTACGCGCGGAGCTTCGAGAGCCGGTGCGTGGAGGAGATGGTGCGGATCGTGCCCGACTTGGACCGCATCACGATCGACTCGGTGGTGGCGGTCTCGGCGCGGTAGCGCACCCCGCGCATCAACTCGCCGTCGGTGATGCCGGTCGCGACGAAGAACACGTTGTCGCCGCTGACCAGGTCGTCGGTCGACAGCACCCGGTCCAGATCGTGGCCGGCGTCCAGGGCCTTCTGCCGTTCGGCCTCGTCCTTCGGCCAGAGCTTGCCCTGGATGACACCGCCCAGGCACTTTATGGCGCAGGCCGTGATGATGCCCTCGGGCGTGCCGCCGATGCCCATGAGCAGGTCGATGCCGGTGCCCTCGCGGGCGGCCATGATCGAGCCGGCCACGTCGCCGTCCGAGATGAACTTGATCCGGGCGCCGGTGTCCCGGATCTCCTTCACGATGCCGTCGTGGCGCGGGCGGTCGAGCACGACGACGGTGACGTCCTCGGGCGCGGAGTGCTTCGCCTTGGCGACGCGCCGGATGTTGACCGCGACGGGCGCGTTGATGTCGACGAAGTCGGCGGCCTCGGGCCCGGTCACCAGCTTGTCCATGTAGAAGACGGCCGAGGGGTCGAACATCGCACCCCGGTCGGCCGCGGCCAGTACGGCGATGGCGTTGGGCATCCCCTTGGCGTTGAGCGTGGTGCCGTCGATCGGGTCCACGGCGATGTCGACCTCGGCACCGGTGCCGTCGCCGACCCGTTCGCCGTTGAAGAGCATCGGGGCTTCGTCCTTCTCCCCTTCGCCGATGACGACCACGCCGTTCATCGAGACGGTGGAGACGAGGGTCCGCATGGCCTTCACCGCGGCCCCGTCGGCGCCGATCTTGTCGCCCCGCCCGACCCAGCGACCGGCGGCCATGGCGGCGGCCTCGGTCACCCGGACGAGTTCGAGGGCGAGGTTGCGGTCGGGGGCCTCCGGAGAGACCTCCAGCTGGGACGGCAGATGGTGCTCGGGCATCGGAGCACGCCTTTCTGTACGACGACGACCGGAAATGAGCGCGCTTCGACTCTATCGGTAGGCCGATAAAATGAGCAGGGCGCCCCACGGATGAGCGCACCTTGCCCGGCCGGGGTCCCGGACGGCCGCCGGGAGGCCGCATGCCACCATGTATCCGTGGCAAGCAAGCGAGGCAAGCAGACAATCCGGGACATGTTCCTGTCGTTGGTGTTGATCGTCGCCGCGGCCGGCGTCATCTACGTCTTCGTTCCGCACGACGACAAGGCCGACCCGGTCAAGGCCGTCGACTACCGCGTCGAACTCGCGACCGCGCGCCGCGCGGCCCCGTACCCGGTGGCGGCCCCGGCCGGACTTCCCGAAGGCTGGAAGGCGACTTCCGTCTCGTACAACGGTGCCGAGGACAGCAGTTGGCACCTGGGCTTCCTCGATCCGGACGGCAAGTACGTCGCGGTGGAGCAGTCCACGACGCCGGTGAAGGCGTACGTCCCCGACGTCAGTCAGGACGCCGAGGACACCGGCCGCACCGAGACGGTCGCGGGCCAGGAATGGCAGTACTGGAAGGGCGAGAAGTACGACGCCCTGGTGCTGCACGCGGGGGACTCCACCACGGTGGTCACCGGCTCCGCCCCCAGGAAGCAGCTGGCCGCGATGGCCGCCGCGCTCACCACGTCCTGACGCCGGCTCCTGCCGCCGCGCCCTGTCCGTCGTCCCGGGGCGGTGCGGTTCCTCCGGGATCCGGAGAAGCCCGGGGCCGGAAAAGCCCGGAGACCGGAGAGCGCCGGAGACCGGAAAAGCCCGGAACACCTGCATCAGGTGTTCCGGGCTTTTCCGTTGGACGGCGGCCGGTCGGGCCGGTCCGGTCAGACGGTGGTGACGACCTCGTCGTACGACAGGCGCGGCAGGCGCGGGAACCAGGCGTCCTCGCCCGGCTTGCCGATGTTGACGACCATGAGCACCTTGTGGTCGTCGTCCAGGAACTCCTTCTCGATGCCCGCGGCGTCGAAGCCGGTCATCGGGCCCGCGGCCAGACCGGCGGCGCGGATGCCGATGATGAAGTAGGCGGCCTGGAGGGCGGCGTTCATCGCGGCGGACTGCTCGCGGACCGGGCGCTCGGAGAAGAACACGTCCTTGAGCTGCGGGAAGTGCGGCACGAGCGCCGGGAGCTCCTCGTGGAACTCGTTGTCGGCGGCGAGGATCGCGACCAGCGGCGCGGATGCGGTCTTCGGGCTGTTGCCCTCGGACATGTGCTCGACGAGGCGGGCGCGACCCTCCTCGGAGCGGACCAGGACGACACGCAGCGGCGCCTGGTTGAAGGCGGTGGGACCGTACTTGACCAGCTCGTAGATCGCCTGGATCTGCTCGTCGGTCACCGGCTCGTCGGAGAAGGTGTTGGCGGTGCGGGCCTCGGTGAAGAGGAGGGCCTGCGCGGCGGGGTCGAGGGCGAGAGACATGGACGAACCACCTTCGGGCTTACGGGATCGGGCGACGCGGTCACCGTAGCCGAGAGGTAGATTAACTTTCAACTAAAAGTGGAGCTGAGTGACGCACACCACAGTACTTCGTGACTCCGGCCCTGAACCCCACGACCACCGATCACGTATACACCCGGGCCCGGCGGGGGGATCTCCCGTGCGCCGCTCTACTCGGCCCCGGACGTGCCCTCGCGGCCCTCGTCCGGCCCCGCCAGGGCCGCGTCGAGGCGGGCGCGGGCACCCTCCAGCCAGCGGCGGCACACCTTCGCCAGCTCCTCGCCACGCTCCCAGAGCGCCAGCGACTCCTCCAGCGTGGTGCCGCCCGCCTCCAGCCGGCGCACGACCTCGATCAGCTCGTCGCGCGCCTGTTCGTAACCGGGCGTGCCGGCCGCCCCGGTGGTGGTCGTCCCGTCGTCCGTCATGCCGCCCACTCTATGTGCGCGCACCGACAGCGGCCCCGGTCCCGGGCCGCCCGCCCGGTGCCGCGGGTCCGCTCACCCCTCCACCCGTACCGTGAACTCGCCCTCCGACACCCGCGCCCGCAGCGGCTCGCCGGACGCGCCGGCCTCCTCGGGGGAGCGCACCACATGGCCGTCCGGCCGCTGGAGCACCGCGTAACCGCGCTCCAGGGTGGCCGCCGGGGAGAGCGAGACCACCCGGGCCAGGGTGTGTGCGATCTCCGATTCGGCCCGGTCCAGCAGATGCCCCAGCACCCGGCGGCTCCGTCCCGTCAGCGCCTCCACCTCGGCGGCCCGCTCGTCCACCAGCCGGTGCGGGTGCTCCATCGACGGCCGGCCGAGCGCGTGCGCCAGCCCCCGCTCCTCGCGCTCCAGCAGCCCGCGCACGGTTCGCAGCGCCCGGTCCCGCAGCTGCTGGACCCGGTCCAGCTCCTCGCCCACGTCCGGTACGACCTTCTTCGCCGCGTCCGTCGGCGTGGACGCGCGCAGGTCCGCGACCAGGTCCAGCAGCGGGGAGTCCGGCTCGTGCCCGATCGCGGACACCACCGGCGTACGGCACGCGGCCACGGCGCGGATCAGCGCCTCGTCCGAGAACGGCAACAGGTCCTCCACACTGCCGCCGCCCCGCGCCACGACGATCACGTCCACCTCGTCCATGGCGTCCAGCTCCTGGACGGCCTGGACCACCTGGTTGACCGCGTGGACGCCCTGCACGGCGGTGTTGCGCACTTCGAACCGCACCGCCGGCCAGCGGCGGCGCGCGTTCTCCAGGACGTCGCGCTCGGCGGCCGACGCCCGCCCGCAGACCAGCCCGATCAGTTGCGGCAGGAACGGCAGAGGCCTCTTCCGGTCCAGCGCGAAGAGCCCCTCCGAGGCGAGCGACTTCTTCAGCTGCTCCAGCCGGACCAGCAGCTCACCGATGCCCACCGGGCGTATCTCCGTCGCCCGGAGCGAGAGCTGCCCGCGCGGCGCGTACCACTCCGGCTTCGCCAGGACCACGACCCGCGCGCCCTCCGTCACCACGTCCGCGATCCGGTCGAAGACCTGCCGGAAACAGGTGACGCTCACCGAGATGTCGTGGGCCGGGTCGCGCAGCGTCAGGAACACCACGCCCGCGCCGGGCCGCCGCGAGAGCTGCGTGATCTGCCCCTCGACCCAGATCGCGCCGAGCCGGTCGATCCAGCCGCCGATGAGCCGGGACACCTCACCGACGGGCAGCGGGGCTTCCGCGGACGTGTTGAGAGCCATACGGGCGAGCGTAGCCGCCACCGCGGACAGCGGGCCCGTTCACGCACCGGGACGGGTGCCCCCGCCCCGGCCCATGGTCTCCTCGTCGCCTCCCGGGCGCCGTCCGCCCTGCACCGCCACCACCACGAGCCCCACCGCGAACCAGACGGCACCCACCACCTGCGCGCTCGTCGTCGCCTCCACGATCACCGCGACCAGCGCCGCCGCGCCCAGCACCGGCACCACCAGATGGCGCCACCAGCTCGGCTCGCCCTCCATCCGGCGGACCACGAACCAGCCGACCACCGAGGCGTGCAGCAGCACGAACGCGGTCAGCGCGCCGATGTTCACCACGGACACCAGATGGTCGAGCCCGTCGTCGCGCCGGGCCGCCCACACCGCCGCCACCAGCGTCACGACGGCCGCGCAGAGCACCGCCACCCTCGGCACCCCCGACCTCGCGTCGACCCTCGCCAGGAACGACGGCAGCCGCCGCTCCCGCGCCATCGCGAACACCAGCCGACCCGCCGCCGCCTGCCCGGCCAGTGCCGCGAACGCCGCCCCGACCGCCTTGCTCGCCGCGACCAGGTCGTGCAGCCAGGTGCCGACCGAGGCGTCCACCGCGTCGTAGAACGCCGACCCCTGCGCCTCCGGATCGGCCGCGAGAGCCGCCGAGGAGACCGGCTCCAGCAGCGCCGCCAGATACGACTGCGCCACGAAGAGCGCCCCCGCCATCACCAGGCAGAACAGCACCGCCCGCGCGACCTTCGCGGACCCGCCCGTCACCTCCTCCGCGAACGAGGCGATGGCGTCGAAGCCCAGGTAGGAGAGGACGGCCACCGACACCGCCCCGATCACCGCCGTCGTCGAGAACCCGGAGTCACCGGTCAGCGGCGTCAGCCAGCCGCGCTGTGCCCCGTCCCGCGCCAGCACCACCACCGCCGACACCACGAACACCAGCAGCACCGCGATCTCCAGCGCCAGCACCGCGAACCCGACCCGGGCGGCGGCCCGCACCCCCCACAGGTTGAGCGCCGTGGTCACCACCACCGCGATGGCCGTCCACACCCACCTCGACACCTCCGGGACCAGCGCGTTCATCGCGATCCCGGAGAAGAGGTAGGCCACCGCGGGGATCAGCAGATAGTCGAGCATCGCCATCCACCCCGCGATGAACCCGGGCACCTCACCGAGCCCCTTGCGGGCGTACGTGAACACGGAGCCGGCCTTCGGGGCCACCCGGACCATCTGCGCGTAGCTGAACGCCGTGAACGCCATCACCACCGTCGACACGACGTACACCAGCGCGACCGCGCCGCCCGACTTCGCGTCCAGCGTGCCGAACACACCCACCGGGGCCATCGGGGCGATGAACAGCAGCCCGTAGACCACCAGGTCCCTGAACCCGAGCGTGCGCCGCAGCTCCCGCCGCGCGCTGCTTCCCGTTTCCGGCATCGGCCCTCCATGGTGTCCGGCAGCCCGCAGGCGATGGTTCCCCCGGTGGGCCGTGTCGCCGTGTCCTCGGCGGACCCGTGCCCGTGCCCCGTACCCGTACCTCGTGGATCACGGCCCAGTCTCCCGACCGGACGGAGCCCGCGCCTGTTCGGTACGGCCTTACGATGGGACGCATGACTGCCACCCCTGCCCGCCGTGTCCTGCTCGCCGCGCCCCGTGGCTACTGCGCGGGCGTGGACCGTGCCGTGATCGCCGTCGAGAAGGCCCTGGAGCAGTACGGGGCCCCGGTCTACGTGCGCCACGAGATCGTGCACAACAAGTACGTCGTGCAGACCCTGGAGAAGAAGGGGGCCATCTTCGTGGAGACCACCGCGGAGGTCCCCGAGGGATCCATCGTGATGTTCTCCGCGCACGGCGTCGCGCCGACCGTCCACGCCGAGGCCGCCGAGCGCCGGCTCGCCACGATCGACGCCACCTGCCCGCTCGTCACCAAGGTCCACAAGGAAGCCGTCCGCTTCGCCAGGGAGGACTACGACATCCTCCTGATCGGCCACGAGGGCCACGAAGAGGTCATCGGCACCAGCGGCGAGGCCCCCGACCACATCACCCTGGTCGACGGCCCCGAGGACGTCGCCAACGTCCAGGTCCGCGACGAGTCGAAGGTCGTCTGGCTCTCCCAGACCACGCTCTCGGTCGACGAGACCATGGAGACGGTCGACGCCCTGAAGAACAAGTTCCCGAACCTGCTCTCCCCGCCCAGCGACGACATCTGCTACGCCACGCAGAACCGCCAGGTCGCGGTGAAGAAGCTGGCCGAGGACGCCGACCTGGTCATCGTCGTCGGCTCCAAGAACTCCTCCAACTCGATCCGCATGGTCGAGGTCGCCCTGGACGCCGGAGCCCCCGCCGCCCACCTGGTCGACTTCGCCTCCGAGATCGACGAGGCATGGCTGGAAGGCGTCACCACGGTAGGCCTCACCTCCGGCGCCTCCGTCCCCGACGTCCTCGTCGACGGCGTGCTGGAGTGGCTCGCCGAGCGCGGCTACGCGGACGTCGAGACCGTCAAGACGGCCGAGGAGTCGATCACCTTCTCGCTGCCCAAGGAGCTCCGCCGGGATCTGCGCGCCGAGGCCGCGGCCCTGACCGCCCAGCAGTAGCACCTGCCTGCCCCGCGGCGGCACCTGCTCAGCGGCAGCACCCGTCCAGAGGCAGCACCCGTCCAGCGGCGACACCCGGACGCGGCCGGCCGGAGCGCGCAAGCGTTCCCGGCCGGTCGCGTTCCGCGTTCCGGGTGTGGCCGGCGGGGCCTTCTACGCGCATCCAACAGGACCTTTTCGTACGTACCGTCCGCTCGGGACGTGCGAGGCGCCCGCTGCCCTTACCGTGGTGCCCATGGAGATCTTCGGCGTTGACATCGGCGGTTCAGGGATCAAGGGCGCTCCCGTGGACCTGGATCGTGGGGACTTGGCGCAGGAGCGCCACAAGGTGCTGACACCGCACCCGGCGGTACCCGACGGCGTGGCCGACTGCGTGGCCGAGGTCATCGGCCACTTCGGCTGGTCCGGGCCGGTCGGCATCACCTTCCCCGGTGTGGTCACCGACGGCGTCACGCGTACCGCCGCCAATGTCGACAAGGGCTGGATCGACCTGGACGCCCGCGCGCTCCTCTCCGAGCGGCTCGGCTGTCCCGTGACGATCCTCAACGACGCGGACGCGGCGGGCATCGCCGAGATGACCTTCGGTGCGGGCAAGGGCCGCAAGGGGACGGTCATCACGCTCACCTTCGGCACCGGCATCGGCTCCGCCGTCTTCACCGACGGGCAGCTCGTGCCCAACACCGAGCTGGGCCACCTGGAGCTCAACGGCCACGACGCGGAGAAGCACGCGTCGACCAAGGCCAAGGACGACAACGACCTGAGCTGGGAGCACTGGGCCCACCGGGTGCAGAAGTACCTCGCCCACGTGGAGATGCTGTTCTCGCCCGAGCTCTTCATCATCGGCGGCGGGGTCAGCCGCAAGGCGGAGAAGTTCCTGCCGCTCATCAAGCACGTACGGGCGGAAATGGTCCCGGCCCAGTTGCAGAACAACGCCGGCATCGTCGGCGCGGCCATGGCGGCCCGCGCGGCGGGGAAGTAGCCGGGCCCTTTTCCGCAACGGGCACGGCCCGCCGACTCCGCCCGGGCCCCGCGCCCTACGCCTGAGGAGTGCGGCGGGCCGTGCCCTGCCCCACGGCACCGCCGCGCACCCCGGAAGCGGGGCGCCCCTTCGCCGGACGGGGACGCTCGCCCCGGCCGGACCGGTCCTCCGGATGCCCCTCGGAGCCTGCGCCCCGTTCCCCGGCCGCGGGGGACGCGGCGGGGCGGAGCGCTCTCGCCGCGAGCAGCAGCTGACGCTGCCGCATCTGCCGGACCTTGCGCACGGTCGCGATGAGTCCGGCGACCAGGGTGCCCCCGTAGAGCCAGCCCGCGTGCACCGCGAGCGCGGTGACCACCGCCATCAGCTGCCCGCCGAACCCCCCGTCGCCCCCGGCCACCGGCAGGACCCCGACGGCGAAGGCGATCGGCACACTGATCGGCGCGGTCACCAGGTCGGCGGGCCGCACCCAGAGCGCGGTCAGCGCGCTGACGGGCACGAACAGCACCCCGTAGACGAGCGTGGACGCGTCGAACAGCAACCGGACCAGGCAGGCGAGTACGAACATCACGGCGGTGGCGAAGAGCCCCGCGCCGATGCCGGTCAGCCGGGGGCTGGGGAATCTGCGCAGCGCCAGCACCACAGGAGGCAGGCTCCGCCGCGCGGCGGACGTGCCGACCACCCGGTAGACGGCCGAACTCTCGGCCGGAGGGGCGCCGCCGCCCTGGGGGACCGGGGCCGCCGGGGGCTCCTGGGGATGCCTGCGCTGCGGGGGACGAGTCCTGTGCTGCTCCACCTGGACAACGTAGGTCGCGGAACCGGGTGAATCAGGCATTGAACACGCGCTTTGGCCGAGCTTGGGACTGCGTTCGACGTCACACGGCCGAATGCCGACCCTGTTCGGCGGGAGCGGTGAGGGAGCGGTGCGGGAAGGGTGCGGGAGCGGTGAGGGGCGGGTGCGTGACCGGCGCGGGGAGGGACGCCACCCACTTCCGTACGGGCCGCGCGCCCCTCCCGTACCGCTCGTTCCCGGCGCCGTGACGGCACGGTCGGCCCCGCCCGTAAACTGGAGAATCGGTCCACTGCCGGGCCCGGCCCGGCACGCTCCGCCCACCGCCCCGTCCACACTCCAGGAAGTCGCCAACGTGTCGCTCACGATCGGAATCGTCGGTCTGCCGAATGTCGGCAAGTCGACCCTGTTCAACGCCCTGACCAAGAACGACGTACTGGCGGCCAACTACCCGTTCGCCACCATCGAGCCGAACGTCGGCGTGGTCGGCGTGCCCGACCCCCGGCTGAACGTGCTCGCGGGGATCTTCAACTCGCAGAAGATCCTCCCCGCCACGGTCGACTTCGTGGACATCGCCGGGATCGTGCGCGGCGCGAGCGAGGGCGAGGGCCTGGGCAACAAGTTCCTCGCGAACATCCGTGAGTCCGACGCGATCTGCCAGGTCATCCGCGCCTTCAAGGACGAGAACGTCGTCCACGTCGACGGCAAGGTCTCGCCCAAGGACGACATCGAGACGATCAACACCGAGCTGATCCTCGCCGACCTCCAGTCCGTCGAGAAGGCCGTCCCGCGCCTCACCAAGGAGTCCCGTCTCCAGAAGGAGAAGGTCGCCGTCCTGGCCGCCGTCGAGGAGGCCCAGAAGATCCTGGAGGCCGGCCAGACGCTCTTCGCCGCCGGCATCACCGCCGCCACGGAGAAGGGCCGGCTCCTCCACGAGCTGCACCTCCTCACCACCAAGCCGTTCCTCTACGTCTTCAACGTCGACGAGGACGAGCTGGTCGACGAGGACTTCAAGAACGAGCAGCGCGCCCTGGTCGCCCCCGCCGAGGCCATCTTCCTCAACGCCAAGATCGAGTCCGAGCTCATCGAGCTGGACGACGAGGAGGCTCTGGAGCTGCTCCAGTCCATGGGCCAGGAAGAGCCCGGCCTCGCCACCCTCGGCCGCGTCGGCTTCGACACCCTGGGCCTCCAGACCTACCTCACGGCAGGCCCCAAGGAGACCCGCGCCTGGACGATCAAGAAGGGCGCCACGGCCCCCGAGGCGGCCGGTGTGATCCACACCGACTTCCAGAAGGGCTTCATCAAGGCCGAGATCATCTCCTTCGCCGACCTCGTCGAGACCGGCTCCGTCGCCGAAGCCCGCGCGAAGGGCAAGGCCCGCATGGAGGGCAAGGAGTACGTCATGCAGGACGGCGACGTGGTGGAGTTCCGCTTCAACGTGTGAGCGGATGGAATAACACCACGTCGTTGACGTGGCAAACATGCAGGTCGGATGGCGTCCACCTCTCCGGAGGTGGGCTCCTGGCCTTTCCCCGTGCTGGATGGGTGCTGGATCGGCTGAGGCACCATCAGTCGATTCCTCTCGCAGATGACACCAAGAGTGGTACGTTATTGAGTACCACTTGATGGGAGGGGTGAAGTCATGTCCATCACTGCGAGTGAAGCGCGCAAGGAACTGTTTCCGTTGATCAAAAAGGTCAACGAGAATCATGAGGCCATCGAAATCGTCTCCAAGCACGGTAACGCGGTGCTTGTCTCGGCCGAGGACTACATGGCACTGCGCGAGGGCTCCTACCTGCTGCGCTCGCCAGCGAACGCCCGGCGGTTGCTCAAGGCGTACGAGAACGCCCTGTCGCACATCAACGTGTCGGAGCGTGAGCTGATCGATCCCGAGTCACCGGACGCAGGTGCGGGTGCCGCGTGAGGCTCGTCTTCGAGGATCAGGGTTGGGAGGACTACACGTCCTGGCTCAGGAACGACCGTAAGATGCTCGCCCGGATCAACAAGCTCATCGAAGATGTCAGGCGTGACCCCTTCCTGGGCATCGGCAAGCCGGAGCCGCTGAAGTACCACCTGCCTGGGGCCTGGTCGCGACGGATCGACGAAGAGCACCGCCTCGTCTATCTGGTGACGGACAATGAGATCGTCATCCTCGCTGCCCGGTATCACTACTGATCGGTGAATGTCCGGTGTGCTGGGGCGATATCCAGTGGCGCCGCCGGGCGGACCTTTGTTCGCAGGAACGAACTTCCCGCGTCACGAGGGATCTCCGTCAGTTGGGGGTGTACCTACCGCTCGGAAGACCGTCCGGGGGACTCACTCACCGGCTACCAGGGTCTCCCTCAGGGTGCCCTCGATCGGGTGGCAGCGGGCAGATTCCGTGTCGCGGTCGCGGGTGCTGGATGTGCTGGTTGACCTTGCACCGTGCTGGATCGGTGCTGGATGCCACCTGCGGAAACCGCGTTTTCGCAGGTGGGAGCCCTGTACTACAGATTCCGCTTCAACGTGTAGTCGCGCGCTGTTGCCGCATGTGAGGCGTTGAGTCACACGTGCGCGTCGGAAGGGGTCGGGCTTTGTCGAGCCCGACCCTTTTGTCGTCCCCGTGCTGGATGGGTGCCGGATGTTCTGACGCGCGGCCGCCGGTGGTCAGGTGTCGTGAACGGTGGACCGGTGCCCCACGTGAACGACCCAGACCACCAGTTCCCCGTTGTCGATCGTGTAGACGACGCGGTAATCGCCGACTCGTAGGCGGCGGCGATCCGGCTGGGACACGAGTGCGGTGGTGTTGAAGCCGAGTGGATCGCTTTCCAGCTCGGTCAGCTTGGCCAGGATGCGCAGTGCCGTCTCGCGCGGGAGCTTCCGAAGCTCGGCCTGCGCCTCGGGGCGGAAGACGGTTCGGTACTCACTCACTGCGCGCCAGCGTCTCCCTCATGATGTCCTCGATCGGGATGCCGGGTGCGGGGTTGGCCATGCGCTCATCGATGATCCGATTGATCTCGCGCTCTTCCCATTCCTGGTACTTCCGCAGTACCTCGATGGAGACGACGGCGGCGACCTCCTTGCCGCGGCGTGTGATCACGGTGGGTACGTCGTCGCGGTCGGCGCGATCCACGACCTCCGCCAGATGTGCGCGCACGTTGCGGATGGTCTCTATGGGCAGCGGCTGCGTCATGCGCTCAAGTGTACCGAGTGTTCCATGTGTACACATCGGTACGGGGTGGCGGGTGGCGTCCTTCGGCTCGGCTCTCCGTGTGAACTCGCACCGTGCCGGATCAGTGCTGAATGTGGGCTTCAAAACCGACGTTTCCGCAGGTCGCAGCTGTGCGTTACAGGTTCCGCTTCACCGTGTGACGGACTGACGCCATGATCGGCCGAGGTGCTGGTCGGACAGTGGAGCCCCAGGTCAGGGGCCAGACCTTCAGGTCTGGCCCCTTCTTGATCTCTCTGGCTGGATCAGGCTGCTTTCTGGCCCTGCGCTGACGTGGTACCGACCCTCGGCGCAGGTCTGTACGTGCGTTGAGCCGACGGTCGCCGCCGGGGCTCCCACCGACCGGGGCCTCAGTGGGCGGCCCGCGTGGGGATCGGCTCGTCGGTGTCCACGTCGTCGAGCGGGCCCGGGGTGAACATCGGGTCGAACTCGCAGTCCTCGTCGTCGGGGACGTACGGGAGGAAGCCGTCACGGGCCGTGCGGGCTGCGGTGGTGAGGAGGCGGGCGAGGACCTGCTGTTCGGTGGTCGGGGGAAGGATGAGGGCGGCCAGGAGGCGGTCGCGGAGCTCGGGGTGGTCCGGGTGGTCGGCGAGGTGGTCGGCGCCGAGGGCCGGTGGGCGGAAACCGGCCAGGGCGTCGTGCCAGGAGGGCAGGACGATGGCGAGCGTCAGTGCCTCGGCGAGGGATTCGGCGATCAGCGAGGCCCGGCCCTCGGAGTCGGTGTAGAGAACGGGGCGCGGGGCGCCCGGGACGGCCGGGCCGCAGAGGTAGTGGGTACCGCCGGCGTTGCAGCCGGCCACGGGCTCGACGGGGAGGCCGTTGGGCAGGGCGATCGGCTCGTGAGGGTCGGTGCGTTCCAGGTCGAACTCGCCGTGTCCGGCCAGGTAGGAGGCGGCTTCGGGATGTGCGGCGATCCTGCGCAGGAGCGCCTCGTCCGTGAGGGCGGCCGGGTTGAGGGCCGTGACGACGGCGGCGGTGAGGGGGTGTCCGGCGAGGACGTGGCGGACGGCGTCCAGCGGTACGGGGCGCTCGTAGTAGTCCTCGAAGTACGCCTGGACGGCCTCGGGGGTGCGGTCGGTGAGGAGACGGAAGAGGTACGCGGATCCGTCGGGGTCCTCGACGCCCGGCGGGAAGTCGACGGCCGAGCCGGAGTGCCACGCGGTGTCGCCGTTCGTCCACCACAGGCAGGTGGTGACGCGGGGGACGTCGATGCCCTCGTCGAAGAAGGCGGGTTCGTCCAGGAGCGGGCTCAACGCGGCGGGCACCTCGTCGATGACGCCGGGCCAGACCTCCTCGTCCTCCGTGGCGTACGGGCTCATCCTCGACTCGTGGTCGAAGCCGCGTATGAGCGTGCCGGCCGGGGTGAAGAGGACGGAGAAGTCGTCCCCCGAGCCGTTGTCCATCAGCGCCGCCTCCTCCTTCGGGCCCCAATGGGCGTTGAAGGTGTAGCAGCTGAAGCGCGGATCGTCGCCGATGGTCGCGTCCAGAACGGCCAGCGCCCGCAGGTGCGCGCGGAGTTGGGCGGGGTCGGGAAGGCGGGCTGCGGTCTCGCGGACGGTGCTCATGGAGTCATGGAAGCATCCGCCACTGACAACACCGGTGCCACCGGCATCACCGACACCGCCGGCGTCCTCAGCCGACGATCTGGCTGAACAGCGGATAGATCTTCGGCCTGGCGTCGGGCACGCCGAGCTCGCGCAGGATCGGCAGGATGGTTTCGCCGAACTGGTCGAACTCCTCCTGGGACTCCCAGACGTCGACCACGAGCCAGCCGTTGTCGGTGGGGGCGGCGGTGTGGGAGAGGAGGCCGGTCACCGGCCAGTCGGAGGGGCTGGTCACGGGGCCGGACCGGCCGGACATCCGCTCCAGGCTCTTCTCGTAGTGCGCCTGGGTCATTCCCGGGAGGTCGAAGACCACGACGATCGGCATGGTGAGCCCCTTCTGCGAGCGCGGTACGAAAGTCCGGTCCAGTCGACCACCCCGGAGATCCGTACGCGTGGGGGCCTGGGCCGAACGGGGCCCGACGTCTCAGGTGCGGGGCGGCGCGCCGGCGTCGGGGGCAGGTACGCCCAGGGCGAGCAGGGCGGTGTCGTCGGAGACGCCCTCGCCGAGGCTGTCCAGCAGATCCGTCAGAGCGGCGACGAGGGCGGGGGCGGGGTCGCCGGCCCGGCTCCGGGCGAAATCGCGGAGTGCCTCCTCCCCGTAGAGAGCGGACCTGTCGCGGCCGGTACGAGCCTCGGTGAGGCCGTCGGTGTACAGCAGGAGG
This sequence comes from Streptomyces sp. NBC_00102, assembly GCF_026343115.1. GTDB lineage: Bacteria > Actinomycetota > Actinomycetes > Streptomycetales > Streptomycetaceae > Streptomyces. The sequence continues at coordinate 4,697,669 of NZ_JAPEMC010000001.1, forward strand.
GTGTCGCCGGGGGCGAGCCGGGTGTCGGCGGTGACGAAGTCCGCGGTGGGCAGGACACCCACCAGGAGGCCGCCGGGGGTGGGCAGGTAGTCGGCGCGGCCGTCGGCGCGCAGGACCAGCGCCGGCGGGTGACCGCCCGACGCGAGGTGGACGTCGACCTCGCCGGCTGCGGGGCCGGGTTCGAGTACGCCGAAGACGGCGGTGCAGTAGCGGGGGTCCGGGCCGCCGGAGTAGCGCTCGTACAGCACCGTGTTGAGCGTGGAGAGCGCCGATACGGGATCGGGGTCGTGCAGGGCCGCGGCGCGCAGGGTGTGGCGGGTCAGCGCGGTGACGGCGGCGGCCTGGGGGCCCTTGCCGCACACGTCGCCGAGGAAGAAGGCGAAGCGGGTGGCGTCGACGGGGAAGACGTCGTAGAAGTCGCCGCCGAGCCGGTCGGGGGAGGCGGTGTGGTAGTGCGCGGCGGCCTCCATGCCGGGGACCGGGGGCAGGGTGTCGGGCAGCAGCGCCTGCTGCAGTACGGCGAGGGCGTCCTGCAGCCGGGTGCGGTCGGCCTGGGCGCGCCGGGTGGCTTCCTCGGCGGCTCGGCGTGCCCGCAGGAGTTCTTCCTCGTAGCCGCGGCGGTCGCGGGCGTCGAAGACGGTGATGCGGATCAGCAGCGGGTCGCCGGAGGCGTCGTGCTTGACCACGGCCGAGACGAGCACCGGCATCCGGCCTCCGCCGGGCTGCCTGATGTCGAGGGCTATGCCGCTGATCCGGCCCCGCATGCGCAGCAGCGGGGCGAAGTGCGTCTCGTGGTACAGCCTGCCACCGACGGTCAGCAGGTCGACGAAGCGCATCCGGCCCACCACCGCCTCCCGCGCGAGGCCGGCCCAGTCCAGCAGCGTGGTGTTGATTTTCGCGACCGTGCCGTCCATCAGCGTGGACAGGTAGCCGCACGGGGCGCTCTCGTACAGTTCCTCGGCGCTGGGCTCCAGGAGAGCCGCGAACGCGTCGGCGCCGCGGGACGGGTCCGGTTCCGGCCCCGCTCGGTCCGTCATCCCAGGCCGGCCAGGAACTCGGTGATCGCGGCGTTGGTGGCGTCGGGCGCCGACAGCTGGGGGCAGTGGCCGGTCGCGTCGAGGGTGACCAGGACCGAACCGGGAACGGCGCGGTGGACGTACGCGCCGACCTCCGGCGGGGCGATCATGTCCTGGGCGCATTCCAGGACCAGCGTCGGCACCGTCACGCCCGCCAGGTCGGCGCGGCTGTCGGACAGGAAGGTGGTGCGGGCGAAGACGCGCGCCATGTCCGGGTCGGTCGCGCAGAAGCTGTCGGTCAGTTCCTGGCCCAGAGAGGGCCGGTCCGGATTGCCCATGATCAGCGGTGCCATCGTGGCGGACCAGCCCAGATAGTTCAGCTCCAGCGAGGTCAGCAGTTCGTCGATGTCCTCGGCGCTGAAGCCGCCCCGGTAGCCGTCCTCGTCGATGTAGCGGGGCGAGGGGGTGACCATCACCAGCGCGCCGATCCGGTCGGGTGCCTCCCGCGCCGCCAGGACCCCGACCATGGCGCTGACCGAGTGCCCCACGAACACCGCCCGCTCCAGATCCAGCTCCTCGCAGACCTCCACCACGTCCTGGGCGTACCCTCGCATGGACGAGTAGCGCTCCTCACTCCACTCCGAGAGGTCGGAGCCGCCCGACCCGACGTAGTCGAAGAGCACCACCCGGTAGTTCTCGGCCAGAGCGGGCACGGTCAGGCGCCACATGTTCTGGTCGCACCCGAAACCGTGCGCCAGCACCACCACGCGCCCCCGCGGGTTGCCGGTGACGGTGACGTTGTTCCTGCGCCGGATGTCCATGTCGGCCATCCTCCCAGCACCGGCGGCAGGCTTCGACCCGTGGAGCGCACACGTTCCGGTGGCCCCGGCAGCCCCGGGTGCCGCTCCTACCGCACCCCCAGCTCCGCGATCCCCGCCGGCCGTGCCGGGTCCGCCGAGACCACCGTCACCCGGACCTCCCGGGCCGGCGCGCCCGGTACGAACGGGTGCCAGGAGCGGCCGTCGGCCGAGGTCTCCACGGTGTGGGCGGCGGGCGGTACGGCGCTCCAGACCGGTTCCACCGAGGTGATCCGCAGTGTCCGGTCCAGCCGGACCGTCAGGGTGCCGGTGGCCCCGTCCGGGGACCAGGCGGTGGCGGGGGAGCCGTCCACCGCCGCCTCGGCGTAGAGCCCGGGCGCCTCGGAGTCGGCCGAGGCCGGGCGGCAGCGGGCCACGTCGCCGGTGGGAGCGGGACCAGTGCGGAGGGTGGGAGCGGGACCAGGGCGGAGGGTGGGAATGAGATCGGGGCGGCGGGTCGGCAGCACCAGGGTGCTGGTCAGACGCCGGGGCCCGGCCGGGGTGTCGACGGTGAACGGCGCGCCCGACACCAGCCGCACCGTGGTGGTGGCGGGCCCGAGCGCGATGTCGTAGGTACGTCCCCGGTACCGCAGTCCCTTCAGGGTGACGCCCGCGCGCAGCTGGGGCGGCAGCACGGGGTCGAGCCGGATTCCGTCCTCGCGGAGCCGCAGCCCGGTCAGGCCGTGGGTGAAGACCTGGAGGAATCCGCCCTTGCCGGTGAGGAAGTCCTCGGCGGGGAAGCCCGACAGCGGGTCCTCGGCGCCCGCCTTCGCGCCGCGTGCCTCGGAGAAGAGCCCGAACGGGCCGCGCATGAACGGCCGTACGGAACGCTGGAGGTAGGTGTACGCGGCGCACCCCGGCTCCCCGATGGCGGCGGCGTCGATCGCGTGCACCGAGTCCGTCATGGCCGGGCCGTCCGGATCGGTGCGGGCGGCGTAGAAGTTGAGGGTCGCGGCTGCGGCACCGGGCTCCATGGGCCACTCCAGCGGGTACGTCAGCAGCACGGTGTCCGCCTGCTTGATGGTCGAGCCGTCGTACCCCGCGTACTGGAGGTAGATCCGGCGCTCCGGGTCGTACGGGATGCGCAACCCGTCCGCCACCCGCTGCCAGGCGGCGGGGGCCGGGCGGCCGAGGAGCGCCGCGGCGCGTACGGCCTCGCGCAGGGCGGTCGCCGCGACCGCGTTGGTGAAGACCCCGTCGGTGACGCCGTTGCTGTACTCGTCGGGACCTGCGACGTTCACGACCGACCAGCTGCCGTCCGCGTTCGGGGTGGCCCGGGAGGCCCAGAAGTCGGCGATCCCGGAGAGCAGCGGCCAGCCGCGCTCCGCCAGCCACGTGCGGTCGCCGGTGGCCAGCCAGTACTGCCACACGGCGAGCGCCACATCGCCCTGGAGGTGGTTCTGGGTGAGGCAGTGCGGCGGGTCCCAGCTCTGGCACTCGGAGTCCAGCCGGCCCTGGCTCGCGCTGGTCCACGGGTAGAACAGCCCGTCGTACCCGAGTTTCTCCGCGTTGGCGCGGGCCGCGTCCCGGGTGCGGTAGCGGTACTCCACGACCGTGCGGGCGAGCTCGGGGCGGGTGGCCAGCAGCCCCGGGTACATCCAGGTCTCGGCGTCCCAGAACACCATGCCCGCGTAGTTGTCGCTGGTGGCACCGGCCGGCGCGATGCTGTCCGAGGCGCCGGGACGGGTGGCGGACAGCAGCCCGTACTGGGCCGCCCGCAGCCACCGCTGGAGGTCCGGGCTGCCCGGCACCAGCACGTCGGAGGACCAGTCCCGGCGCCAGGCGCCCGCGCTGTCGGCCAGCACCCGCGCCCAGCCGCGTCCGGCGGCCCGCCGGGAGGCCGCGCGCGCCGAGGCGAGCGGGGCGCGGGAGGTGAGGGCGGTGTCGACGCCGACGTACTTCTCGACGGTGTACGCCCGTCCCGCACGCACCCGCAGCTCGCGGGTGAGCGCCGGGCCCGGCCGCATGGTCTGGACGACCGCCCCGTCGACCCCGGTGCCGTGCGTGCGGAAGGTCCCGTCGTCCGCCACCGTCATCCGGCGCGCGCCGCGCGCGTCGAGCCGTCCGGTGACCGCCGCCGTGCCGGTCCACCGGGGCGTCAGCGTCAGCCGTACGGCCCCGGCGTGGACGTCCGAGCGATCCGTCAGCACCTCGTACACCAGGTCGGTCGCCCTGCCGTCCGCCGAGGTCCACCGCAGCGAGGTGCGGACGAGGCCGCAGGCGAGGAAGAGGGTCTGGCGGTAGCGCGAGACCCGGCCGGGCGGAGTGTCCGCGCCGAAGGTCTCACCGCCGACGCGGACGTCGAGCGGGGTCCAGCTCGGCAGCGCCGCGAGCACCTCGCGCCCCTCGGTGGTGCCGGGCTCGGCCCCGTACAGGCCGGTGACGAACGCCCCGTCGTAGCGCGGGGTGTAGAGCGGCCAGCCGGTCTTCTCCGGGCGGACCGCGTACCCGGCCCCGGCCGGCGGGACGCGGTGGCCGAGGTAACCGTTGCCGACGTACGGGTCGTACCCCTCGGCCCCGCCGAAGCGGTCCGAGATCAGCTCCCACGGACCGTCGGAACGCGCACCCGCAGCGGGATCCGGAGTCCGTGACGCCGAGCAGGAGGGCGGGGCCGGGGAAGCGCCGGGGGTGTGGGCGGACGCCTGGCCCGGCATTACGATCATGGTCAGCAGGGCGGTGGTCAGGCAGCCGGCGAGGGGGGTGCGCGCATGTCTCACCCGGACGAACATAGGGACGCGACGGGCGTACTTCCGGTGCGGCGCGGCTGAACTCCCGCACGGCAGGCGGACGGCCGAAGGGCCGCCCGCCGGATGGAGCAGCAGCCGCTCCCGGTAACCGGTTCCGGGGCGGACGACGGAGACAGGACGTGGACACATGTCGTATCCGGAGCCGCGGTACACGGACGGCCAGGGCGTCATCAACGCCACCTACCGGCCGGCGGGAACCGCCGCCGAACTGGCCGCCCCCAACGGCAACCGCACCCACTACCTCGCCAAGGGCACCGCCACACAAGGCGCGTTCGGCCTCTACCGGGTGGACATGACGCCCCGGGCGGGCGGCCCCGCCACCCATTTCCACCGGGCGATCTCCGAGTCCTTCTTCGTCCTCGGCGGGACTGTGCGGATCTACGACGGGGAGCGCTGGACCGACGCCGGCGAGGGCGACTTCGTCCACGTCCCGCAGGGCGGACTGCACGGCTTCCGCAACGACTCCGACGCGGACGCCTCGATGCTCCTGCTCTTCGCGCCGGGAGCGCCGCGCGAGGAGTACTTCGAGAAGGTGGCGGAAGCCGTCCACTGGTCCGAGGAGGAGCGGGCGGAGTTCTTCATCAAGCACGACACCTACTGGGTGGGCGACTGAGAGCCGGTCACGCGGCCATCCCCGTCTTGAGCCCCGCCCCGCACACCGGGACCACGATGCTGCCCTCCGTCCACCCGCCGACCGCCGCCCAGCAGGCCGCCGCCGTCGTCTCCGCGTAGAGCCCGCGGCGGGCCAGGTCCCGCTGGGCCTCGCGGAGTTCGTCCTCCGTCACGGTGAGGAAGGTGCCGCCGGACTCGCGTACGGCGGCCAGGATCTGCGCCGCGCGCGGCGGGTCCGCGATGGCGATGCCCTCGGCGAGCGTCGGCGCCGGGGCCGCCGGATGCCGCAGGGAGGCCGCACCGGCGCGGAAGGCGGCGGCGAGCGGGGAGACCGCCTCGGCCTGGACGGCGATCAGGGCGGGGCGCCGCTCGATGAGCCCCTGCGCGAGGAGTTCGGCGGTGGCGAGGGCGGCGCCGAGCAGCAGGGTGCCGTTGCCCACCGGTACGGCCAGCGCGTCCGGGAGCCGGCCGCCGAGGTCCTCCCAGAGTTCGTACACGTACGTCTTGGTGCCGTGCAGGAAGTACGGGTTGAAGACGTGCGAGGCGTAGAAGGTGCCCGGTTCGCCGGCGGCGGCGCGGGCCGCGAGCGCGGTCGCCGTCCGGTCGCCGGGGACGATCTCCAGCCGGGCGCCGTGGGCCCGGATCTGCTCGGTCTTCTTGGTGGAGGTGCCCTCGGGGACGTACACCGTGCAGGGCAGTCCGGCGCGGGCGCAGTAGGCGGCGACGGAGGTGCCCGCGTTGCCGCTGCTGTCCGCGACGACCCGGGCCGGGCCGAGGCGGCGCGCGAGTTCGGCCAGCATCACCGCGCCCCGGTCCTTGAAGGAGAGCGTCGGCATGAGGTGGTCCAGCTTCGCCGAGACGGTGCCGGTGAGCTCGACCAGCGGGGTACGCCCCTCCCCGAGTGAGACGGCGGGGTCCGCGAGCGGCAGCGCCTCCCGGTAACGCCACAGGGAGTTGACGCGCCGGGCGAGGGCGTCCCGGTCGAGCGGCCCCGAGGGGGTGAAGTCGAGGTCCCAGGGACCGCCGCACCGCGGGCAGCACCAGCCGGTGCCGGCGGCCTCGGCCCGGGTCCCGTCCAACGGGCAGCGGTACGGCGGCAGCGGCGGGGGCAGGGGCGCGGTCACGGGCATGGGCATGGGGCCATCCTGCCAGCCGGTTGGAGGGCGGCCCGGGGGCGTCCCGGCCGGAAAGAGGCGGTGCCGTCCGGGGGCCGCGCACGTTCCGCACACGGCGTCGCGGGCGACGGGCCCGGGTACGCCGGGGCTCTTCCGAGGGGAGGCACGTGTCACTTCGTGCGGCCCATGGGGCTTGCGGGGGGCGCCGAGTGGGCAGAGAACGGCCGGAAGAGCTGTGGTGATGGCAGTCCCGGTATGCGTCGAGCACCCCCGAATCACCACTTCGAGTGAAACTCTGGCCATTGCTTGTCTTGTGCCACTCACGGTTGCGACCCTGTTGCGGTCTGTCAACTTGTTGGGAGTGGCCAGTGACGTTCGGTGAGCAGCCCGCCTATCTGCGCGTGGCGAGCGATCTGCGGGAGAAGATCGTCAAGGGTGCGCTGCCGCCCCATACCCGTCTGCCGTCCCAGGCGCGCATCCGCGAGGAGTACGGCGTCTCGGACACCGTCGCTCTGGAGGCCCGGAAGGTCCTCATGGCCGAGGGGCTGGTGGAGGGTCGCTCAGGCTCCGGCACGTACGTCCGGGCGCGACCGGTGCCGCGCAGGATCGCCAGATCGGGCTACCGCCCGGGGATCGGGGCGAGCCCGTTCCGCCAGGAGCAGAGCGCGGAGGGCGTCCGCGGCACCTGGGAGTCACGGAGCGAACAGGAGGAGGCCGGCCCCGAGGTCGCCGCGCGCCTCGGCATCCAGCCGGGGGACCGGGTGATGCGCACCCGGTACGTCTTCCGGGACGCGGGCGAGCCGATGATGCTCTCGACCTCCTGGGAGCCGCTCTCGGTCACCGGGCGGACCCCGGTGATGCTCCCCGAGGAAGGGCCGCTGGGCGGCTGCGGGGTGGTCGACCGCATGGCGGCGATCGACATCGTGGTGGACAACGTGACCGAGGAGGTCGGCGCCCGCCCGGGCCTCGCCGACGAACTCGGCGACCTCGGCGGGGTGCCGGGCCACGTGGTCATGGTCATCGCGCGCACCTACTACGCGGGCGGGCAGGCGGTCGAGACCGCCGACGTGGTCGTCCCCGCCGACCGCTACCGCGTCGCCTACCACCTGCCCGTCAAGTAGCCGCCGGACCGCCCGCCCGTGAGCCGCCGACCGGTCCGCCGGACCGCCTGCCGAGGAGCCGCCGACCGGTCCCGCGCACACGCCGCCGGTCGGCCCGTTACCGCCCGCGACGCGAGCCGTCGCGGGCGGCCGACCGCTGGGCGGTGCGGTGTGTCCGAGGCGGGAGACGCAGACGTAACCCCCCGTCGGCCGCCGTAACGCCGGGGCAATGCCCGCGGCCTGCGGCTTGTCATGTTCAGCTCCTACCTTCCTCTCCGTTGCCGCACCGACGGACCGAGGGACGGGACCCCCATGACGGACATCGCACCGCCCACCACGGCCGGGACGACGCAGTCCCCGCCGCAGCCCGACCGCCGGCCGTCCGGGGGCGCCGGCCCCGACGGGCCGGCCCGCAGCTACGCGGCGCTCGCCGCCGACGAGAGCCGCGAGGACTACTCGCTGCGCTATGCCCCGCACTCCTTCCGCCGCTGGTCGCCCGGGACGGTCGCGGGTACCGCGCTCGGCGGCATCGCCTACCTCGCGGACTTCGCGATCGGCGCGTCGATCGTCTTCACCTACGGCTTCACCAGCGGTTTCGCGTCGATCCTGACCGCCGCCACGATCATCTTCGTCACCGGCATCCCCATCGCCCGGGCCTGCGCGAAGTACGGCCTGGACATGGACCTGGTCACCCGGGGCGCGGGCTTCGGCTACTTCGGCTCGACGCTGACCTCGCTCATCTACGCGTCGTTCACGTTCATCTTCTTCGCGCTCGAAGGCTCGATCATGGCGCAGGCCATGCACCAGGCGATCGGGCTCCCGGTCCAGCTCGGCTATCTCCTCACCACGCTGATCGTGATCCCGATCGTGTTCCGGGGCATGGGCGCGCTCGCCAAGGTGCAGGCGTGGACCCAGCCGGTCTGGATCATCGGCATGATCCTGCCGTTCCTGGTGCTCGCCTTCGAAGCCCCGGACGCCTGGGGCTCGTTCAGTTCCTTCGGCGGTACGGAGGGGGCCGGTGCGGGCTTCCACTGGCTCGGGTTCGGTCTGGGTACGGGGGTGGCGCTCTCGCTGATCGCGCAGATCGGCGAGCAGGCGGACTATCTGCGCTTCATGCCGGCGAAGACCGAGGGGAACAAGCGCCGCTGGAACCTCGCGGTGCTGGCCGCCGGGCCCGGCTGGGTGATCATCGGCGCCGCCAAGCAGCTCGGCGGCGCGTTCCTCGCCTTCGTCGCGCTGGAGGCGGTCGGCAAGACGCACGCGCTGGAGCCGATCGCCCCGCAGATCGAGGCGCTGAAGCCGTGGCTCGGCGGATTCGCCCTGCCGGCCGCGGCGATCTTCGTCATCGTCTCCCAGGTCAAGATCAACGTGACGAACGCCTACAGCGGCTCGCTCTCCTGGTCGAACTTCTTCTCCCGCGTCACCCACCGGCACCCCGGCCGGGTCTGGTACATCTTCCTCAACCTCGCCATCGCGCTGACGCTGATGGAGATGAACATGTTCGCGGCCCTCAACAAGCTGCTGGGGTTCTACTCCAACGTCGGCATCGCCTGGATCGCCGCCGTCGCCGCCGACCTGGTCATCAACAAGCGGATCGGGCTCAGCCCGCCGTACATCGAGTTCAAGCGCGCGTACCTCTACGCGGTGAACCCGGCCGGGTTCGGTTCCATGGTGATCGCCTCGACCGTCTCGATCCTGGCATTTTTCGGCCTCTTCGGTGATTACGCGGAAGCCTTCTCGACCTTCATCGCCGCCGGGCTCGCGGTGACCCTCTGCCCGCTCATCGCCTGGGCGACGAGGGGCAAGTACTACCTGGCCCGGCCCAATCCGGTGAACGGGCCGGACGTGGTGGTCGATGACATCACCGCCACCCACACCTGCGCGGTCTGCGACACGGCGTACGAGCTGCCGGACATCGCCGACTGCCCCGCCCACGCGGGTCCCGTCTGCTCGCTCTGCTGCTCGCTGGACGCCACCTGCGGCGACGTCTGCCGGAAGGCGCCCGCCGCCGGACCGGTGCTGATGCCGCTGCCCACGGTGCCGCCGGCCGGTTCCGCAGCGGCCGCCGGAGGGGGCTCGCGGCTGGTGTGAGAGGCCTCCGCCCGGCGCGGTAGGGTCCCGTTCTCCGCTGTGGGGGCGCATCCGGACGGATGCGCCCCGTGTATGGCCGGTTCCGTATCCCTTTGTGTGATTCCGCATTCGCTGAGTGAAGGTCAGGCGTACGCTCCGGCATATGCGCACAGCGATTTCCTGGGGATCGTCCTATGAGATGTGCAGACCGGTGGGGAGAGGGGCAGCATGCTCGGGAGGAGCACGATGAGTGACAGCGCAGCTGTCCTCCCGTGGCTGGTGATACGGCAGGACATCAACGGCAGTACGTACCGCGTCGGCCGATACGCCACGCAGGAAGAGGCGCAGAAGGTCGCCGACGGGTTCGACACCAGGGAGCACCAGCAGCTCTACTGGGTCGAACGCGCGGGTGAGACCGCCCGCCCCTGAACGACCCGCGTCCCGACGGCCGGACACCCTCCCTGACCAGGGGGTGCCCGGCCGTCGTCGTACCCCCGTCGGTGCCGCGGCGGCTCGGCGCGCGGCCCTCACGCATCCGCGCCGGCGTGCGCCCCCGGGCTCGGAACGTGCCGCCGCGCGAAGGTAAGGTCCGGCCTGACCGGCCTGACAGCCAGGCCGGGGAACGAAGGCGGAGCGATGCCGGCCCTGATCGACACGGTGGCGTGGGTACGAGTGGAGAGCGGCAGGATTCTCTGCGCGCGGTCGAAGGGGAAGGACGTCTTCTACATCCCCGGCGGCAAACGTGAGGCGGGGGAGAGCGACCTCCAGACCCTGCTGCGCGAGGTCGAGGAGGAGCTGGCGGTGACCCTCGACCCGGCGACCGTCGTGCACGCGGGCGTCTACGAGGCGCAGGCGCACGGGCACGCGGACGGCGTGGTGGTGCGGATGAGCTGCTACTACGGCGACTGCGAGGGCACCCCGGTGGCGAGCAACGAGATCGACGAGGTGGCCTGGTTCACCTACGCGGACCGGCCGCTCGTCGCCCCGGTCGACCAAGTGCTCTTCGACGACCTCCACGCGGCCGGTGTGCTGGCCTGAGCCGCCGGGCCGGGCTCCTTCCCGCGGCGGGCCGAAACGGTGCCCCGTGCACCCGTACGACCTATTGGGCGCGATCAGTGGTAATTCATCACTTATCGCGGGTATGTCGGGTACATCCATGTTGACCCTCGCGTGACGCATCCGCTGTCGGCCCCGGGAAGTGATCGGCGTGATCGATACCGAAGGCGGCAGCGCCGAGTGGTCCTTCCCGGCGGAGCCGGGCTCCGTGCGCGGCGCGCGGAACGCGGTCCGCGAGACGCTGCGGGCCTGGGACCTGGGCCCGCCGGTCATCGATCTCACGGTGCTCCTCGTCAGCGAGCTGGTGACCAACTCGCTCCGCCACGCCACCGGCCCCATCGGGGTGCGCCTGGCCAGACCCGGCGGCACCCCCGCGGACGCGCCCGACGCCGCTGCGGACGGGCACGGTCTGCTGGTGGAAGTCTCCGATCCGCTTCCGGATCTCCCCACCCGGCGCACGGCCGGCCCCGACGACGAAGGCGGCCGCGGACTCCAGCTGGTGGCCTGTTCCGCACACCGCTGGGGAACCCGCACAGGAAAGAGTGGCAAGACGGTGTGGTTCGAGCTGCCTCTGTCTGGTTAGGAGTGGAGGGGGACGCACAGCGATCACCTGAGGTCGGGGCCGCCGACGAGAAGGACTGAGACCTTGCTGTGATCGTGAACGCCGTGCCGGGAGTGGTCGTAGTGCTGAATACTGCGCACAGGACCGGTCCGGTGTGTGAGCTGGAGGGGACGGTCGCGTGAGCGAGATACCTGGGACTGCGGGCGAGATCGTGTGGCAGAGCAGCCCGCCTGGCTCGATGTACGAGTACATCAGGGTCGCCTCCTTCTCGATCGGCCCGGACGGCCTGATCGAGCAGTGGAGCGGAAGGGCCGCCGATCTCTTCGGCATGGGCCCGCACGAGGTGATCGGCCGCGATCCCGTGGAGGCATTCATGCCTCCCGAGCTGCGGCGCGGGGGGCACCGGCAGATCCGCGAGATCCTGGACGGCAAGGAATGGACGGGCCTCGTCCCGTTCCGGATACCCGGCGAACAGGCCGTACGCGGGCTGGCCGAGGTCTACGTCATGCCCAGCGTGACGCCCACCGGGCAGCGGGCGGCGCTCTGCATCGTGGTGGACGTACGGGCGCTGCGCGCCATCGAGACGGACCTCGCCGCTTCGCAGGCAATTTTCGGCCAATCCCCCTTCGGGTTCGTCCTGTTCGGCAAGGACCTCTCCGTGGTCCGTGCGAACGAACGATTCGCCACCGTCTTCGGCGGCATGGCCGCCGACCACCGGGGGCGCCGGGCCGAGGACTATCTGACCCGCCCCGAGGCCGACCGGCTGACCGAGACCCTGAAGCGGGTGCTGGAGACCGGTGATTCCGTCACCGACCTCCGGCTCATCGGCACGGTTCCCGGCGACACCGACCGCCGCCACTGGTCCATGAACCTCTACCGGGTCCACAGCGGATCGGGGCGGCCCACCGGTGTCGCCGGACTCGCCACCGACGTCACCAGCCGGCACATCGCCGCTCGCGAGGCGGCCAGCGCCCGGCGCAATCTCCGGCTGCTCAACGAGGCCAGTGCCCGCATCGGCAACTCCCTCGACCTGGAGACCACCGCTCGCGAACTGCTCGATGTGGCCGTACCCGGCTTCTGCGACCTCGCCACCGTCGATCTCTTCCCCGCCGTGCTCACCGGCGCGGAGGCCCCGCCCGCGGGTGGCCCCGCGGCCGAGCCCGGGTCGGCCTCGCCGGAACTGCGCCGGGTCGCCCAGGCCAGCGCGGTCTCCGACGCCCACCCCCACGTACCCGCACCGCCGGCCGCGCAGGTGCCGTCCGCGCGGTCCGGCGAACCCCCGGCCGGCGAACCCCCGGCCGCCCGGACCGGTGCGGACGCGGAGGAGCCCGCCCTCGGAGCCGTACACCGCTACCCGCACGCCTCCGCCTGCGCCACCGCGCTGCGCACCGGGCGCGTCCACGAGGCACCCGGCGACGGTCTCGGGTTCGTCCGGTCCACGCTCGCGGTGCCGATGGTCGCCCACGACACCGTGGTCGGCCTCGTCCGCTTCTCCCGTACGAAGGGCAGTGAGCCCTTCGGCGAACGCGACCGGGACCTGGCCGGCGAGCTGGCCGCCCGCGCCGCCGTCTGCATCGACAACGCCCGCCTCTACCGCCGCGAGCACGAACGCGCGCTGATCCTCCAGCGCAGCCTGCTCCCGCCGGGCGCCCCCGAGGCGGCGGGCCTGGACATCGCCTGCCGTTACCTCCCCGGCAACGCGGCCACCGAGGTCGGCGGCGACTGGTTCGACGTCATCGAACTGCCCGGACACCGCACGGCACTCGTCGTCGGCGACGTCATGGGGCGCGGGCTGCGCGCCGCCGTCGCCATGGGCGAACTCCGCACCGCCGTGAGGACGCTCGCCCTGCTGGACCTGGAACCCGCCGAGGTGCTCTCCGCGCTGGACGAGGTCGCCCGCGGCCTCGGCACCCCCGGTGGCGGCGACCGGCCCGAGGGCGGGGGCACCCAGTGGCCCTCCCGCGCCCTCCAGAAGTCCCGCGAGGCCGACCTCTCCGAGGTGTACCTCGCGACCTGCGTGTACGCGGTCTACGACCCGGTCACCCGGCGCTGCACCTTCGCCAACGCGGGCCATCTGCCGCCCGCGGTCGTCGAACCCGGCCAGGAGGCCCGGCTCCTCGACGTACCGCCGGGGATGCCCCTCGGCGTCGGCGGCGAGCCCTTCGAGGAGGTGGTGGTCGAGCTCGCCGAGGGTTCCCTGCTCACCCTCTACACGGACGGCCTCGTGGAGTCGAGGGACCACCCGCTGGACGAGGGCCTCGAAGCGCTCCGTACCGCCCTCACCGGACCCCGGATGCGGCTGGAGGCGGCCTGCGACCACGTGCTGGCCGCCCTGGACACCCGGCACGGCGAGGACGACATCGCCCTGCTGATGGCCCGTATCCAGGGGCTGCCCGAAGAAGCGGTCGGCGACTGGACGCTGCCCCGGGAGCCGCGTTCGGTCGGCCGGGCCCGCGAACTGGCCCGCCGGCGGCTCACCGAGTGGAACCTCGACGACCTGGTGGACACCACCGAACTCCTGGTCAGTGAGCTCGTCACCAACGCGCTGCGCTACGGCGAGGGCGAGATCCGGCTCCGGCTGCTGCGCGACCGCACCCTGGTGTGCGAGGTCTGGGACGCCGGCCTCGTCCAGCCGCGCCGCCGCCGGGCCCGCGACACCGACGAGGGCGGCCGGGGGCTCCAGCTCGTCGGGCTGCTCAGCGCGGCCTGGGGATCCCGGCGCACCCCGCGCGGCAAGACCGTCTGGTTCGAACTCGCCCTGCCGGACGGGCAGCCGGCCGCCGAGCTCTCGGTCGAACAGCTGCTCAGCATGTACTAGGCACGTACTGACACGAGGAACGCGAGGGACGAAAGGGGCGGGACGGGCGGTTCATCGCGCCCGTCCCGCCCCTTTTCCCGCGTGTCCCCTGCGGCCGTTCCGTCCCGTCCCCTGCGGCCGTTCCGTCCCGTCCCCTGCGGTCGTTCCGTCTCGCGCGCGGTCCGCCGGGCGTGTCAGGAGGGCGACTTCAGCGCGGCGAGGCGCGCCTCGACCTCCGCGCTGTCGCCCATGCTGTCGAGCTGCTCGAACTGCGCGTCGAGCGAGGACGCGGCCAGCTCCTGCTTGCCCACCGCCTTCGCCTCCTCGCGCCGGACCTTGTCCTCGAAGCGGTTCAGCTCGCTGGTCGGGTCGAGTACGTCGATGGACTTCACCGCGTCCATCATCCTGTTCTGGGCCTGCGCGGACTTGGCGCGGGCCACCAGCTCGTCCCGCTTCGCCTTCAACTCGCCGAGCTTCGCCTTCATCTGGTCGAGCCCCGACTTGAGCTTGTCCACCACCTCGGTCTGCGAGGCGATGGTCGGCTCGGCCGTCCGCGCCTCCTTCTCCGACTGGACCTGACGGCCCAGGGCGACCTTCGCGAGGTTGTCGAACTTGTCCGCCTCCGCCACCGAGCCGGCGGCCCGCAGCTCGTCCGCCTTCCGGCTGGCCGCGAGTGCCTTGCCGCCCCACTCCTTCGCCGCCGCCACGTCCTCCGCGTGGTCCTGCTCCATCAGCCGCAGATTGCCGATGGTGGCGGCGACCGCCTGCTCGGCCTCCGCGATGTTGTTGGTGTAGTCGCGGATCAGCTGGTCCAGCATCTTCTGCGGGTCCTCGGCCTGATCGATGAGCGCGTTGATGTTGGCCTTCGCGAGCTGGGTGACCCGGCCGAGAATCGTCTGCTTCGACATGGGAGCTTCTCTCCTGGAGTGGGACGGGCGGTGCGGTGGGACGTGCGGTGCAGGTGGTGCAGGCGGTGCCGGTGGTGCAGGTAGTGCGGGAGTACGGGACCGGGGCTGCCGCGCACCGGCGCCACCGGGCGCGGGCCGCCGGTCAGAAGCGGCCACCGCCGCCTCTGCGGCCCCGCGTCCCCCCGCCGCCGAAGCTGCCGGGCCCGGCGCCGCCGAAGCCGCCGCCTCCGAACCCGCCGCCACCGCCGAACCCGCCGCCGAACCCGCGCCCGCCCCGCCCGCCGCCGAGCATTCCGCCGAGGAGGATGCCGCCCAGGACCGCTCCGCCCATACCGCCGCCACCGCCCCGCGTCCCGCCCGGACCGGACCGGCTGTCGAAGGCGCGTACGTCCTGTTCGGCGAGGGCCTGGGCCTGCCCGGCGAGCGCGTCGGCGCGCTGCGCCTCGGCGAGGGCGCGCTGCGGATCGCCGCCCGCCGCCAACTGCCCGGCCTGCTCCGCGTGGCGCTGGGCCTCCGCGAGCCGGGTACGGGCCGTGCTGCCGACCGCGCCCCGGTGGGTGGTGATGTAGTCGGCGGCGGCCGAGATCGCGGAGCGCGCGGTCAGCATCGCCTGGTCCAGCAGCGGACGGGCCCGGGTGTTGCCCTGGTCCCGCTCGCGGGCCCCCGCCAGCGACTCGTCCAGCGCCGCGTCCGTCTCCTCCAGCCTGCGCAGCGCGTCGATCGGGTCGTACGCTCCGGCCGCCACCTCACCGCGTACGTCCTCCAGCACCGCCTCCGCCCGGCCGATCCGCCCCTGGAGATCGGCCGTGGACACGCCCTGCGCGGTACCCCGCAGCAGCCCGCGCGCGTCCGCGAGGTCCGTCTCCATCTCGGTGAGCGCGGCCGGGATGCGGGACGCCGCCTCGTCCAGCTCGGTGGCCCGCCGCTCCACGGCGTCGACCAGGGTGGCGGCCTGGCGTACCGCGCTCTCCGCCGCCCGTACGAACACGGCGGCCCGCGCGTTGTCGCCGCCGTCCACCGCCTGGCGGGCCTGGTTGAGCGTGGAGGTGGCGAAGACCAGCCGCTCCTTGGCCTGTTCGACATCGCCCGCGACGGGGGCGGCGGCCGACGGCGCGTACCGGACGCGCATCGCGTCCAGCGTCGAACTCGCCGTCGCGGTGCGGCCGGCGAGGTCGCGGAAGGTCGCCTCCACCTCCGCCAGTGCCTGCGGGGCGTTCTGCTCCAGGGCCCGCAGCCGGTCGAAGTCGGCCGACACCGCGTCGAGTTGCTCGTCGGCCGCGGTGCAGCGGCTGATGATCTCCGCCAGCATCCGGCGCTGGGTCGGCTCGTCCTCCGGGATCGCGTCGTCGAGTTGCTGACGGAGCCGGAAGGACGCGGTCAGCTCACCCTTGGCACGTGTCACCGCAGCGGCGAACGGGGCCGCCGCCTCTTCGCCGAACTGGGCCGAAGCGAAGCCGAGTTCCTCCTCGCTGGTGCGGACCGCGTCGTCCGTGTCGACCAGCAACTCCTTGGCGCGGGCGTCCAGCTCGGGCAGCGGGACCGGCGGTTCGGCGGGCGCCGCCGCCCCGGGAGCCCCCGGGCCCCAGCCGGTGGCGGCAGGCGTCGTGCGGCTCCGGGCGCGCCGCTTGCGCCGGGAGAAGGCATACACCGCGACCAGGAGCACCGCGACGAGCAGGACCGCGGGAAGCAGGAAGTCCCCGGCGTCCGTACCGCCCGAACCGCTCGAACCGGGGTCGGCCGGGCCGGGGGAGAGCGAGGGGGAGGGCACCGGCTGGTCCGCGAGCACCGCCGTGTAACCGTTCGCCGCGCCGATCGCCGCTCCCGCCCAGTCGTTGACCCGCAGCGCCGGCACGATGGCGGTGCTCGCCACGTCCCGCAGCTGCGCGTCGGTGAGCCGGGACGCCTCGTCCACGGAGTACGCGTACTGCCGGTCGTGGGTCGCGACCGCCAGCAGCACGTCGTCCTGGCCCAGGCCGTTACGGGTGGCGGTCTCGTCGGCCCAGCTCTGCGAGGAGCGGCCGGAGAAGTCGCGCACGTACACGACGAAGAGCTGCACCCGCCGCTCGTCGAAGAGCCGGTCGAGAGCCGCCTCCACCTCCCCGGTACGGTCCCCGAGCGCCCCGCTCCGGTCGGTGATCTGCCCGTCCCTGGAGAGCGTGACGGGGTTGTCGGCCCACGCGGGGGCGGTGGTCCCGGCGGCCAGCCAGCAGGCCGCGAACAGCACGCCGAGCAGGGCCCGGCAGGGCCGGGAGCTGCGGATTCGACTCGCGGGAGGCGTCACATCCAGGAGGCTATGGCCAGGTTTCGGCCCCCGCGACCCGAGCATCCGGCGGGGCGCCGGGCCTGGGAGGGGCCGGCGCGAGCGGGGCGGTCCACAGGGGTGAGTACGTGACGTACGTGACGGGTGGCGTCATTCTGGTGAGGAAGCTGGAGGAGGGCTACGTGTCCGCAGTGCACTACGAGAGCTACACGGAAGCGCGCACGCACTTCAAGGATCTCCTCGATGCGGCAGGCGAGGGTCGAGTGGCGACAGTCCGCCGGGATTCCGGCCGGGCCGCCGTGGTCGATGCCGAGCGACTCCGTCACCATCTGTCATTGGTCTGCCCGAGGAAGGCGCAGACCATCGCGGAGGCCGGAGGCTGGTCGATCTTCATTCCGGGGCTCCCGGTAGCGGCGGACGGAGCGACCTTCGACGAGGCCATCAATGAAATGGTCGACGCTCTGCGTGAGTACGCCGAGGACTGGCAGGATCGACTGAGTACTGCACCCAATCACCGTGACGACTGGGGTCTGGTGCAGCTGATCGGTCTGAGTGACGACCAGCAGCTTGCCGCCTGGCTGGTCGGACGGGGCCGGTGAACCGGCCGCAGCCGGACCGTGAGCGCCATGAGAAATTCTGTGTGGTCGAGAAGTGGGAGCGGGTTCGCGATGCGCGCGGGCCTACGGGTACGCATCACCTCACCTACGAACTGACGCTGCACGACGCGCGGGTCCTGCGCACGAGGATCTCCCATCCGGTGGACCGCACGGTCCATGGCGCGGGGATGTGGGAGCACATCCTTCGCGATCAGCTTGACGTCTCCGAGGACGAATTCTGGGACTGCGTGCTTGACGGCCGACTCCCGGACCGGGGAGTCCCGGCAATGCCGAAGGAAGCTCTGCCTGCCGAGCTGGTGTACTTGCTGATCCACCGGGCCGGTCTGGCGGAGGAGACGGTGGCCGGGCTCACCAAGGAAGAGGCGGTGGACCGGCTCCGTCGGTACTGGGCCGAGGGGCCCTGAGCGCAGGCGGGTAGGGCAACCCGCCCGGGAGTGTGCGGGGGATGGCTGTAGGCGCGCCTGCCCGTACCGAACCGCCGCCCCAAGCGCGGGCAACCCCGGCGGCGCGTGGCGGACATGCCGACGGCGCGGCCGGAGTGTGGGCTTCGGCCGCGCCGGGGCGTGGTTCGGTGGAGGCCGGCGGCGGGTCAGGACCGTCGTCCGCACCGGGTGGGGAGCCGGTCAGGAACTCCCCTGTTCAGGGGCGGCGGCGCCAGTGGGCCGCCGGTGCCGGGATCAGCCCGCGAGGCGCGGGAGTTCGCGGGTGCGGCCCAGCGAGCCCAGCCACTTCGCGGAGTCGCGGGCGGTGCGCTCGAAGGTCTCCAGGTCCACGGCGATCAGGCCGAAGGTCGGCTTGAACGAGCCCCACTCGTAGTTGTCGAGCGCGCTCCACGCCAGGTAGCCCTGGATGTTGAGGCCGTCCTCCAGACCGGCGGCGACCTCGTTCAGCGCACCGGCGTAGTAGTCGGCGCGGCGGGTGTCGTCGTCGGTGGCGATGCCGTTCTCGGTCACGATCAGCGCGACGTCGGGGCCGACCAGCTCGGCGGTGTGGCGCAGCGCGTGGCCGACCGCGCTGGGGTAGTACTCCCACTGGGTGAGGGTGCGCTCGACGTCGGCGGGCGCCGGGATCGGGCCGTCGGTGCCGATCTTCGTACGGGTGTAGGACTGCACGCCGATCCAGTCGTCGCCGCGCGAGGCCTCGATGAAGACGTCCTCGCGGGGCTGGCGGTACGCGGCGGTGACGGCCTCGGCGCCCGGCTCGGCCTGGTAGACCTGGTTGGCGACGGACCAGCCGACCTTGATCGCCGGGTCGATCGCGCGGACCTCCTTCACGGCCGCGTGGTGCGCGGCGACGACGGCGACGGTGGTGTCCTCGTCGGGGAAGGGCAGACCGGCCGGCGGGAAGCCGATCTCGCCGCGCTTGGCGAGTCCCGCCATCACGGCGATCATGTTCGGCTCGTTGATGGTGCAGACGTGGCTGACGTCCGAGGCGATGACCGGGGCGCAGGCGGAGACGTACCGGGCGAACAGCTCGACGGCACCCTCGGCCGTCCAGCCGCCGCGCGCCTCGAACCACTGCGGCACGGTGAAGTGGTGCAGGGTGATCATCGGGCGCAGGCCGCGGGCGACGGCGCCTTCCACCATGCGGCGGTAGTGGGCCAGTTCGGCGCGGGAGAAGTGGCCCTCGGCCGGCTCGATGCGCGCCCACTCGATGGAGAACCGGTAGTCGGTGAAGCCGAGGGAGGCCAGGAGGTCCATGTCCTCGTCCCAGCGGTGGTAGCTGTCGCACGCGTCCAGGCTGGGCTCCTGGATGTTGGTGCCGGCGGAGTGCTCCTTGACCCACCAGTCGCTGTTGGTGTTGTTGCCCTCGATCTGGTGGGCGGCGGTGGAGGCGCCCCACAGGAAGCCTTCGGGGAACTGGACCGGGGTGTGCGTCATCGCGGAGTGTCTTTCTGGTGCGTGAGGGGGCGGGCTCGCGGCTCTCCGTGCGCGGCCCGTGCGGGGTGGTGCGTGGTGGTGCGGGTGGTGCAGGTGGTGCGTGGTGGTGCGGGTGTCAGGGGGTCCGCGCCGGGCGGGGCGCGGACCGGGGCGGCCGGACGTGCGGGCGGGCCCTACTTCATGCCGGCGGTGGCGATGCCCTGGGTGAAGTGGCGCTGCAGGGCGATGAAGAGGATCAGCACCGGCAGGACCACGAGGAAGGCACCGGCCATCAGTACGCCGTTCGATCCGCCGGCCTTGTTCGGGTCGGTGGCGAAGGTCGCGAGCGCGACCGGCAACGTGTACTTGTCCGGGTCGTTGGTCGCGATCAGCGGCCAGACGAAGTTGTTCCAGGAACCGAGGAAGGTGAAGATCGAGAGCGTCGCGAGGGCGGGCTTCACCAGCGGCATCACGATCCGCCAGAAGATGTACCACTCGCTCGCGCCGTCCATCCGGGCCGCTTCCAGCAGCTCGTCCGGGATCGCCTGCATGAACTGCCGCATCAGGAAGACCCCGAAGGCGCCCGCCGCGAACGGCAGCACCAGACCCGCGTACGAGTCGATCAGGCCGAGCTTGCTCATCAGGACGAAGAGCGGCAGCAGCATCAGGTTGCCGGGCACCATCAGCGCACCCAGCACGAGGCCGAAGATCTTGTTCTGGCCGGCGAACTTCAGCTTGGCCAGCGCGTAGCCGAGCATCGAGCAGAACACCAGATTGCAGACGGTGACCAGCACCGCCACGATCACGGAGTTCATGAAGTAGAGCGGCAGGTCCAGCTTGTCGAGCAGTTCGCGGAAGTTGTCCAGCGTCCAGTGGGACGGGATCCAGACCGGCGGGCTGGCCGAGAGGTCGGCCGTCGTCTTGAAGGACGAGAGCGCCATCCAGAGGAACGGCGCGGACATGACCAGCAGTCCGACCGAGAGCAGCACGTAGACGAGGGCGCGGCCGGGACGCAGGCCCTTCCCCTTCGGCGCGGAGCCCGTGGACGGGGACCGTCCCTCCGTCGGCGCCGTCCGCAGCGTGCCGGGTGCGTTGGTGGCGCTCATTTGGTGTTGTCCTTCAGCAGTCGGAGCTGGAGCACCGTGATGGCCATGATCACCACGAACAGGACGTACGCCATGGCACTGGCGTAGCCCATGTGGAAGAAGTTGAAGCCTTCGCGGTACATGTTCAGCGAGACGGTGAGGGTCGAGTCCGAGGGCCCACCCTGGGTCATCACGAAGGGCTCCTCGAAGACGTTGAGGTAGCCGATGGTGGTGATGACGGTGGCGTAGAGCATCGTCGGCCGCAGCAGCGGGACGGTGATGCCCTTGAACTCCGCCCAGACACCCGCGCCGTCGAGGCGCGCGGCCTCCCGGACCTCGGTCGGGATGGCCTGGAGTCCGGCGATGAAGAGCACCATGACCGTACCGACGTTCCGCCAGACCGCCATGGCGATCATCGACGGCATGGCGAGCGCCTCGGACCCGAGGAAGTCCGGCCCGGTCAGGCCGACTTCGGAGAACAGGCCGGAGATCAGGCCGTCGCTCGGGTCGAGCACGAAGCGCCACACCACGGCGACCGCGACGATGGTGGTGACCACCGGGGCGTAGAAGCCCACCCGGAAGAACGTCCGGGCGCGGTCGATGCCGTTGTTCAGCAGTACGGCGACGACCAGGCCGATCACGATGGTCAGCGGCACGCCGACGACCACGAAGTACCCGGTGTTCAGCAGCGACCGCAGGAACTTCTCGTCACCGAAGAGGTTGACGTAGTTCTCGAAGCCGATGAACTTCGCGTCCAGCGGGTGCGTCACGTTGCGCAGCCCGAAGTCGGTGAAGCTCATCACCAGGGTGGCGAGGATCGGGAAGGCCATGAAGACGAGGAACAGGACGAGGAACGGGGTGGAGAAGAGCCAGCCCGCCGCGTTCTGCCTCCCCAGCGGCTTCCTGCGGACCTGACGGCCCTGCGATGCGCCGGGCCCGGCGGCGGGCGACTTCGCGGTCGCCCGCCCTTCCGGTCCCTTGGCCGTCTGCGCGGCCTTTCCGGTCACGGTGCTCATGGCTCCTACTTCACGAGGCTTTCGATCTGGGACTGCGCGGTCTTCAGCGCGTCCTCGGCCGAAGCCTTGCCCTGGGTCACCTTGGCGATGGCCTGGTCGACCTTGTCGGTGATCTCCGTCAGGTTCGAGAGGGTCGGCGACGCCTTGGCGGTGTCCATCTGCTTCTTGAAGACCTGGAGGTCGGCGTCGTCGGCGAGGGTGCCGGAGGTCCACGCGTTCGTGTTCGCCGGCAGGTCCTTGGTGCGCTCGTACCAGTCGGCCTGGCCCTCGGTGCCGGTCAGGTACTTGATGAACTCGGTGGCCGCGGCCTTGTGCTCGCTGTCCTTGGAGATCACCAGGGAGGAGCCGCCCGCCATCGAGGTGGAGGAGGCGTCGGCCGGTACGTTCGCCACGGCCCACTTGCCCTTCAGCTGCGGCTGGCCCTCGTCGAGGAGGGTCACGTGCCACGGACCGCCGAAGAACATCGGGACGCGGCCGTTGCCGAAGTCCTTCACCACGTCGTAGCCGGGCTGCACCGACTTGTTGGAGAGGCCCTTGTCGAAGTAGGAGCCGTACTCCTTCAGCGCCTTGACGGCGGCGGGGCTGTCGATGACGACCTTGCCCTTGCCGTCGATGATGTCGCCGCCGGCCGAGTACAGGAACGGGTAGAAGTTCTGCACCGTGTCCAGACCGCTGGGCTGGATGGAGAGGCCCCACTTGGTGCCCGCGTCCTTCTGGTACGCGGTGGCGAGGGCCTGCATCTCCTTCCAGGTGGTCGGAGCCTTGGTGATGCCGGCCTTCTTCGCCAGGTCGGTGCGGTAGTAGAGGACGCGGGTGTCGACGTACCACGGCACGCCGTACGCGGTGCCGTCCACTTCGCCCTGGCTCCAGCCCGCCGGGAAGTAGTCCTTCTCGGCGAAGGTCTTGGTGTCGACCGGCTCCAG
The DNA here is from genome assembly GCF_026343115.1 of Streptomyces sp. NBC_00102. Classification (GTDB taxonomy): domain Bacteria; phylum Actinomycetota; class Actinomycetes; order Streptomycetales; family Streptomycetaceae; genus Streptomyces. Next base: position 4,720,269 of record NZ_JAPEMC010000001.1, read on the forward strand.
CACGCCGAGGTCGGAGAACTCGCCCATGTAACTGCCGCCCATCTGGGCCACGTCCGGCATGGTGCCGGCGGCAGCGGCGGAGACCAGCTTCTGGTGGGCGACGTCCCAGCCGACCGGAGTCACCTTCACCGTGACGTTCGGGTGGGCCTTCTCGTAGACCTTGGCGACGTCGGCGAGCTTCTCACCCTCGGCACCCATGGCCCAGACGGTCAGCGTCTGCTTCTTGTCAGCGGCGACGGAGCCGCTTCCGGAGCCGCCGCAAGCGGTGATGCCGAAGGCGAGAGCGGCCGCTATCCCGGCGGAGACGGTGATTCTGGCGGTGCGGGGCATGGAGGGCTCCTCCTTGAGCAATCCGAATGTATGCGCTGCCTGTAAGCGCATACATCACTTTGCGACACACGCTCAGAAATCCGCAAGAGGGTTCTGCGTCACATTCCGGCAAAGTCCCGGACATGAGGAAGCTGCGGCTTTCGAAGGTAAGCGTCATGTATGCGAAAGATGAACTCTTGTGACCGATTAGTCAGGCTTGAGCGGGTGGCCGGGGTCCGTGCGGGCGGGTCGTACTGTCGGGCGTATGCCCTCACCTGCCCACGCGTTCCCCTTCGACCCGCGCCACGGCCACACCCGCGAAACCCTGTTGGGCGTCCCCGCCCCCACCGCCCCCGAGGACTTCGAGGCGTTCTGGCGCGGCCGGTACGAGGAAGCCCTCGCGGTCGACACCGCGCCGGAGCTCGGCCCCGTGGAGGCGGAGCGGGACGGGGTACGTGTCCACGGGGTGACGTACACCTCGGTCGGCGGGGTACGGCTGGGCGGCTGGGTCGCCCTCCCGGACGGCACGCCTTCGCCCGGGGGCGGGGGCGCCGCCCGGTACGGCTTCGTCGTCGGGCACGGCTACGGCGGGCGCGACCGGCCCGGCCCGGACCTGCCGCTCCCGCTGCCCGGGGCGGCGGCGATCCTGCCCTGCGTACGAGGGATGGGCACCCGGGGGCTCGTCCCGGGCATCCCGGACACCGCGGACGCGCACGTCCTCACCGGCATCGGCGCCCGCGACACGTACGTCCTCGGCGGGTGCGTGGCCGACCTCTGGTGCGCCGCCTCCGCGCTGCTCACGCTCGTACCGGAGCTGGAGCTGCCGGGAGCGCCGCGCCTCGGCTACCTCGGCGAGAGCTTCGGCGGTGGGCTCGGCGCCCTCGCGCTGCCCTGGGACGAGCGGTTCGGCGCCGCCCAGCTCACCGTGCCGACCTTCGGCAACCACCCGCTGCGCCTCACGCTCCCTTGCACCGGAAGCGGCGAGGCGGTACGCGCCCACCACCGGGAGCACCCCGGAGTCACCGAGGTGCTGGCCTACTTCGACGCGGCGACGGCGGCGACCCGGCTGACCCTGCCGACGCTGGTCGCCGCGGCCCTGTTCGACCCGGCCGTACCGCCGCCGGGCCAGTTCGCCGTGTACAACGCGCTGGCCGGGGTGCGGGAGCTCCGGGTGCTGACCGCGGGGCATTTCGCGTACCGGGGCATCGCGGAGGAGATCCGCGAACTGCGCGCGCACCGGGAACGGTTCTTCCGCGAGCACCTCGGGGAGTGAGGCGCCGCACGGGAGGGGGCCGCGTCACCGGCCCCGGCGGACACCGCCCGCGCGCCGGCTCACGCCCATCAGGGCGAGCCCTGCCGGCAGGACCGGGCTCCAGACCGGGTAGACCGGCGGGAGGGCCCTGGACGTGCCGCCCGTGAGCAGCAGGAAGGCGCCCTGCCCGAGCAGCGAGAGGGCCACCAGTGTCTGTCCCCAGCCGAAGAGGCGGACGTTGCGGACCCGCCCCCGGTTGAAGGGGAGCACCCAGCCGCGCGCGACCGCGGCGATGCCTGAAGCGCCGAATGCCAGAGCGAGTGCGACGAGCGGTATGCCCACGTAGAACTTCATGATCCCCCCAGGCGTGCCGGAACCCGTGCCCGGCCGACGGCGTGATCATGGCACCCGCCGTACCGGGCGTCCACGGGCTTCGCGGTTCCCGAACGGCGAGACGGCGAAACGGCGAAACGGCGAGACGGTGAAACGGCGAAACGGCGAAACGGCGGGTGCGCGCCTCGCGACCCCGCCCGCCCCGCCCCGCGACCCCGCCCCGCGCTACCCGCAGCCGCAGCTCTCGCGGCGGGCCAGGGCCACCGGGAGCTCCACCGAGACCGGGTCGCGGTCGCGGTCGCCGAGGCGCTTCACCAGCAGCTCCGCGGCCTCCTCGCCGAGCCGCCGGATGGGCTGGCGGACCGTGGTCAGGGCCGGGCGTACGAGACGGCTCAGCGGGATGCCGTCGAAGCCGGTCACCGCGATGTCCTCCGGCACCCGCACCCCCCGGCGCTCCAGCGCCTGGAGGGCCCCCACGGCCATCTGGTCGTTGGCGAAGAGCATCGCCTCGGGCCGGGCGGTCCCGGCCCCGTCCGCGCGGTCGAGCAGCGCCTCGGCGGCGCGGGCACCCTCCGCCTGGGTCATCATCGCGACGCGCAGCTCCGGCTGGTCCGGTACCGGCAGCCCGGCTTCCCGGCACGCCTGCCGGAAGCCCTCGAAGCGGGCCTCGGCGTCCGGGGAGTCCGCCTCGCCGCCGACGAAGACGAGCCGGCGCAGTCCGTGGTCGTCGATGAGGTGCCGGGCGAGTTCGCGTTCCCCGTCCCTGTTGGCCACCTCGACATGGTCGAGGTGGTCTATCTCGCGGGGGCCGGCCAGCATCACGACCGGGAGCCGCCGCGAGATGACGTCGAGGTCCTCGGTCGGCACGGTCCGCGCGAGGACGGCGAAGCCGTCGACCCGGCCGGCGACCTTCGCCACCAGGCTCTCCGGCCCGCCGTCCAGCGAGGCGGCGATCAGCAGGGCGTAACCGTGCCTGCGGGCGGCCCGTTCCATGCCCCGGATGATCTGGTCGGAGTAGAGCATCACGGCGTTGTCGTCGTCGCCGTCGTCGGTGAGCGCCGCCGCGCTCTCGGCATCGGGGTCGGCGTAGTCGGGGAAGCAGAGCCCGAGCACGCCCGTGGTGCGGCTGGCCAGGCCCCGGGCGTTCCCGCTCGGTACGTAGCCCAGCTCGCGCGCCGCCGCCAGGACCCGTTCCCGGGTCTGGGCCCGGACCGAGTCCGGGGTGCGGTAGACGCGGGAGACCGTGGCGATGGAGACGCCGGAACGCTCCGCGACGTCGTACACCGTGGGGGCACTCACTCGACCGGGACCGTCCGCTTCTTCGTTTTCTTCGTTCGCGGCCGCATGCCCGAAGGGTGCGCCGACTCTGCCTCTGATGTCGCACCGCACACGATCGAAAAAAATGGGCGATGAAAGCGCATTCACCCTAGATCGCGGGGTGCTGAGGCACAAGGTGACGTTCCGGACATCACCCGAACCGGGCAGGCCGGACGGCCTGTGCCGCGGTCGTCCCGAGGTCCACGGAATGCCGTCGGCCCGCAGCCCGTGAGATGCCCGCGCGGGGCCGGGCCGGGGTGCGGCCGAGGAGGTGGCGAGAGAGATTGACAGGCAAACTTGCAAGATGGTCTACCCATCTTCTACGGTGAAGATATGCCCGATACGACCGAAACCCCAGCCACGCAGCCGACCACGCCCCCTGCGGACGACCCCGCTCCGGACGTGCTGGCCGTGCGGCTCGCGGCGGTGGTCAGCCGGCTCCTCCGCAAGCTGCGCACCGAGTCCGCGGAGAGCCTGCTCACCCCGTCGCAGCGGTCCGTACTGGCCCGGCTGGAGAGCGACGGGCCCGCCACCACGGCGGCTCTCGCGCGTGCGGAGTTCGTACGCCCGCAGTCGATGCGCCTGACGCTCGCCGCACTGGAGAGCCAGGAGCTGGTCGACCGGGCACCCGACCCCGAGGACGGGCGCAAGTCGCTCGTCTCCGTCAACGCCGCCGGTCGGGCCACGCTGGCCGGTCTCCGGGCCGCCAAGCACGACTGGCTGACCGAGGCCCTCGGCGCCGAGATGGACGAGGCCGAGCGCCGGGCCGTGGCGAAGGCGGTCACCCTTCTCGACCGGCTGGTGGAGCAGTGAGCGCGGCGCGCGGCACGCAGGCCGCGACCCCGCCGCTCATACCCTCGGCGGTGACCGGCACCTCCGGTCCCGCCACCCCGGTCAAGGGCAAGGGCGGCACCGGCGGCGCCCCCGGGACGCCCGGCTTCGGCGCCCGGCTGACGGCGCCCCTGCTGATCGGCTCGCTGGTCAACCCGCTCAACACCACCATGATCTCGACCGCCCTGGTCGCGATCGGGCACAGCTACTCCGTGGGCGCGGCCGGAACCGCCTGGCTGATCTCCGTCCTCTATCTCACCAGCGCCGTCGCGCAGCCGGTGCTCGGCAAGCTCGCCGACTCCATCGGTCCGCGCCGGGTGTTCATCGCCGGGCTGATCGTGGTCCTGATCTCCGGACTGGTCGGCGCCTTCGCCCTCTCCTTCGGCTGGCTGCTCGTCTCCCGGCTGCTGCTGGGCATCGGCAGCGCCGCCGCCTACCCGGCCTCGATGTCGATCCTCCGCCACGAGGGCCTCCGGGTCGGCCGTACCCCGCCTCGGCCGGTCCTCGCCCGGCTCTCGTTCGCCGCGGTCGGCAGCACCGCCGTCGGCCCGACGCTCGGGGGTGTGCTGGTGATGCTCGTCGGCTGGCGGGGCATCTTCGCGGTCAACGTGCCCGTGGCGCTGATCGCGCTCGTCACCGCGATTCTGTGGATTCCGGCCGACCGGTCCCGGGTGCCCGCCGCTGACGGCAGCCGCCCGAAGACCGACATCGACCCGCTCGGCATCGGGCTCTTCTCCACCGCGCTGACGCTGCTCGCCTTCTTCCTGCTCGACCTGGAGCACCCGCAGTGGTGGCTGCTGCTGCCCTTCGTGGTGGTCGGCGCCCTGCTGGTCCGGTGGCAGCTGCGGACCCCGTCGCCCTTCATCGACCTGCGGGCGCTCGTCTCCAACGGCGCGCTCACCCGCACGTACCTGCGGCACGGGCTCGGCTATCTGCTCGTCTACTGCGTGATGTACGGACTGACGCAGTGGCTGGAGGAGGTCCGCGGGTTCTCGTCCGGCGAGACCGGTCTGCTGATGCTCCCGATGTCCATCGCCGCCCTGGCCTGCTCGCTCCTCGCAGCCCGTACGAAGGGCATCCGGGGGCCGCTCACGCTGGCCTGTCTGCTCCTCGCCGCCGGCTCCGTGCTGCTGGGCTTCCTCTCCGGGAGCTCCCCGCTCGTGCTGCTGCTGATCGCGGGCGCCTGCTTCGGCATCCCGCAGGGGCTGATCGGTACGAGCAACCAGGCGGCGGTCGCGCAGTTCTCGCCGGCCGAGTCCATCGGCTCGGCGGCCGGGCTCCAGCGCACCGCGCAGTACATCGGCGCGATCACCGCCTCCAGCATGATCGCCCTCGCCTACGGCCAGGCCGCCACGGACGCCGGTCTGCACCTCATGGCGTGGATCGCGGCCGGGCTCGGGGTATTGCTGATCGTCCTGACCCTCACGGACCGGGCGCTGCGCACCCCGCACGCCTCCTGAAGACCACCGCACACGAAGAACCGCACCGCCCCGGCCCCCGTACCCCACGGGCCGGACCACACATCAAGGAGCACGTCCCATGACCGCCACCACCCTCGACGCGAAGACCGCGCTCGTCGTCATCGACCTGCAGAAGGGCATTCTGGAGCTCCCGATCATCCACTCCGGCGAGGAGATCGTCGCCAAGGCCGCCGAGCTCTCCGAGGCGTTCCGCGCCAAGGACCTGCCCGTCGTGCTGGTCCGCGTCACCGGCGGTGCCCCGGGCCGCACCGACGCCGGTCACGGCGGCGGCCGGCCGCCGGCCGACTTGGCCGACCTGGTCCCCGGCCTCGGCCGCCAGGACAGCGACATCGTCGTCACCAAGCAGCAGTGGGGCGCCTTCTACGGCACCGACCTGGACCTCCAGCTCCGCCGCCGCGGCGTCACCCAGATCGTGCTGCTCGGTGTCGCCACCAGCATCGGTGTCGAGTCCACCGCCCGCTTCGCCCACGAGTACGGCTACAACGTCACCGTCGTGACCGACGCGATCAGCGACATGGACGCCGGCTCGCACGCCAACTCCGTCGAGAAGATCTTCCCGCGCCTCGGCGAGACCGCCACCACCGCGGAGATCATCAAGCTCCTCGGCTGATCCCTCCCCGCCACCTGCCGTACGCGCCTCCTCCCGCGTACGGCCGGTGCGCGCGCACCCGTGCCCCGGGCCCCGGCGAAACCGCCGGACCCGGGGCACGGGTGTGTCCGGAGCCCGGAGCCCGGTCGCGGGCCCGGACGGCCGTATGCCGCTGCCTCCGGGCGGGTGAGGTTTCCCGGCCGGCCGACGTGTCGGTGACGACCCACGCGCGCAGGCGCCTTCAGTGGAAAGGCGTCAGCGGTGTGATCAACCGCTAATGCCATCAGATCGTCAGATAACTGTCATCCGGTCCATTCCGGTACGGGGTGGTCCGTTCCGGCCCCGGAGGTACCAGCCATGTCCCACGTCGGCGTCCCGCGCGGGACCGTCCGCAAGCGCCGCACCCTCGCGCTGTTCACCGCGGGTGTACTCACCATCCCGGCGCTGGCCGGCTGTGACTCCGGCGGGGAGAAGACCGCCACCGGCGTCCCCCAGGACATCGCCCCGGCAGTCCGGGGAGCGATCGCCCAGGGCTCCACCCTGAACTGGGCCGTCGACGCGGTGCCCGCCACCCTCAACACCTTCCAGGCGGACGCGGACGGCTCCACCACCCGGATCACCGGCGCGCTCCTGCCGAACCTCTTCCCGCTCGACGCGGCAGGACAGCCGAAGCTCAACCCGGACTACCTGGAGTCCGCGAAGGTCATCGACCGGGAGCCGAAGCAGGTCGTCCTCTACAAACTCAACCAGCGGGCGGTGTGGAGCGACGGCCGCGAGATCGGCGCCCCGGACTTCGTCGCCCAGTGGCGCGCGCTGAACGGCAAGGACACCGCCTACTGGACCGCGCGCAACGCCGGGTACGAGCGGATCGAGAAGATCGAACGCGGCCACGACGACCTCCAGGTCCGGGTCACCTTCTCGAAGCCCTACGGCGACTGGCGCTCGCTCTTCTCCCCGCTCTACCCGAAGGAGGTCATGGGCTCCCCGGACTCCTTCAACGACGGCGCGCGCACCACCCTGAAGAACACGGCCGGCCCCTTCAGGCTCGGGTCCGTGGACAAGGACACCAAGACCGTCACCGTCGTCCGCGACCCCCGCTGGTGGGGCGGCGGGGCGAAGCTGGACAAGATCGTCTTCCGTGCGGTCGCCCCCCGGGACCGGGGCAAGGCGCTCGCCGCGGGCACCGTGGACGTGGCGGACATCGACGGGACCGAAGCGCAGCGCATCCGCCTCGCCGCCCGTGACGACAGCCGCAACGGCCGCCCTCTCACCCACGGCCCCCAGGCCGACCTCAGCCCCGCCGCCGCCCTGCGCTCGTGGGCGCTCGCCCACGGCTCCGACGAGGAGGCCGCCGAGATCGCGCAGGCCTCCCGGGAGAAGGCCAAGGAGGCGGTCGAGGCGTACGAGGCCGAGCAGGCGGGGCTGCGCTCCTACGTCGTCCGCAAGTCGCTGGAGCCCGCCTACACGCAGCTGGCGCTCAACGGGGAGTCCGGCCCGCTGGCCGACGAGCGGGTGCGCCGGGCGGTGGCCCGCGCGCTGGACCGCCAGGAGATCGCCGACTCCGTCCTGAAACCGCTGGGGCTGCCGTCCGAGCCGCTCGGCAGTCACCTCGCCATGCTCGGCCAGCCCGGTTACACGGACAGCAGCGGCGCCATCGGCGACCAGGACACCGCGGAGGCCCTGGCGCTGCTCGCGGACGCGGGCTGGACCCCCGGCGGCGCCCGGAAGCCCAAGGGCACCGAGGCCGGCAGCGAGGCGGAGAAGTCCGCGGCCGCGAAGGCCAGCGCCTCGGCGGACGCCGACGACCCGGAGGAGGAGACGGACGGCGCGGCGGGTGCGGAAGCGACGGAGACCGCGGAGGCCGCGGAGGCGACGGAGAGCGCGGAGGCCACCGGGAGCACGGACGCGGCGAAGACCGACTCCGGGAGCACGGACGCGGCGAAGACCGACTCCGGGGGCACCGGGCAGAGCGGCACCGGGAGCACCGCGACGGCGGACGGTACCGGCACGACCGGCACCGCGAAGGCGGACGGTACCGGCACCGACAAGACCGCGGCCGACGAGAAGGCCGACGCCGGGAACGCCGGGCGCTACGTCGTCGGGGACGACGGGAAGCCGGGCGACGACGACTCCGCCGCACAGGTGTCGCTCCAGGATCGCAAGGCCGGGGGCGCCCCCGGCCTGTACGCCCCCGTGGGCACCGCCGCGCCGCGGCCCGCGGCCCCGGCCCGGCACGCGCCCGTACGCGCCCGGATCGGCAAGGACGGAAAGACGCTGAGCCTGCGGTTCGTCCTCCCCTCGGGCCCCGAGTCGGCCTCCCTGCGCAAGGTCGGCGAGAAGATCGCCGCGATGCTCGACTCCGTCGGCATCTCCACGGTGATCACCAAGGTCTCCGACGCGAGCTACTTCAAGGACCACATCGCCTCCGGCGCGTACGACCTCGCCCTCTACTCCTGGCCGGCCAGCGCCTACCCCGCCACGGACGGCCGCCCCATCTTCGCCAAGCCGGTGCCGGCCTCCGACGGATCGCTGGTCGTCGAGCAGAACTACACGCGGGTCGGCACCGACTACATCGACCAGCTCTTCGACCGGGCCGTCGCGACCCTGGACCAGAAGACGTCCCGCGACCTGATGAAGCAGGCGGACGCCCGGATCTGGGCCGCCGCGGGCTCGATCCCGCTCTACCAGCGCCCGCAGCTGGTGGCGGTGGACAAGAGGCTCGTGAACGTCGGCGCCTTCGGCTTCGGGACGCCGCGCTACCAGGACATCGGCTTCAAGGACAAGAAGGCCGCGGGCGCCCCGGCGCGTCTGACCGAGTAGCCCGGAGCCGTACCCCGCGAAGTGCCCGCCGGATCTCCCGGCGGGCACTTCCGCGTTCCGGCGAGGTGACCGGGCAGTGCCCGGAGGACGGCCGTGGCGGGGTCCGGGCGGCCTTCGCGGGGGCCGCTCCGGCCCCGCCGCGGCCCTCCCGGTCCTGAATATCCGTTGAATCCTCGGGGAAGAGCGGTCTCGCGGATCGGGCCGGGAAGCCCCCCGCGCGGCTGGCCCGTACCATGGGACGAGCCGTGGCGTGTAAGCCCGGCGGGGCGTACGAGGACCTGAGACCGACTGCGACGCCTGATCCCACGATCCGAGAGAAGCGCATTCCACCCATGCCCACGCGCCACGACATCCGTAACGTAGCCATCGTCGCCCACGTCGACCACGGCAAGACCACGCTGGTCGACGCCATGCTCAAGCAGGCCGGTGCCTTCGCCGCACACGCCGCCGAGAGCCTCGACGACCGCATGATGGACTCGAACGACCTGGAGCGTGAGAAGGGCATCACGATCCTCGCCAAGAACACGGCGGTGAAGTACCACCCCAAGGCCGGCGGGGAACCCATCACGATCAACATCATCGACACCCCCGGCCACGCCGACTTCGGTGGCGAGGTCGAGCGCGGCCTGTCGATGGTGGACGCGGTCGTCCTGCTCGTCGACGCCTCCGAGGGCCCGCTGCCGCAGACCCGCTTCGTGCTCCGCAAGGCGCTCGCGGCGAAGATGCCGGTCATCCTCTGCATCAACAAGACGGACCGTCCCGACTCCCGCATCGCCGAGGTCGTCGACGAGACGTACGACCTGTTCCTGGACCTGGACGCGGACGAGAACCAGATCGAGTTCCCGATCGTCTACGCCTGCGCCCGTGACGGCGTCGCCTCGCTGACCAAGCCGGAGGACGGCACCGTCCCGACGGACAGCGTCGACCTGGAGCCGTTCTTCAACACCATCCTGGAGCACGTCCCGGCTCCGGAGTACGACGAGTCCGCGCCGCTGCAGGCCCACGTCACCAACCTGGACGCGGACAACTTCCTCGGCCGTATCGCGCTCTGCCGCGTCGAGCAGGGCGAGCTGCGCAAGGGCCAGACCGTCACCTGGATCAAGCGTGACGGCAGCCAGCAGAACGTCCGCATCACCGAGCTCCTCATGACCGAGGCGCTCACCCGCAAGCCGGCCGAGGTGGCGGGCCCCGGTGACATCTGCGCCATCGCCGGTATCGCCGACATCATGATCGGTGAGACGCTGGCCGACCCCGAGAACCCGATCGCGCTGCCGCTGATCACGGTCGACGAGCCGGCCATCTCGATGACCATCGGCACCAACACCTCGCCGCTGGTCGGCAAGGGCGGCAAGGGCCACAAGGTCACCGCCCGCCAGGTGAAGGACCGTCTGGACCGCGAGCTGATCGGTAACGTCTCGCTCCGCGTCCTCGACACCGAGCGCCCGGACGCCTGGGAGGTCCAGGGCCGCGGTGAGCTCGCACTGGCCATCCTGGTCGAGCAGATGCGCCGTGAGGGCTTCGAGCTGACCGTCGGCAAGCCCGAGGTGGTCACCAAGCAGATCGACGGCAAGACGCACGAGCCCATCGAGCGCATGACCATCGACTCGCCCGACGAGCACCTGGGCGCCATCACCCAGCTCATGGCGACCCGCAAGGGCCGCATGGAGACCATGACGAACCACGGCTCCGGCTGGGTCCGCATGGAGTGGATCGTCCCGTCCCGCGGCCTGATCGGCTTCCGTACGGAGTTCCTCACCCAGACCCGCGGCACCGGCATCGCGCACTCCATCTTCGAGGGCCACGAGCCGTGGTTCGGCGAGCTGCGCACCCGTCACAACGGTTCGCTCGTCGCCGACCGCGCCGGCTCGGTGACGCCGTTCGCCATGGTCAACCTCCAGGAGCGCGGCATCATCTTCACGGAGGCCGGCACCGAGGTGTACGAGGGCATGATCATCGGCGAGAACTCCCGCGCCGACGACATGGACGTCAACATCACCAAGGAGAAGAAGCTCACCAACATGCGTGCGGCGTCCGCCGACACCACGGAGAACGTGGTTCCGGCCCGCAAGCTGTCCCTGGAGCAGTCCCTGGAGTTCTGCCGCGAGGACGAGTGCATCGAGGTGACCCCGGAGACCGTGCGCATCCGCAAGGTCGTCCTGGACGCCAAGGAGCGCGGTCGCACCGCGTCGCGCGCCAAGCGCTGATCACATCCGGCCACGGCCGGAGCTGATCGACAACGGGTTTGAAACCCGATCACATGCATTGACATGAGGCTCGGCCTCCCGCGGATACTGCGGGAGGCCGAGCCTTCGTCAATTGATTTTCGTCACTTCCGCGTCCGGTTATCGGGCGTTGCTCTCCGAAACCTGTGTTAACAGTCCGTTTCGGGGGTGTCTGTCTGGACTCAGTTTGTCCGGATTTCGGTCACACGGCCCGTATCGATGTTGTCAAACCGAGACCCTTTAAGTGTGGTTTACGGTCCACTCGTACTTAATAGTTGGCTGCATTGAGCTCGGGTCAATGGGTCACGCACTGTGGGGAGTGTCGACCCGCGAGCACACGGGGCACACAGATCTTCCGCCGCCAGGGGTGTCGGCGTAAGACCGCTGGTGCCCGCTTCGTATGGAAGAACAAGTGGACTCATGAGGAGGAACCCATGCACGGTGCCGCAAGCGCCCAGTGGGTCACGTCGTCCGGCCGGCGCACCAGACGCCCACGATCCCTGGCGGTAAGTCAGGGGTCGGTGCGATCGCTGCACTGATCCGCCCGGCGCCCGATCTCCCGTATCGGTTCTCCGGGGTGAGTCCACCCTGGCCGCGGTCTACCCGCGCAGATCAGCCTCAGGCCTGCTCGCCGCTCCGTACGTTCCCGCACCCGCCCTCTCGTTCGGGCAACCCGGTGCAGGCGCAGTGCGGTTGACTCTTCGCATACTGCTGAAGAGGCGGCACGTGCGCGGGCCGGCGGCCATCAATTACATGTGAAACGGACGAATCATGACGAGTCCAACTGGGATTCAGGCCGAGGCCTCGGCTTCGGTTCTCGAGAAAGAGCCCGAGAAGCCGACCGGCCCCGCCAAGGTCGAGGGGCGCTCGCCGGGCCAGCTGATGTGGCGCCGCTTCAAGCGGGACAAGACCGGCATCGTGTCCGCGGTCGTGGTGATCGTGTTCTTCCTGGTGGCAGCTCTCGCCCCGGTGATCACCAAGCTGTACGGCAAGGACCCGTACACGCTCTACGGCCAGGACGACCCGAACCTGCTGGACATGTTCAACATGCCCTCCGGCGGTATGGGCGGCATGTCCCCCGAGCACTGGTTCGGCATCGAGCCGACGCTCGGCCGCGACGTCTTCGCCCAGCTGCTGTACGGCATGCGCACCTCGCTGTACACGGCGGTCGTCGCCACCGTGGCCATGGTGGTCATGGGCGTGCTGATCGGTCTCATCGGCGGGTACTTCGGCGGTAAGACCGACTACTGGATCGGCCGGGTCACCGACTTCTTCCTCGCGCTCCCGAGCCAGCTCTTCTTCGTCGCGGCGATGCCGGTCATCACGACCGTCTTCGTCGCCCCGGACGAGGAGACCCCGACGTACGTGCGCACCTGCGCCATCATCGCCGTGATGTGGCTGCTCGGCTGGATGGGCCTGGCCCGTCTGATCCGCGCCGTCACCCTCTCGCTCAGCGGACGCGAGTTCGTCGAGGCGGCCAAGGTCGCCGGAGCCTCCCCGTGGCGCATCATCCGCAAGGAGCTGCTGCCGAACCTCGTCACCCCGATCCTGGTGCAGTCCACGTACATGCTGCCCAGCACCATCCTCTCGGTCGCCTTTCTCTCCTTCGTCGGCGTCGGCTACGTCGAGCCGACGCCGGACTGGGGCCGGATGTTCTCCGTGGGCGCGAACGTCTACGAGCAGGACCCGGTCTACATGTTCTTCCCGGGTGTCGCCATGGTCGTCTTCGTTGTGGCGTTCAACCTCCTCGGGGACTCCGTACGGGACGCCTTCGACCCGAAGACGGGACGCTGATCCGAACCGCGGGGGAGCTGCCTCCCGGGCGCCGGCACCGACCGGACGTGCAGGGCAGCACAGTTGATCACTACTCACAGGCAGGTGGACTCGACTCCATGTCTATGCTCAAGAACCGTACGGCGAGAGCCGCACTGGTCGCGGTCGCGGCGGGCGCACTGACGCTCACCGCCTGCGGCGGCAACGACGACAACGCGGCCAAGGACAACAGCAAGACCAAGAAGGACGCGTCCTCGCAGTCCAACGCGGTCGTCCTCGGTACCGCCGCGGACTCCACCGGCCCGGCGGCCGAGGTCGCGGGCGCCCGCTCCGGCGGCACGGCCGAGGTCTACAACGACACCGACTTCTCGCACCTGGACCCGGGTCAGATCTACGTCAGCGACGGCGGTCTGCTCTCCCGTCTCATCTACCGCGGCCTGACGCAGTACAAGGAAGCCAACGGCAAGCTGACGGTCGTCGGCGACCTCGCCACCGACTCGGGCAAGGTCTCCGACGGCGGCAAGACCTGGACCTACACGCTGAAGGACGGCGTGAAGGACCAGAACGGCCACGTCATCGACTCGGCCGACATCCGTCACACCGTCGAGCGCCTGTACTCGACCAACATCACCGACGGTCCGGTCTTCCTGCAGCAGTGGCTGTCCGGTGCCGGCAACGCGTACCGCAAGGCGTACGAGGGCCCCTACAAGGGCAAGCACCTGCCGGACTCGGTGCTGGAGACCCCCGACGCGAAGACGGTCGTCTTCCACTTCGCGGCCGCCGAGCCGGACCTGCCGCAGGCGCTCGCCATGGCCGGTTACTCCGTCGTCCCCAAGGACACGGACACCCAGGCCAAGTACGACAGCGCCCCGGTCGCCGTGGGCCCGTACAAGATCGCCGAGTTCAAGCCGGGCAAGGGCATGAAGCTCGTCCGCAACACGAACTGGGACGCGAAGACCGACTCGGTCCGCCACCAGTACGTCGACGGCTTCAACATCGAGTACAACCACGACGACACGGACCAGACCAAGACGATCCTCGCCGACCGCGGTGCGGCGAAGAACGCGGTCATGTTCACCGGTCAGGTCGCCACCGAGCAGCTCAAGGCTGTCACCAGCGACAAGGCCGCCATGGCCCGCACGATCCAGGGCTACGCCCCGTACGTGTGGCAGATGAACTTCAACCTCGACCGCATGACGGACAAGAAGCTCCGTGACGCGATCACCCTGGCCCTGCCGGCCTCCGCGATCGCCAAGGCCGACGGTGGCGCGTACGGCGGCGAGGTCGCCAACAGCCTGATGTCGCCCACCACCCCGGGCTACGACGAGACCTTCGACCCGTTCGAGCGCAAGACCAAGGCGAACGGTGACCTGGCCAAGGCCAAGGCTCTCGTCAAGGAAGCCGGCGCCGAGGGCAAGAAGATCGTCTACGCCTACGGCAACACCCCGGTCCGTCAGCAGCAGGCGGTCCTGATCGCCAACGCGCTCGGCAAGATCGGCCTGGACGTCCAGAAGAAGGAGATCGACTCCGCCACCTGGTACGAGCGGGTCGGCAAGGTCGACAACGGCTACGACATCTACATGACCGGCTGGGGCCAGGACTGGCCGTCGGCGTCCACCGTCATCCCGCCGGTGTACAACGGCACCGCCATCCAGGACGGTTCGTCGAACTACTCGCACATCAACGACCCGCACGTGAACTCCGAGATCGAGCGGATCCTGAAGATCACGGACGTCGCCGAGGCCACCAAGGCCTGGGCCGCGCTCAACGAGTACATCTCCACGGAGATCAACCCGGCTGCCCCGGTCTACTACACCAAGGTGTTCCAGATCGCCGGCTCCAACATCGGCGGCCTGCGCTACTCGACGGTTCAGAGCTACACCGACGTGACGCAGATCTTCCTCAAGAAGTAGTCGGCAACAGCAGTTTCACGGGGGTGCGCGCGCGGCGGAGCGCGCGCCCCCCTCTGCCGGATCCGCCCCACCTCCCCCCTCTCGTCCCGCCGTCCTGAGAGCAGCCTCTTGCCATGCTTCGTTTCCTCTTGCGCCGGTCGCTCGGCGCGTGCCTGATCCTGGTCCTGATCAGCGCCTTCACCTTCTTCATGTTCTTCGCCATCCCGCAGGACCCGGCGATGCTGGCCTGTGGCAAGAACTGCACCCCGGACGCGCTGGCGATCATCCACACCAACCTCGGTCTCGACAAGCCGACGATCGTCCAGTACTGGATCTTCCTGTCCGGCATCTTCACGGGCCGTGACTTCTCCGTCGGCCACTGCTCGGCGCCCTGCTTCGGGGTCTCGTTCAACAACGGCCAGATGGTGTGGGACACGATCGTCGACCGTTTCCCGCTGACCCTCTCGCTCACCATCGGCGGGCTCATCGTCTTCCTCATCGTGGGTCTCGGCACCGGCCTCATCGCCGCCCGTTACCGCGGTACCTGGCTGGACAAGGTCGTCAGCTCCTTCTCGCTGGTGCTGAGTTCCTTCCAGATCTACTTCCTCGGCCCGATCGTGCTCGGTCTCTTCGTCTACAGCACCGGCTGGCTGGACAAGCCGAAGTACAACGACTTCAGCGACGGCGTGGGGCCCTGGTTCATGGGCCTGCTGATCCCCTGGGTCGTGATGTCCGTGATCTTCACGGCCAACTACACCCGTATGGCCCGCTCCACGATGATCGAGCAGCTCCAGGAGGAGCACGTCCGGGCGGCCAAGGCCAAGGGCATGAGCGGACGTTACGTCTTCATGCGGTACGCCTGGCGCGGATCGCTCATCCCGATCGTCACCATCCTCGGCATGGACATCGCGGCGCTCCTCGGCGGTGGCATGGTCACCGAGATCACCTTCGGTCTTCCCGGGATCGGCCGGCTGGCCATCGATTCCGTGACCAACAAGGACCTGCCGATGACCATGGGCGTCATGCTCGTCAGCGCGGCCTTCATCATTGTTCTGAACCTCGTCGTGGACGCCATGTACGCCGTGATCGACCCGCGCGTGCGGCTGTCCTAGGAGTAGCAACGTGACCACACTCACCAAGACCGAGGACGCGGCGGCCCCCACCGGGTCCGACTCCTTCCTCTCGGTACGCGATCTGCACGTCAAGTTCTCCACCGAGGACGGCGTCGTCAATGCGGTGAACGGGCTCTCCTTCGACCTGGAGCGCGGCAAGACGCTCGGCATCGTCGGCGAATCCGGTTCCGGCAAGTCGGTGACCAACCTGACGGTGCTGGGTCTCCACAACCCGAAGTCGACCACCGTCGAGGGCGACATCTTCCTCGACGGCGAGAACCTGACCCACGCGTCCGAGTCCACGCTCGAATCGCTGCGCGGCAACAAGATGTCGATGATCTTCCAGGACGCGCTCACCGCGCTCTCGCCGTACTACACGGTGGGCCGGCAGATCTCGGAGCCGTTCCGCAAGCACACCGGCGCCAGCAAGAAGGAGGCCCGGGACCGGGCCATCGAGATGCTGACCAAGGTGGGCATCCCGCAGCCCACGCTGCGGGTGGACGACTACCCGCACCAGTTCTCCGGCGGTATGCGCCAGCGCGCCATGATCGCCATGTCGCTGGTCTGCAACCCCGACCTGCTGATCGCCGACGAGCCGACGACCGCCCTGGACGTCACCGTCCAGGCGCAGATCCTCGACCTGCTCAAGGACCTCCAGCAGGAGTTCGGCTCCGCGATCATCATGATCACGCACGACCTGGGCGTCGTCGCCAACATGGCCGACGACCTGCTGGTGATGTACGCCGGCCGGGCCGTAGAGCGCGGTTCGGTGCGTGAGGTGCTCAAGTCGCCCCAGCACCCGTACACCTGGGGTCTGCTCGGCTCGATGCCGCGGCTGAGCTCCAGCGTCGACGAGCCCCTCATGCCGATCCCGGGTTCGCCGCCGTCCCTGCTCAACCCGCCGTCCGGCTGTGCCTTCCACCCCCGGTGCGCGTTCACCGGAGACGTCGGCGGGGACGCGTGCGTCTCCTCGCGTCCCGGTCTGCCGGACGGACGGGGTTCCGCCTGCCACCTGACGGCGGAACAGAAGCAGCAGGTGTTCATCGAGAAGATTCAGCCCCGGCTGGGCTGACCTACCAGCGACTGGGGCATCACCATGAGCGAGAACAACACCACTGACACGGCGGCCACCGGCACCGTGCCGAAGCAGCAGGGCAAGCAGGACAAGCGGGATGCGGCCTCCCCGCTGCTGGAGGTCCGCGACCTCAAGAAGCACTTCCCCATCAAGGGCGGCTTCCCGATCAAGCGGACCGTCGGCGCCGTCAAGGCGGTCGACGGCCTGTCCTTCGACGTCATGCCGGGCGAGTCCCTCGGCCTGGTCGGCGAGTCCGGCTGCGGCAAGTCGACCACCGGGCGGCTGCTGACCCGCCTGCTGGAGCCGACCTCGGGCACGGTCACGTACAAGGGCCAGGACATCAGCCACGCCTCGCGGCGCGAGATGATGCCCATCCGGTCCGAGATCCAGATGATCTTCCAGGACCCGTACGCCTCCCTGAACCCGAGGCAGACGGTCGGCAGCATCATCGGCGGCCCGATGGAGATCAACGGCATCAACCCGCCCGGTGGCCGCGAGGCCCGGGTGCGGGAGCTGCTGGAGATCGTCGGCCTGAACCCCGAGCACTACAACCGCTTCCCGCACGAGTTCTCGGGCGGCCAGCGGCAGCGCATCGGCGTGGCCCGCGCGGTCGCGCTGGAGCCGAAGCTGATCATCGCGGACGAGCCGGTCTCGGCCCTGGACGTCTCCATCCAGGCGCAGGTCATCAACCTGCTCCAGGAAGTCCAGCGCGAGATGGGCATCGCGTTCGTCTTCATCGCGCACGACCTCGCGATCGTCCGGCACTTCTCGCAGCGCGTCGCGGTGATGTACCTGGGCAAGATCATCGAGGTGGCCGACCGCGACTCGCTGTACGAGGCGCCCCGGCACCCGTACACGCACGCGCTGCTGTCCGCCGTACCGGACGCGGACATCGACGCCGACAAGCGCGAGCGCATCCGGCTGGAGGGTGACGTCCCGTCGCCCGTCAACCCGCCCTCGGGCTGCCGCTTCCGTACCCGGTGCTGGAAGGCCCAGGACAAGTGCGCCACCGAGGAGCCGCCGCTCGTGCAGCTCTCCGGCGACAAGCCCGGCCACCTCACGGCCTGCCACTTCCCGGAGGACCCGTCGGTCCACCGCGCGAAGGACATCGTGATGGACCCGGCGCTGGCGGCGCTGGAGGGCTAGCCGCTCCGGTTCCACCGGCCACGGCGATACAGGCGCCGGTTCGCGGTCTGCGACGACGGGCCCGTACTCAGGAGATCACTCCCGAGTACGGGCCCGTCGGCGTGTCCGGGGGAGACCGGGTTCCGCCGGGCGGGTGACGGGGCTTCGGACGAGCGTGCCCGTACGGGCCCTGCGGACATGCCATACCTAGATGAATGCGGTGATATAGGGCAGAGCTACTCATGGCATCTCAGGAGGAGGCACTTCATGCGCGGAGCCACACGGGCCAGGTGGACCGCATGCGCGGTGGCGGTCGCCCTGGCGGCGACGGCCTGCGGCGGGGGCGGGGACGGTGACAGCGGCGGGAGCGGCGCCGACGGAATCGTGAGCTCCTCCTGGGGCGACCCGCAGAACCCGCTGGAGCCCGCGAACACCAACGAGGTGCAGGGCGGCAAGGTCCTCGACATGGTCTTCCGCGGTCTCAAGCGGTACGACCCGAAGACCGGCGAGGCGAAGAACATGCTGGCCGACAAGATCGAGTCCAGCGACGCGACGAACTACACCATCACGGTCAAGGACGGCTGGACGTTCTCCAACGGAGAGAAGGTCACCGCGAAGTCCTTCGTGGACGCCTGGAACTACGGCGCCGCGCTGAAGAACAACCAGAAGAACGCCTACTTCTTCCAGTACATCGACGGCTACGACAAGGCCCACCCCGAGAGCGGCTCCGCCTCCGCGACCACCCTCTCGGGCCTGAAGACCACCGGTGACCTGACCTTCACGGTGAAGCTGTCGCAGAAGTTCTCGCTGTGGCCCGACACCCTCGGCTACGCGGCCTTCTCGCCGCTGCCCCAGAGCTTCTTCGACGACCACGACGCCTGGCTCTCCAAGCCCGTCGGCAACGGCCCGTACACCATCGACAGTTACGCCAAGGGCTCGTCGATGAACCTGCGCCGCTGGGACGACTACCCCGGCGACGACAAGGCGGAGAACGGCGGCATCGACCTCAAGGTCTACACCGACAACAACACCGCCTACACCGACCTGACCGCGGGCAACCTCGACCTCGTCGACGACGTCCCCGCCTCCCAGCTCGCCAACGTCCAGTCCGACCTCGGCGACCGCTACATCAACACCCCGGCCGGCATCATCCAGACCCTCGCCTTCCCCTTCTACGACAAGGAGTGGGACACCGAGAACGGCCGCAAGGTGCGCCAGGGGCTGTCGATGGCGATCAACCGCCAGCAGATCACCGACCAGATCTTCCACCAGACCCGGACCCCCGCCTCCGACTGGACCTCCCCGGTCCTCGGCGAGGAGGGCGGCTTCAAGAAGGGGCTGTGCGGCAAGGAGTGCGAGTACGACGCCGACGAGGCGAAGAAGATGATCAACGACGCCGGCGGCATCCCCGGGGGCCAGCTCAAGATCTCGTACAACGCGGACACCGGCTCCCACAAGGAGTGGGTCGACGCCGTCTGCAACAGCATCAACAAGGCGCTGGACAACAACCGCGCCTGCGTCGGCGGCCCCGTCGGCACCTTCGCCGACTTCCGCAACCAGGTCTCCCAGCAGAAGCTGACCGGCGCCTGGCGCGCGGGCTGGCAGATGGACTACCCGCTCATCCAGAACTTCCTCCAGCCGCTCTACTACACCAACGCCTCGTCCAACGACGGCAAGTGGAGCAACCAGGAGTTCGACGACCTCGTCGACAAGGCGAACGCCGAGACCGACAAGGCCACCGCGGTGAAGACCTTCCAGGACTCCGAGCAGGTGCTCGTCGAGCAGATGCCGGTCATCCCGCTCTGGTACCAGAACGGCAGCGCCGGCTACTCCGACCGCGTCTCGAACGTGGCGCTGAACGTCTTCAGCGTCCCCGTCTACAACGAGATCAAGGTCAAGTGACCCGCTGAAGCCGGGTGGCCGGTGCGGAGCACCCGCACCGGCCACCCGGCTCGGGCGGTTTCCGGCCGGCCCCGGTCCACCGGACACCGCCCGACCGCCCCGGCCCACGCTTCCGCCCCGACCCCCCGGAGCCCCACATGGGACGTTATGTGATCCGGCGGCTGCTGCAGATGATCCCGGTCTTCTTCGGCACCACGCTGCTGATCTTCCTCATGGTGAACGTGATGGGCGACCCCATCGCGGGCCTCTGCGGCGACCGCCAGTGCGACCCCGCCACCGCCGCCCAGCTGCGCTCCGAGTTCGGCCTCGACAAGCCGGTCTGGCAGCAGTACCTGACGTACATGGGCAACGTCTTCACCGGCGACTTCGGCACCGCGTTCAACGGGCAGAAGGTCACCGAGCTGATGGGCACCGCGTTCCCCATCACCATCCGGCTCACCATCGTCGCCATCGTCTTCGAGATCGTCATCGGCATCAGCCTCGGCGTCCTCACCGGCCTGAAGCGGGGCCGGCCCGTCGACACCACCGTGCTGATCCTGACCCTCGTCGTCATCTCCGTCCCGACCTTCGTCACCGGTCTGCTGCTCCAGCTGCTGCTCGGCGTGAAGTGGGGCATCATCAGCCCCTCCGTCTCCTCCGAGGCCCCGATCGACGAACTGATCGTCCCCGGACTCGTCCTCGCCTCGGTCTCGCTCGCCTACGTCGCCCGGCTCACCCGCTCCTCCATCGCGGAGAACGCCCGCGCCGACTACGTACGCACCGCCACCGCCAAGGGGCTGCCCCGGCGCCGGGTGATCGTGCGCCACCTGCTGCGCAACTCGCTGATCCCCGTCGTCACCTTCATCGGCACCGACGTCGGCGCGCTGATGGGCGGCGCCATCGTCACCGAGCGGATCTTCAACATCCACGGCGTCGGCTACCAGCTCTACCAGGGCATCCTGCGCCAGAACACCCAGACCGTCGTCGGGTTCGTCACCGTCCTGGTGCTCGTCTTCCTGGCGGCCAACCTGATCGTCGACCTCCTGTACGCCGTACTCGACCCGAGGATCCGCTATGCCTGAGCCGTATTCGCAGGACGGGGCGATCTCCCCGGCGGGAGCCGGCGGACCCATGGACCTCGCCCTGGAGGAAGGCGAGACCCTGGAGAGGCCGCCCGGCCCCGACGGCTCGGGTCCCTCCGAGAAACCCCGCAGCCTCTGGTCCGACGCCTGGCGCGACCTGCGGCGCAACCCGGTCTTCATCGTCTCCGGCCTGATCATCCTCTTCCTGGTGATCATCTCGATCTGGCCGTCCCTCATCGCGAGCGGCGACCCGCTCCAGGCCGACCTCGCCGACGCCCAGAAGGGCCGGGAGCCCGGCCACCCCTTCGGCTTCGACCCGCAGGGCCGCGACGTCTACACCCGCGTCGTGTACGGCGCCCGCACCTCCGTCACCATCGGCGTCTGCGCCACCCTCGGCGTCGGCATCCTCGGCAGCATCCTCGGCGGACTCGCCGGCTTCTTCGGCGGCGGCTGGGACGCGGTGCTCTCCCGCATCACCGACGTCTTCTTCGGCATCCCGGTGGTCCTCGGCGGCCTGGTCTTCCTCTCCGTCGTCACCAGCTCCACCGTCTGGCCCGTCGTCGGCTTCATCGTCCTGCTCGGCTGGCCGCAGATCGCCCGCATCGCCCGCGGCTCCGTGATCACCGCCAAACAGAACGACTACGTCCAGGCCGCCCGCGCGCTCGGCGCCTCCAACTCCCGGATGCTGCTCCGCCACGTCGCCCCGAACGCCATCGCCCCCGTCATCGTCGTGGCGACCATCGCGCTCGGTACGTACATCTCCCTGGAGGCGACCCTCTCCTACCTCGGTGTCGGCCTGAAGGAACCCGCCGTCTCCTGGGGCATCGACATCTCCGCCGCGTCCAACTACATCCGCAACGCACCGCACATGCTGCTCTGGCCCGCGGGAGCACTGGCGGTCACCGTGCTGTCGTTCATCATGCTCGGCGACGCGGTGCGCGACGCCCTCGACCCCAAGCTGCGCTGAGGAGTCCGCTGCCATGCTGCTGGAAGTGCGCGATCTGCACGTCGAGTTCCACACCCGGGACGGCGTCGCCAAGGCCGTCAACGGCGTCAACTACTCGGTGGCCGAGGGCGAGACGCTCGCCGTCCTCGGCGAGTCCGGCTCCGGCAAGTCGGTCACCGCACAGGCGATCATGGGCATCCTCGACATGCCGCCCGGGAAGATCAGCGGCGGCGAGGTCCTCTTCAAGGGCCAGGACCTGCTGAAGCTCAAGAAGGACGAACGGCGCAGGATCCGCGGCCAGGAGATGGCCATGATCTTCCAGGACGCGCTCTCCTCGCTCAATCCCGTACTGACCGTGGGCGACCAGCTCGGTGAGATGTTCCGGGTGCACCGGGGGATGTCCCGCAAGGACGCCCGGAAGAAGTCGATCGAGCTGATGGACCGGGTCCGCATTCCGGCGGCCAAGGAGCGGGTCGGCAACTACCCGCACCAGTTCTCCGGCGGCATGCGCCAGCGCATCATGATCGCCATGGCGATGGCGCTGGAACCCGCGCTGATCATCGCCGACGAACCCACCACCGCCCTCGACGTGACGGTCCAGGCCCAGGTCATGGAGCTGCTCGCGGAACTCCAGCAGGAGTACCGGATGGGCCTGATCCTCATCACCCACGACCTCGGCGTGGTGGCCGACGTCGCCGACAAGATCGCCGTGATGTACGCGGGCCGGATCGTCGAGACCGCCCCCGTCCACGAGATCTACAAGGCCCCCGCCCACCCGTACACCAAGGGCCTCCTCCAGTCGATCCCGCGCCTGGACCAGAAGGGCCAGGAGCTGTACGCGATCAAGGGGCTGCCCCCGAACCTGCTGCGCATCCCGCCCGGCTGCGCCTTCAACCCGCGCTGCCCGATGGCCCAGGACGTGTGCCGCACGGACGAGCCGCCGCTCTACGACGTGGCCGAACACCGCGCGAGCGCCTGCCACTTCTGGAAGGAGACGCTCGATGCACGCTGACCACCACGGGGGCCGCAAGGAGGCGCGCGAAGAGGGCGAGATCGCCTCCACCCTCCTCTCCGAGTCACGCCGTCTCTCCGCGTGGGCCGAAGGGGAGCCGATCCTGCGGGTCCGCGAACTCGTCAAGCACTACCCGCTCACCCAGGGCATCCTGATCAAGAAGCAGGTCGGCGCGGTCAAGGCCGTCGACGGGGTCACCTTCGACCTCTCGGCCGGCGAGACGCTCGGCATCGTGGGGGAGTCCGGCTGCGGGAAGTCCACCGTCGCCAAGATGCTGGTCCACCTCGAACGCCCCACCGCCGGCACCATCCAGTACAAGGGCGAGGACGTCACCAAGCTCTCCGGCCGGGCCCTGAAGGCGGTGCGCCGGAACATCCAGATGGTCTTCCAGGACCCCTACACCTCGCTCAACCCGCGCATGACGGTCGGCGACATCATCGGGGAGCCGTACGAGATCCATCCCGAGGTCGCCCCGAAGGGCAGCCGACGGCAGCGGGTCCAGGACCTGCTGGACGTGGTGGGGCTCAACCCCGAGTACATCAACCGCTACCCGCACCAGTTCTCCGGCGGCCAGCGCCAGCGCATCGGCATCGCCCGCGGCCTCGCGCTCAACCCCGAGATCATCGTCGCCGACGAACCCGTCTCCGCCCTCGACGTCTCCGTCCAGGCACAGGTCGTCAACCTGCTCGACCGCCTCCAGGCCGAGTTCAGCCTCAGCTTCGTCTTCATCGCCCACGACCTCTCGATCGTCCGGCACATCTCCGACCGGGTCGGGGTGATGTACCTCGGCCGGATCGTCGAGATCGGCACCGAGGAGCAGATCTACGACCACCCGACGCACCCCTACACCCAGGCGCTGCTCTCCGCCGTCCCGGTGCCCGACCCGGAGGCCCGCGAGCGCCGCGAGCGGATCATCCTGCACGGGGACGTGCCCTCGCCCGCCAACCCGCCCTCCGGCTGCCGCTTCCGCACCCGGTGCTGGAAGGCGCAGGAGCGGTGCGCGGTGGAGGAACCGCTGCTCGCCGTCCCGGAGGCGTTCAGGACGGTGGAGGGCCCGGCCCACCACGACTCCGCCTGCCACTTCGCCGAGGAGAAGCACGTGGTCGCGGTGGAGACCGACCGGGTGCTGCCGCCGGGCGCGGAGGGCGGCCCCGCCGAGGGCGCGGCCACCGGCGGGGGCAGCACGGAGGCGACTCCGGGCCCCGACGCGGCCCCGGCCGCGGGGGAGCCGGGCGGGGACCCCACCGAGCCGGGACCCCAGCCCTAGGATCTTTCGTTCGGGTCGGGCCGGGTCAGGGAGCTCAGCCGAGCGCGGCGCGCCCCGCGTCCGCCTCGGCGCGGAAGCGGGCCGCCTCGTGGGCGGGGAAGGCGCCCGCCAGGGCGTCCCGCCGGGCGGTGTGGTCCGCCTCGTCCTGCCCGGCCCCCGGGGCCAGCGCCCACAGGGGCCGTGCGCTCGCGCCCCGGCGGCACTTGGCCTCGTACGACTCCATGCCGAGCTCCAGGCGGGTCAGCCCGTGCTCGTGGCAGTGGCGCAGCGGTTCGTAGACGGCGAGTTGGGCGTACTCCGCCGCTCCCGGCAGCCGGTCGTAGTCGAACCCGACCACGCGGACGGCCAGTTGGCTTCCGTGGCGGTACGCGAGGCAGAAGCCGACCGGGCGTTCGTCGCCGGG
This sequence comes from Streptomyces sp. NBC_00102, assembly GCF_026343115.1. GTDB lineage: Bacteria > Actinomycetota > Actinomycetes > Streptomycetales > Streptomycetaceae > Streptomyces. The sequence goes on from NZ_JAPEMC010000001.1 coordinate 4,744,991, forward strand.
GGCGAGGGCGAGGAAGACCACCGAGTCGGCCCCGAGGCGGTCGGCCTGCCTGCGCAGCAGCGAGGTCATCTGCTCCGGGCCGTGCGCGTGGCCGTACCGCTGCTGGACGTTGGCGAGGAGCGGGCCGAGCACGTCGGTGTGCGGGGCCAGCGTGGTGCGGACGATCCGCAGCCCGCTCTCCTCGAACGCCCGCAGTTCGCGACGGGCGTTGGTGCGGCGCTGCTTGGTCGCCAGCCCCGCCACATGGGCGTCCAGACCGCCCTCGGTCACGTCGATCGAGCAGTCGGCGCCCAGCAGATGGGCGCCGGGCGAAGGCGCGGCGCCGGACGCGGCGAGCGCCGCGCGGACCGTCGTGGCGTCCGAGGTGGTCAGGTAGGGCCACCACCACCGTCCGCCCGCCTCGGGCCGCCACGCCGCCGCCGCGTCGAGGAGCGCGCCCAGGGCCTCGCCCGACTCCCGTTCACCGGCCGACGGGTCCAGCGCCGGGCCGGACAGATAGCCGCGCCGGCCACCCAGGAGGAGCGCGCCCGGGGCGGTCGCCGGGAGCACGGACGGCAGCACCTCGGCGGGGACGTACCGCTCGTTGTTCTCGCGCGGCGACCAGTGGGCGGTGAGTGCGGCGACCGGGCCCCGGGGCGTACGCGCCACCAGGTAGCGGGCCTCGGCGATCTTGTCGGTGTCGCTGAACTCCAGCCAGGGGGCGCCCGTGTAGAACGAACCGGTGGCGGCGAGCCGGTCCCAGTCGTCGAGCAGCGAGGGCGCCTCGGCGCCGAGCACCGTGAGGCCGGCCGGGTTCATGGTGATCGTCATCCTGTCGTGGAGGGGACGGAAGGGGCCGGGGCGGCGGGCCGCCGCTCCAGCAGGGGCACGGTGACGCCCGCCAGCACGGCGAGCCCGGCGAAGAACGCGGCGAGCAGCAGCCAGCCCGGCCCGCCGAGGGCCAGCACCACACCGGTGATCAGCAGCGGACCGGCCATGTCCTGCACGGAGGTGCCGAGACTGAAGACCGCGAGGTAGAGGTTCTTCCGCTCCTCGGGGGCGTAGGCGTAACTGAGTTCCCAGCCGCCCGCCGCCTGCCACAGCTCCCCGCCGGTCAGCAGAGCGCAGGCCAGCAGCACGGCCACCACCGCCACCGAGGACGGGGCGCCGACCGGTACGGCGAGCAGGGCCGCGCACCCCGCGAGCGCGAGACCGGCCCGGCGCAGCGCCCGGGCCCCGGCGCGGGCACCGGACACGTCGCGGGCGAAGGGGACTTGGAGCAGCACGGCCAGCACGGTGTTGACGAGGATCAGCGCCGGCACGAGCGCGTCGGGGGCCCCGTCGTGCTCGGTGACCCAGAGCGGCAGCCCGACGGCGAGCAGCGTCATGTGCAGCGTCAGGCCCGAGTTGAGGGCCGTCAGGCAGAGGTAGCGCCAGTCGCCGAAGGCGCGGACGGCCGCCAGCGGATTGCGGAAGGCGGCGGCCTTGACCGGGCGGGGGGTGCGCAGACCGGCGAGCAGCAGGGCGGAGACGACGAACGCCGCCGCGTTGCCGATCAGGATGGACCGGCTGAGCCAGTGGCCGTCGGCGAGCAGCAGCGGGGTGGCGGCCAGCGCGCCCAGCGAGAAGCCGATGTTGCGCACGGTGCGCACCACCGCCATGGTGCGGGTCCGGTCGCTCTCCTCGGTGACGCTGCCGATGAGCGCCTGGGTGACGGGCCCGGTGGCGTTCTGCGCCGCCGCCTGGCACGAGGCGACCACGGTGAAGGCCAACGGCCCGTGGACGAAGGCGAGGGCCACGAAGCACAGGGCCCGCCAGAGCAGCGCGCCGACGAGGGTGGGCTGCGCGCCGAGGCGGTCGGCGAGGGCGCCGATCGGCACGGTCGCGGCGAGCCCGGCGAACGCGGCGATGCCGAGCCCCGCCCCCAGTTCCACCCTGGTCAGACCTGCCTCGCGCACGAAGAAGACGGTCGACCCGGCCAGGAAGAGCCCCGTGCCGAAGGCGCTCATCAGGGTGGAGAGGGCGAAGACCCGCCCTGCCCGGGTGCCGGGGAGGTAGTCCCGCAGGGTGATGCGGCGGCGGGCCGCCGTCCGTGACGCGTCGGGAGTCTCCACCGGTCACCCGCCCCCGTGCGGCCGGGGCCCGGCGGTGAGGGTGACCAGCGCGGCGGCCTCCTCGGCGGTACGGGCCGCCTCGGCCGCCGTGCCGCCGGTGGCGATGGCGTACCCGGCGCGCTGCCACGAGTTGGTGACGGCGCCGACGGCCGCGCCGGGTGCCACGGCGAGTACGAGTTCCTCCACGCCGGGCAGGGCGCCCGCGCGGTCGGCTCCCGTGACGGCGGTGACCACGGCGTCCTCGCAGGGCGCGGCCGGCAGCGGCAGGAAGGCGACGGCGGCGCCCCGTACCGCCGGCCGCGCGGGCACCGGGCCCTCGCCCGCCATCAGTGCGAAGAGGTCGCGGAGGATGCCGTCGCCCCCGTAGGCGAGGTCGATCAGGGTGTGGATGCGGTCGCCCGGGAGCCGCCCGGCGCACTCGATGAGGTGCGGGCGGCCCCGGGTGAGGACCCACTCCGCGTGCAGGATGCCCGTGCCGAACCGCAAGGCGCTCACCAGCTGGTCCATCGCGGTCCGCAGGGCCCCGTCGCTGCCGGTCTCCGGAGCGGGCACGGTGTGGCCGAGCTCGACCGGGTAGCGGCCCGGCAGCACCTTCTTGGCGGTGATGTTGAGGAAGCCGGTCCTGCCCTCGTGGACGAGTGCCTCCACGCTGACCTCGGGACCGTACAGCCGCTCTTCCACGGCGTAGCGGGCCGGTTCGCGGCCGGGGGCGCGGAGGTTGGGCTCGTCGGCGGTGACGGTGTGGCGCCACGCCTCGGCGAGGTCGTCCTCCGGGCCGAGGAGCACCACGCCCAGGCTGGCCTGCCGGTTGGCGGGTTTGAGGACGCAACTGCCGCCGTGTCCGGCCCGGAACGTCTCCACCCGCCGCGGCCCGGTGGCCTCCGTCCAGGCGGGCTGGTCGATGCCGTGCGCGGCGGCCACCTCGCGCAGCTCCAGCTTGTCGCGCAGCACGCGGGCCGCGTAGGGGCCCGCGCCGGGCAGGCCCCACACCTCCGCGAGGGCCGCCGCGGCGACCACTCCGTACTCGACGGCGGGCAGCACCGCGCGCACGGCGGGCGGGCGCCCGACCTCCGCCGCGAGCTTCCCGGCGTTCGTCTCGTCCTGGGTGGCGGCCGGCCGGACCTCCGCGACGCAGGCGTGGCGCGCCGCCGCGGTGTGCACGTCCCGGGCGGCGATGACGTGCGGCTCCTCCAGGATCAGCACGGACGCCTCGGGGAGGAACCGGTCGAGTTCGGTCATGACGAGCGCGCTGTAACCCACGAGGACATGGGTGACGTGGGGGGAGGGCACGGTGGCTCCTTGCGTGGTGGTCATCCGGCGGCGGGGACGGGCGCGGTCCGGATCGTGTAGAGCTCGCGGACGGCCGCGAGCCGCTCCCGGACCTGTTCCTCGGTGTCCGCCGTCAGATGGACGAAGCCGGCCCCCGACGCGGAGTAGATGTGGCCCGAGATCACGTCGCCGACGCGGCTGAGCAGGTCGACGCGGGCGACACCGGGCAGCGCCGCGAGCTCGTCCCCGCCGGTCATCTCCGTGATCTCGCCCTGCCGCAGGGCGAGCCCGCAGTGCCCGAACCACGGCACCCCGTCGTGCTTGCCGGCGACGTCCTCCCAGCCGGTGTCCTCCGGGAGCGGTGGCAGGCCGAGGGAGGTCCGCACGCACACGTCGAACATGTCGACGCCGTGGCGCTGCTGGATGGCCGCCGGAATGCCGCCGCCGCCGGGGCGGCACGCGATCTCCGAGACCCGGAAGCCGTCGGGGGTCGCGAAGACCTCCAGGTGCGTCACGCCCGAGCGCAGCCCGAGCGCGGCGACGGTCCGCGCGTGCAGGGCGGCGATCGCCTCGTGGTCGGGGTGGTCGAGCGGCAGCTGGTACGAGCCGTACGGGTCGCCCTGGCCGATGCGGCCCAGTACGGGTTCCAGGTAGCGGGAGGTGACGACGAATCGGATCCGGCCGTCCTCCACCACTCCGTCCACGTGGTACTCGGCGAGGATCTCGGCCTCGCGCTCCACCACGACGGTGGGCAGCCGCGGGCCGGGGCTGCCGCCCTCGGACAGCCACCGGTCCACCTCGCCCGGCCCGGAGACGACGGCGACGCCCTTGCAGCCACCGCCGTGCGCGGGCTTGACGACGACGGGCCAGCCGAGCTCCGCCGCCCGCTGGTGCACCTGCTCGTCGCTGTGCGCCCCCGCGAACGGGACCATCGGCAGCCCGGCACGGGAGAGCAGGGTCTTCATGACGTACTTGTCGGTGAACCCGGCGACGGTGTCGTGCCCGGGACCGGGCAGCCCGAAGGCGGTACGGACGTACCCGGCGGCCGGCAGCCCGACCTCGTACGGGGCGAGGATTCCGTCGACCGGGCCATGCCGGAGAATCCGCCAGGCCGCGCCGAGGACCTGCTCCACGTCGTGGATGTCGTCGACGGTCTCCACGGTCACATGGCCGGGGTAGCGGGCCGTGTGGCCGGTCTCGGTGATCACACTGAGCCGGTCGATCAGCGGGTGGGCGAGCAGACGGGGCGAGGGGGTTCGGGCCCCGGAGCAGATCATGACTGCGTGCATGGCGGTCAGCCCTCCTTGAGGCCGGAGCGGAGGTGGGCGAGGAAGACGCCGGCCAGCTCTTCGAGCCGTTCCGGGCTCAACAGGCCCTGTCGGGTGTCGAATTCGAGGGCGATCATGTCGCCCGCCCGCTTGAGGTAGCCCATCAGGTCGAACTTCACCTCGCAGCCGAGGTCCCGGTGGGCGGGCGCGCGCAGGGTCGCCGCCTGGTCGGCGGGCACCTCCACGAGGGAGAGGAACACCGTGGTCAGCGGGAAGCGGTCGTCGTCGGTGACGGCGCCGATGTCCGCCATGAGCTGGTCGTACTGGTAGTCCTGGTGCTCCATGGCGAGCACCGTGCGCTCCTGGAGCGCGGCGACCAGCGCGGCGAAGTCCCCGGTCTCGCCCAGGCGGTGGCGGATGCCCACCAGGGAGATGAAGTTGCCGATGAGCTCCTGGAACTCCGGCCGGGTGCGCCCGGCGGCCGGGGTGCCGATCACCAGGTCCTCGCGGCCGAAGAGGTCGTGGCACATCAGGGTGTACGCGGCGAAGTACACGGAGAACGGGGTGGTCCCGTGCGTCCGGCAGAACGCGGCCACCTCGGACCGCAGTTCGTCGGGGACCGGGAACTGGTGGGCGATGCCGCGCGCCGGTTCCGCCGCGCCCTCCAGGAGCGGCAGCAAAGGACGCTCGTACGGCCGGCCGAACACGCCCTGCCAGTACGGGCGATGGGCCTCGGCGGTGCGCTCGGCGGAGCCGGGGGCGGCGCGCCAGGCGATGTAGTCCCGGTAACCGATGGGGAGGTGCGGGAGCCGCTCCGGCTCGCCGGCGAGCAGGTGGGTCAGCTCCTGGTGCAGCAGGCGCTGGCTGTAACCGTCCGAAACCATGTGGTGGACGGTCCACAGCAGCGTCGAGCGGCCGGTGTGGTGCCGCAGCAGCCGGGTCCGGAAGAGCGGGGCGCGGGTGATGTCGATCGGGGTGTTGGCACCGGCGATCCGCAGCTCCTGCATCCGGACGTCCTGCTCGTCCTCGGGGAGCCCGCGCAGGTCGTCGGTCTCCACCTCCACGCGCACGTCCTCCACCGCCAGGAAGTGCTGCCGCAGCCCGGCGTCGTCCGGGGAACCCCCCGACTCCTCGGTGAAGTACGCCCGCAGGCTGTCGTGCCGGGTCAGCACCGTGCGCAGGGCGCTCTCGACCGCCTCGGCGTCCACCCCGTCGGGGAGCGCGAAGAGGGCGGGCATGTTGCTCCACGAGCGGTTGACGCGGGGCAGGTAGACGTTGCGGTAGCGGCGCTGCTGCGGCGAGAGTCCGGTGGTGGCGGGCCGCTCGCCGTGCGGGATGCCGTCCTGGGTGTCCGGCTCGCGGTCGCGGAGCACCCCGGCGATGGCGGCGGGCGTCCGCAGGGCGTAGATCTCGCTCATCTCGATCCGCCGGCCGGTGGCCGAGAGCAGGCGGACGGCGAGTTCGGCGGAGTCCAGCGAGGTGCCGCCCCAGTCGAAGAAGTCGGAGTCGCTCCGGTCCGGCGCGTCCGGCAGCACGTGCCGGAAGACGTCCACGACGGTACGGGTGAAGGGGTCGGCCGCCCGTCCGTCCTCGGGGCCGCCGTCCGCGCCGTCGCCCGGTCCGGCCGCGAAGGGGTCGGGGAGCGCGGCACGCTCCACCTTGCCGTTGGCGCTCAGCGGGAGCCGGTCGAGGCGGCGCAGTACGGACGGCACGTGCGCGGCGGGCAGCCGGGTGCCGGACCAGCGGCGGATCTCGTCCTCGGGCGCGTCCTCGGCGGCGGCCTCGTAGTAGCCGACGAGCCGCACCGATCCGTCCTCGCGCGGGCGGGCCACCACGACGGCGTTGCGCACGGCGGGGTGCTCGCGCAGCAGGGCGGCGATGCCCTCCGGCTCGACCCGGTTCCCGTCGATCTTCACCTGGAAGTCGGAGCGGCCGCGCAGGTGGAGCGCCCCGTCCTCGTCCAGCTCGCCGAGGTCCCCGGTCCGGTACCAGGCGCGGGGTGCCTCGTCCTCGGCCGCGGCGGCGGTGACGAAGCGGGCGCGCTGCTCGTCCGGGGCGCCGAGGTAGCCGTCGGTGGCGTGCGGGGTACCGATCCACACCTCGCCGTCCACCAGCCTGAACTCGGTCTCCGGGAGCGGCGCCCCGACCGGCTGGACCCCGGGCGCGGGGACGGTCACGTCGTGCCAGAACTTGGCGAGCGTCGTCTCGGACGGCCCGTACAGGTTGAGCACCCTGGTGTCCGCGAAGTGCTCCAGCCAGCCGGTCACGGCCGCCCCGGGCAGCGGCTCGCCCGCGAAGAAGGTCAGGCGCAGCGCGCCGCCGGGTGCGGCGGACGCGGTGGACGTCCAGCGTGCGGCCAGCGAGGGCACGGTGTGGACCACGCTGATCCGCGCGCCGCGCAGCCAGCCGACGATCCCGTCCCGGCCGGTCGCCGCACCGGCGGGCGGCACGCAGACGGTGGCGCCGGAGACGAGCGGGGTGAAGAGGTCGCGGAGCACCACGTCGAAGGAGAGCCCGGTGAGCTGCGCGAAGCGGTCGCCCTCCACGATCCCGAAGATGTCCCGCTGCCAGCCGACGAAGTGGGCGACGCCGGACCAGCGTCCGAGGACCGCCTTGGGCGTGGACGTGGTGCCGGAGGTGAAGAAGACGTAACCGGGGGAGGGGGCGGCGGAGTCCTCGCCCGCGTTCTCGTCGGAGCGCTCCTCGGGGGCGAGCGGCTCGGCCGTCACCCGGCCGCCGGCGGTGGCGGTGAGGCGCAGTACGGCACCCGCCGCGGCGGTCATCGCGGCGCGGCGCGCGGCGGGCAGCTCCGGATCGATCAGCACCAGGCGCACGTCGGCGAGGACGGTGGCCAGGACCGCGGCGACCAGGGCGGGTCCCCGCTCCCCGGTGACGGCGACGCAGCGGGCGTCCGCGGCGGTGATGCCGGCGGCGATCTCCCGTGCGCGGACGAGCAGTTCCTCGTAGGTGAGCGCGTGTTCGGCGCCCTCCACCGCGACGGCTCCCGGGCGGAGCCGGGCGCTCTCTTCGACCATGGCGGCCAGCGTCGGCATGACTGTCACTCTCTGTTGGCGTTCTGAAGTCCGTCGAAGGAGGGAGTCCGTCGTCGGGGGGAATCCGTCATGGAGGGGCGCGCGAACGCCGTGGCGCGCGAACGCCGTGCGGCACGCGCGCGGAGCCTCTGCCGGACGGCACGCGTCACCCGTGGTTCCGGGGCATGTCCGTGAGGGGCACCCGGTGAGGTGCCGCTTCCCTCGTCCGACGCCGCTGTCGGTGGTGGAGCCGGCAACTCGTGATCTCGGCCCACCAGTCCGTACGGTCCGCGCCCCCGTCCCGTGCGTAGGCCGAGACCAGGCCGGTGAAGGCCCGTGCGCAGTCGCTCGCCGCGGCGGGACCGTCCACCCAGACAACCACGTCGGCCCGCCGGAGGATAGTCCTGACCAGCAGTTCCCCCGGTCCGGGTAACGCTCCGAGGTGGAGTGGGTGTTCGTCCGGGAGGAGCGGGGCCGCCCGCCCCAGGGTCATGACCGGCAGTACCTCCGCGACCACCAGTGCCAGCAGGGCCCGGACGGCCACCGGGTCCGCGACCGGCCGCGGCCCGAGGGCGATCAGCGGCCGGCGCGCGTCCCGGAGTCCGAGGACGGCCGCGCCGGCCGGGAGTACGGCCCGTTCCCCCGCCGTGCCGTGCAGCCGCGACGCGCACACGCAGGTCCCGTCGGGCCGGCACGGCGGGGCCGGTCTCACGTCAGCCGTTCACGAGGTGACTGGTGCCGGGCATGAAGTGCTGCTCGTGCGGGGCCAGATCGTCCACGTTCACCGTCTTCAGGATCCAACGGGTGCGCAGGTCGTCGGGCCTGCGTACCTCCAGCACCTCCTTGGCGTGCACGGTGTGGTTGTTGTACGTGATGACGAAGTCGCCGGGCTCGACGAACACCCGCTGCTTCAGGGCGTGCAGGACCGCCGACACCTTCGGGACGATCGCGATGGCCTCCTCGGTGAGGCCGCGCGTGCGGTTCTCGAAGTAGCGCAGGTCGTCCTCGCCGCCGATGATCGGGTGCTTGTCCGCCTCGCCGAGTTCGAGGCTGCCGCCCATGACGGTGAGGTCGTCGAAGGGCGTGTAGAACTGCGGGCTGCGCAGCAGTTCGAGCTCCGCCTCGTCGAACGCGGCGATCACGTCGATGTTCCGGACGAAGGAGGTGTACACCTCGTTCTCCGGGTTGCTCCGCATGCCCACCATGTAGACCTCGTCCGGGCGGACGAAGTGGTTGGCGAGGTCCTTGTGGAAGTGGATCTGGTTGAGCGCCTTCTGCGACTGGCTCGACTGCATCGAACGCTTGGGGTAGATGTCCTGGAAGACATCGCCGTCGTTGACGTTCAGATAGCCGATGGCGGGCGTGGCCGCGAGCTGCGCGAAGAGCGCGAGGAAACCCTCGGCGACGAACGTCTTCTTCAGCTCGTACTTGGACTTGACCGGCTCGTCGAAGTCAAAGACCGGCACGTCACGGTCGTACGGCACGTTCTTGAAGACCACGACCGGCTCCGCCTTGCGGTCCCGGGTGGCGAGGGTGTCCACGTAGGTGCGGAAGCGCTGGGGGACGACTCCGTCGGCGATCAGCCGGTTGATCTGGAAGAGGTGCGCCTCGTAGAGCCGGTACGGGTTGGCCGTCACCGTGCTCAGGGCGTCGACGAGGGCCGCGTGCTCCTCGTCGGTGAAGGTGAACTCGGGACTGATCCGCCAGGTGGTGGATACGTCGGTGAGTGCGGTGGTCATGGGGGATTCCTCCGGTCGTTGCTCTCCTGCCGGGCGATCGGCACGGACTCTGGCAGAGGAGGCGGACCGGCCGGGACCGCCCGGCCAGTGGCAGGAAGGTGCCGACAGCAAACAGACACAGGAGCTGTCCCCGTAAAGGGTGATTCGGCGGGGCCTGATTCTCACGGAGTGATACACCCCTCGTGCAACATCCGTAACGCCGGTGATACTGCGGCGCGTTGCTGAATGTGGGGGAAGGTGACCGACCGTGCTGCCTGAACTCGGCCACGATGCCGTACGGGTCTACGCCGCGCTGTCCGCGGGGCCCAGACCGGCGGACCGACAGCTGTGCGAGGACGCCGGTCTGACGAGCTCCGCACTCGAAGACGCACTGGAGACCCTGCTGTCGCTGCGGCTCGTCACCCGGGGCGAGGGCCTCTGGAGCGCCGTCGATCCGAGGGCGGCCGCCGGTGAGCTGCTCGACCCCGCCGAACGCGAACTGCGCGAGCGGCAGGAGGCGGTGGACACCGAGCTCCGGCGGACGCGGGCCATGCGCCGCACCCTGGCCGAACTGCGGCCCCTCTTCGACGAGGGCCGCAGACACCGCGACCGCGGCCGGGGCTTCGAAGTCCTCCAGGGCCGGGCCGCACTCGACGCCGCGCTGCTCTCGGCCGTCTACGAGGCACGGGACGAGGTCCTCACGGTGCGCCCCGGGCCGGACGCGGGCGAGGCCGCCCTCGCCGACACCGCCGTCCGGCGTGACCTCGCGGCCGCCGGGCGCGGTCTGCGGCTGCGCGGCCTCTACCAGCACTCGGCACGGGCGAGCCTGGTGCTGCGGGCGCACGCGGCCCAGGTGGCCGAGTCCGGCGGCGAGACACGGACGGTCCGCGAGCTCCGCGGCGAGATGACCCTCGTCGACGGAGAGGTGGCGTTCCTCCCCGACACCGCGTTCCCCGGCGACACGGTCGTGGTCAGGGACCCGGCCGTCGTGTGCCAACTGCGCGGGCTCTTCGAAGCGATGTGGCAGACGGCCTCACCGGTGTGCTCCGAAGAGCTGGGTTACGGCGGGACGATCGACGAAGTCCACCGCGCGGTGGCCCAGTTGCTCGCGGAGGGACTCAAGGACGAGTCGGCGGCACGCCGGCTCGGTGTCTCGGTGCGCAGCTTCCGCCGCCATGTGGCGGGCCTGAGCACCAGCCTGCGGGCGACGAGCCGCTTCCAGACGGGGGCGGCGGCCGCGCGGGCCGGGCTGCTGCACGACTCGCCGCACGAGGGCCTGACGGCAGGCCGGAGCATCGTTAACAGTGAGGCAACGCGCCCGTCGCCACACCGATATACGGACGTCGCACCATGAACAGCGTACGGCCGTGCGGGTGCCGTGGACCGGCCGGGACGACTTCGCGTCGTGCCGGCCGGTTTCCCGTTTCCGGACGCCCGGAGCGCGGGGGAAATGCCCCGCGCGGGGCCCCTTGCCGGGTGGTCCGGGGCGGTGGAGTATCGCTCGCGTGACACTCACACGGGGCGCACGCATCACCGGTACGGCCCTCAGCGCCGTGCTCGCACTGATCACCGCCGGCTGGATCGTCCGGGACCTGCGGGCCCTCGGCGGACCGGGCCCGCTCTGGGACTTCTGGTCGGGAGTGCCCGAGCGCTTCCCCGGCGCGGTGCCCACCACCACCGGCGGGGCCCTGGTCCTCCTCGTCGTCCAGGCGGCCACCGCCTTCGCCGTGCGCCGCTCACCGGCCGCCGCCCCCGCGCTCGTCGCCACCGGCGTGACCACCCTGCTGCTCAGGCTCCCCGGCGTCTGGATCATCGGCGCCTCGTGGATGGACGGCCGCTACCCCGACGAGCTGCGCACCCGTGCGCTGATCAGCACCTTCGTCACCCTCGCCGTCTCGATCGCGATGATCGTCACCGCCGCGGCCGGCCGGCGGCCCGCCCGGGAGACGGGGCTCCCCGCGCCGGTCCGGCCCGCTTCGGGCCCCGCGGTCACCGCCTTCCTCACCCTCGGCTCCTCCGGCGCGGTGCTGATCGCCTGGGAGATCCGGCAGCTCTTCATCTATCCGGACGAGGTCTACCCCGACTGGTACCTCGGCGGGCGGGTGGTCGGCGCCATGCTCGTCGACGTACCGGCCGGCTGGTCCACCGCGGGCGTGGCGCTGCTCGCCCTGTTCGCCGCCGCCGCAGGGCTCGCGCGCGCGGCGCACTCCCGGCCGTTCGGCACGGTCGCCGCGGCCTTCCTGGTGTTCTCCGGTGGTCTCGGCATCGCCCGGGGCGTCCGGCTGGATCTCTTCCAGGACTACTCCGGCCTCGGTACGGAAGGGCAACTGGCCCTGCTGTCCTGGGTGTTCCTCGCGCTCGCCGGTATCGCCGCGCTCATCGCCACCGCCCGCCGGGGCGTGCCCGCCGAGGACGGACAGGGCTGGGGGCCGGGCGCCCCGGGGTACGGCTACCCGCCGCCCGGCGCTCCGGGCCGGGCACCCGGTTACGGCTACCCGTACCCGTCCTCGTTCCCGGGTCCGGATTCCGGATACCCGTCGACCCCCGGGACCCCGTACTCCCCGGCCTCCGGCTCCTCGTACCCGGGCGCCCCCGGCTACGGCTACCCGCCCGCCGGGCAGGGCTCCGGGCAGGACGCGGCCGAGGAACCCGGGTACGGCCACCCGCAGGGCGGGGGCTTCGGACCGCCACCGCCCTCGTCGCCGCCGCCCGGCTGGTGAGCCGGGCCGGGCAGGCGCCCGGCGCCCGCCCGGCCGGAGCCGTCAGAGGCCCAGCGACCGCTTGAGGAAGTCCACCTGGAGCAGCAGCAGGTTCTCCGCCACCTCCTCCTGCGGGGTCATGTGGGTCACCCCGCTCAGCGGCAGCACCTCGTGCGGGCGGCCCGCCGCGAGCAGCGCGGAGGAGAGCCGCAGGGTGTGCGCGACCACCACGTTGTCGTCGGCCAGGCCGTGCACGATCATCATCGGCCGTACGGTGTCGGCGGGTTCGGACAGCCCGTCGTCGGTCACCAGCGAGTTGCGCGCGTACACCTCGGGCTGTTCGGCGGGGTCGCCGAGGTACCGCTCCATGTAGTGGGTGTCGTAGAGGCGCTGGTCGGTGACCGGGGCTCCCACGACCGCCGCGTGGAACACGTCCGGGCGCCGCAGTACCGCGAGGCCCGCGAGGAAGCCGCCGTACGACCAGCCGCGCATCGCCACCTTCGACAGGTCCAGCGGGAAGTGCCCGGCCAGCGCGTGCAGGGCCTCCACCTGGTCGTCCAGGGTGAGGACCAGGTTGTTGAGCACGGCCTTCTCCCAGGCGGGGGAGCGGCCCGGGGCTCCCCGGCCGTCCGCCACGACCACCGCGAAGCCTTGGTCGGCGAACCACTGGGAGGTGAGGTGGGCGTTGTACGCCGCGACCACCCGGCGGCCGTGCGGGCCTCCGTACGGGTCCATCAGAACCGGAAGCGGACCGTCCGACTCCTGGTAGCCGGTGGGCAGCAGTACGGCGCACGGGATGCGCCGCGCGCCCCCCTCGGTGAGGGTGAGCCGGGGCCGCAGTCCGGGTTCCTGGGCGTGGTTCGCCACCTGGGCGACCTGCTTGCCGTCCCGCAGGACGCGCGCGGTCGCGCCGGGGTGCTCCAGGGAAGTGGAGAGCAGCACCGTGAGAGGGCCGGAGCGGACCGCCGAGTGGACACCCACCCCCTCCGACATCCGTTCGACGCCCAGTTCGCTCACCCGGTACACATGGCTCTCGCCGATCTCCGGTGCGGCGGCCTCCTCGCCCGCCACCGCCTGCACCAGGACGTCGGACTCGCCGACGTCCAGGACCGCCTGGAGGTGCAGTCGCGCCCCGGTCAGGGCCCGGTCGCCGACGTGCAGGACGCGCGCCCCGCCCTCGTCCGCGATCCGCACGAGCCGCCCGTCCGGCGTCCAGGCGGGCACCCCACCGAAAAGATCAAGCCACGCCGGGTCCTCGTCGGCGTGCACGGTCCGGGTCGCCCCGGTCGCCGGGTCCACCGTCAGGTACCGCTGGCCACGCTGGTCGCGGGCCTGTACCAGCAGCAGCGGCGCACCCGCCGACGACCAGTGCACCCGGGCCAGATACGGGAAGCGCGCCCGGTCCCACTCCACCTCGGTGCGCCCGCCGGCGAGGTCCATGACGAAGAGCCGGACCTCCGCGTTGGGCGTCCCGGCCGCCGGGTAGGCGACCTCGGCCGGCTTGCGCTCCGGGTGCGCCGGATCGGCGATCCACCAACGCCGGACCGGGCTGTCGTCCACCTGGGCCACCAGCAGCCGGTCCGACTCCGGCGACCACCAGAAGCCCCGGTCGCGGCCCATCTCCTCCTGCGCGATGAACTCCGCGAGCCCGTAGGTGAGGTGCTCCCCCTCGGGCTCGGCCACCGCCCGGTCGTCCGTACCGTCCGAGCCGACCACCCGCAGCGCGCCCCGCGCGACGTAGGCGACGTGCCTGCCGTCGGGGGAGGGGCGGGGGTCGATGACCGGCCCCGGGACCGGCAGCGCCCGCGCGGTGCCCGCACGCAATTCGGCCACGTACACCTTGCCGGAGAGCGCGAAGGCGGCCAACTCCGCCTCGGCGTCCAGCGCGTACCCGACGATGCCGGTGCCGCCCTCACGTGCGCGTTCGCGTCGCGCCCGCTCCTGGGGCGAGAGCTTCTCCGCCGAACCGGCCAGCAGCGCCTCCGGGTCGGCGGCGATGCGCTCCTGGCCGGTGGAAAGGTCCAGCACCCACAGCCTGTTGACGGGATCCGTGCCGGAGGAGGAACGCAGGAAGACCACCCGCGTCCCGTCAGGTGAGACGGAGAAGGCCCGGGGCGCACCCCGGGTGAATCGTTGGGTCCGGGCGTGCTGACGGGGAAAAGACAGCTTCTGCGAGGTCATGGGCCGAAACCTAGCCCGGGGGCGGCCGTCCGTGCGCCCCTCGTGCTGCCGTGACCCGGACAATGCCCTGGCACGGATAGTTATGATCCGTAGCGCTCGGTGGGTAGGAACCTGCTGGGCTCTCTACTCCTGCCCGATCGCTGTCCGTTCAGACCCGATGTGTTCGACCCGTCCCGATGTTCCGTCGCGACCGTACTGATGGAGGTGAACCGCCGTGGCACTCTCGATTTCGGCGGTAGTGCTGCTGGCGATCGTCGTCTTCCTGCTGATCCGGAAATCCGGACTCAAGGGCGGACACGCGGCGATCTGCATGCTGCTCGGGTTCTATCTGGCGAGTTCTTCCATCGCCCCGACGATCGCGGACCTCACGTCGAACGTCGCGGGCATGATCGGCAGCATCAAGTTCTGACGCCCGGCGAGGCCGGCCCGGGGCTCCGTACGGGCCCCCGGCCGCCCGGTGTGCGTACGAGGGCCCCCACGCGCGCGTGAGGGCCCTCCGGCGCGCGTGGGGCACCGCACCGTCCGGCTCCCCGGAGGTGTGAACCGAGGGCGGCGACGCACCGAGGGGGAGCGGGGCTCGTAGGGTGGTCCTCATGAAGGACCTTCCCGCCCGCCGTCTGCTCCTGGTGCACGCGCACCCCGACGACGAGTCGATCAACAACGGCGCCACCATGGCCAAGTACGTCTCCCAGGGCGCCCACGTCACGCTGGTGACCTGCACCCTCGGCGAGGAGGGCGAGGTCATCCCGCCGTCGCTGGCGCACCTCGCGGCCGACCGGGACGACACCCTCGGCCCGTACCGGGTGGGTGAACTCGCCGCCGCCATGAAGGAACTGGGGGTCACCGACCACCGCTTCCTGGGCGCCCCGGGCCGGTACCGCGACTCCGGGATGATGGGCACCGAGCAGAACCACCGGCCCGGCGCCTTCTGGGACACCGCGGTGGACGAGGCGGCCGCCCCGCTGGTGGACGTCATCCGCGAGATCCGCCCGCAGGTCCTGGTGACGTACGACCCCGACGGCGGCTACGGCCACCCCGACCACGTCCAGGCGCACCGGGTGGCGACCCGTGCGGCCGAGCTCGCCGCCGACCCCGGGTACGCGGGCGGTTCCGGCACCCCGGACGCGCCGCACGCCATCGCGAAGATCTACTGGAACCGGACCCCCCGGCCGGTCGCCGAGGAAGCGTTCGCCCGGCTCCGGGCCGAGGCGCCCGGGGTGTTCGCGGAGATCGCGGAGGTCGACGACGTCCCCGGGGTGACCGAGGAGTCCGCGATCACCACGGAGATCGACGGCTCGGCGTACGCGGAGGCGAAGGCGGCGGCCATGCGGGCCCACGCCACCCAGGTCGCCGTGCACGGCCCCTGGTTCGCCCTCTCCAACGACAAGGGCCAGCCGCTCTTCACCACCGAGTACTACCAACTGGTCCACGGCGTCGCCGGAGGCGGCGGGGCGCGCGAGGAGGACCTCTTCGCGGGTCTGCCCGAGGCCGCCGTGACGGGGGACCGGTCATGAGCGGCAGGAAGAGCCGGGACGACCGGGCCCGCGCCGAGGCCCGCGCCCCGCGCACCAACGCCCCGCCCCGGGCGCCCGAGCCCACCGGGATGGCGGCCCCGCTCAACCCCCGCAGGATCGGCGCCTACCTCGGCCTCGCGGTCCTCGGAGCGCTGGTGCAGCTGGCCGGTTCACTGGTTCAGGGGGCCTGGTTCCCCGGTGGCCTGCTGCTGGCCCTGGCCGGCGGCGCGGGTGTCTTCTACGGCGGCCGCCTTCTCACCCGCACGCAGCTCGGCGCCCTCGCGCCCGCCGCCGGGTGGCTGGTCGCGTTGTTCGTGGTGCTGGCCGGACGCCCCGAGGGAGACGCCCTCTTCGGCGGCGGCGACGAGATCGCCCTGGCGCTCTTCGCCCTCGGAGGGATGGTGGTCGCTGTGATCTGCGCCACCTTCTCCGGAGGGCCTCTTTCGGCCAACGACCAGGAACGTTCAGGCCGGTGAC
Source organism: Streptomyces sp. NBC_00102 (assembly GCF_026343115.1). GTDB lineage: Bacteria > Actinomycetota > Actinomycetes > Streptomycetales > Streptomycetaceae > Streptomyces. The sequence goes on from NZ_JAPEMC010000001.1 coordinate 4,761,242, forward strand.
ATGCCTTGAGCGGCAGCTCACGGGCGTCCACGGGTGTGAGGTGGCGGTGGAGGTTTCCACCGGGCGTGAAACGCCCGTGCGCGGCGGCCAGTATGGTGGTGCGCGCGCCGAGCCGTCCCCTGGCCTGCGGCATGGGGGAAGTACGGGCGGCGGAGCCAATCGGGAGAACCTGCTTTGAGTCGTGAAACTGACAGTTCGTCCTCCGGGCCCCAGGGGCGCGGTGGTGCCGCCTACCCCTCGGGCACGCCGCCGTACGGATCACGCCAGTACCCGTCGTTGCACCCGACGCAGGACGGCGCGGAATCCGCACCCGAGCCCACCCCGGATTCGCCGCGGTCGTCGCGGCCCGAGGAACCCAGGACCGAGACGACCCTGACGACGCGCATCCGGATCAACATCCCCGGGTCGCGGCCGATCCCGCCCGTCGTGATGCGTACGCCCATGGCGGAGGGCGACAACGCCTCCGACCCCGAGCGCACCGCCGTCACGCCGCTTCCCGGTCCGGGAGCCCCCGCCTCCGGGCAGCAGGCCGGCGAGTCCGCCACCGACGCACCGGGCGGAGGTGCCGCCGAGGAGGCGCCGGCCGAGCCGCCCGCCAAGGAGACGCCCACCAGCGACTGGTTCGCCCCGCGCAAGACCCCGGCCGCCCCCTCCGTGCTGGACGCCCCGAGCGGCCCCGCCGGCGGAAGTGTGCCGGGCCCGGCAGGGGCACCGGCGGGAGCGGACGCGCCGACCGGCCCGCGCGCCGGGTCGCCGTACCTCTCCGACGGCCCGCAGGACGGCTTCCCCGCCGGTCCCGCGGCCGGCCGGAGCGCGCTGGACAGCATCGACGCGGACCTCGCCGACTCCGGCCGGCCCACGCCGAACCCCGGGGTACGCACCCCCGGCCCCGCGGGTTCGACCACCGGACCGGGTGCGGGTACCGCCAGCTTCCCGTCCGGCCCCGGAAGCCCCATCGGCCAGGGCCGTCCCGGCCTCACGGTTCCGGGCGTCCCGAACCCGTCCGGGGCACCCGGCCCGCAGGGCGGCCCGGGTGGTCCCGGTGCCATGGGCTCCGCGCCCCGGCTCTCCGACGACACCGCGATCCTGACGCCCCAGGTCCCCGCACCCACCCCGGGCGGCGGTCACGTCTCCGGCGACACCCTCACCGGTGGCATCCCCGTCGTGCCCGGCGGCGCACGGCCGTTCCCGCCCCGCTCCGAGGGCCCGGACGGCCCGGCGCCCGCACCGCAGGGGCCCTCGGGTCCCAGCACCCCGCGTCCCGCCGCGCAGAACGCCGCGCCGGCCGGCAAGGGCCGGTCCAAGACGGTCCTGCTCGGCGCCGCGGTCGTCGTCCTGGCGGGCATCGCCTACGGCGCGGGCCTGCTGATGAACCACTCCGAGGTTCCCAAGGGCACCACGGTCCTCGGCCTGGACATCGGCGGCGGCACGAAGACCGCGGCGGTGAGCAAGCTCGACGCCGAGTTCGGCAAGCGCGCCAAGGCGCCGCTGAAGCTCTCCGTCGACGGCAAGCAGACCGAACTCTCCCCGGAGAAGGCCGGCCTGCAGCTGGACAGCGTGGAGACCGTGCGCGGCGCGGCGGGCAGCGACTACAACCCCGTCTCCGTGATCGGCTCCCTCTTCGGCGGGGCCCGCCCGGCCGACCCGGTGATCCCGGTCGACGAGGAGAAGCTCGCCGCGGCGCTCAACGCCCTGTCCGGCGTCTCCGGTTCCGCGACCGACGGCACCATCAAGTTCGAGCCGAACAAGGCCGAGCCGGTGCCGGGCAAGGCGGGCAAGGGCATCGACGTCAACCAGTCGATCGTCGCCGTACGGGACGCCTACCGCGCCCAGGTCCAGACGGGCACCGCCGCCGTCGTGGAACTGCCGGTCGTCACCCGGCAGCCCACCATCACCCAGGCCGAACTCGACCGGGCGATGAAGGAGTTCGCGGAGCCCGCGATGTCCGACCTGGTCACCATCGAGGCCGGCGGCAAGCAGATCCAGTTCGGCCCGGCGCTGTCCCTGCCGCAGATCCTGTCGATGAAGGCGGTCGACGGCAAGCTCGTGCCGTACTACGACAAGAAGGCCATCGAGACCCTCTGCGACGGCGTCTTCGACGGCGTCATGGCGACCAAGGCCGACGGCAAGCAGCACCAGGTCGGACCCGACGACGTGGCCAAGGCCATGCAGCAGGCGCTGCTCGGCAAGACCACGGCCGAACGCACGGTCACGATCGACCTCACCGGCCAGGGCTGACGCTCCGCTTCGCCCCCGCCGTACCGCGCACCGCCCCGTCCGGGTCTCCCGGGCGGGGCGGTGCGCGTGTGCGGGCCTCCGCGTCCCGCCCGCGCCCGTGTCACGCACCCGGTATGACATCTGTCATCCCGGACACCAGCCCGCCGTCCCTGCCGCCCGCACCCCGCGTCGGCCAAGCTGTAGCCATGACAACGACAGCCATCGGAGCGACCGCCGCAGCCACGGCCGTGGTCAGTTTCGACCAGGTGAGCAAGGCGTACGGAGACGTGCGCGCGGTCGACGGACTCCACCTCGACCTGCACCCCGGCGAGACCGTGGCGCTGCTCGGCCCCAACGGTGCCGGGAAGTCCTCCACGCTGGACCTGCTGCTCGGGCTGCGTACGGCGGACAGCGGTACGGTCCAGGTCTTCGGCACCACGCCGCAGGCGGCCATCGCCGCCGGGCGGGTCGGCGCGATGCTGCAGAGCGGCGGGCTGATGGAGGACGTCACCGTCGAGGAGATCGTCCGGCTCGCGTGCAGCCTGCACCCGCGGGCGTACCCGGTCGGTGAGGTGCTGGCGCGGGCCGGCATCGCGTCGATCGCCGGCCGCATGGTCAACAAGCTCTCCGGCGGCCAGGAGCAGCGGGTGCGGTTCGCGCTCGCCACCGCCGGGGCCAACGACCTGATCGTGCTCGACGAGCCGACCACCGGCATGGACGTCACCGCCCGCCAGGCCTTCTGGGCCACCATGCGCGAGCAGGCGGACCAGGGACGTACCGTCCTGTTCGCCACCCACTACCTCGAAGAGGCCGACGCGATCGCCGACCGCGTCCTCGTCCTCCACAAGGGCCGGCTGCTCGCCGACGGCACCGCCGCCGAGATCAAGGCCATGGCGGGGGTCCGCCGGATCTCGTTCGAGCTGGAGGGCCCGGTCGACGAGGCGGCCCTGCGCGCCCTGCCGTTCCTCTCCGCGCTCGACATCAGCGGCGACCGGGTACGCATCCAGTCGCGGAACGCCGACGCGACCGTCCACGCGGTCTACGGCCTCGGCCTCTACCCGCGCGCACTCGAAGTAGCCGGACTCGGCCTGGAACAGGCCTTCGTCGCCATCACCGAGGCCGAGGAGGCCCGCACCTCATGACGAACACCACCAGCGCGACGACGCTCACGGGCGGGACGAGTGCCGCGGGCGCGAAGGACCGGAGCCGGGTGAACCGGGCGAACCTCTTCTCCGGGGTGCTGATCCGGCTCGAAGTGACCCGCACCCTGCGGAACAAGAAGTTCATGTTCTTCTCGGTCCTCTATCCCTCCGTGATCTACCTGGCGGTCTCCAGCACCCAGAACACCACGGGACTGGTCCCCGGCACCCGGCTGACCATGCAGGCCTTCTTCATGGTCGCGATGGGCTCCTTCGGCGCGCTGACCGCCGTACTCATGGGCAACAGCGAACGCATCGCCAAAGAGCGCGAGAAGGGCTGGGTACGCCAGCTCCGGCTGACCGCACTGCCCGGTCACGCCTACGTCCTCGCGAAGATCGCCAGTGCCGCGATCGTCACCCTGCCCTGCATCGTGGTCGTGTTCGTGGTGGCCGCCGCGGTCAAGGGCGTACGGCTGGAGGCCTGGCAGTGGTTCGCGCTGACCGGGGTCATCTGGGCCGGATCGCTCGTCTTCGCCGCCCTCGGCGTGGCCATCGGCTACCTGGCCAGCGGCGACGCGGTGCGCCCGATCACGATGATCATCTACTTCGGTCTGTCGATCCTCGGCGGACTCTGGATGCCCAGCTCCACCTTCCCCGAGTGGCTCCAGAACATCTCCCGCTGGCTGCCCACGCACGCGTACGCCGCACTCGGCCAGGCCATCGAGACCGGCGGGGCTCCGCACTCCGGGGACGTCCTCCTGCTCTGCGTCTACTTCGTGGTCTTCGCGGGCGGCGCGGCCTGGCTCTACCGGAAGGACACCCTGAAGGCGTGAGCGACGACGTCACGGGGGTGGGCATCGGGCGCCCGCCCGTCACCCGCCGCCAGACAGCGACGAAAATGTTCTGGATCTGTGTCTGGCTGGCGTTCATGAGCGCCCCGGTCTCCGACCTCGCGGACGGCCACCACACCCCGTGGGCCACGGCACTCGGCTGCCTCGGACTGGCCGCCTTCGGGGCCGTGTACCTGATGCTGGTCTTCCGCCACACGTCGCGCTCGCCGAACATCACCCGGGCCGGGTGGACGGTCGCGCTGCTCACCGCGTGTGCCACCGTCCTCAGCCTGACCCTCGGGCCGTCCTGGCTGGTGCTCTTCGTCTACGTCAGCGTCTCGGCCGGGGCCGTTCTCCCGCTACGCGTCGCCGGCCGCGTGATCCCCGCCCTGACGGCCCTGATGGCCGGGCTCGGCCTCGCGCGGGGCGCCGAGGACGCGGGGAGCCTGGTCCTCGGACTGCTGCTGCCCGCACTGCTCGGCGGGTTCGCCATGACCGGCGTACGCCAACTGGTCCGTACGACGGTCGAACTGCGCGAGGCCCGCGCCACGGTCGCCCAACTCGCCGCCAACGAGGAGCGGTTGCGTCTCGCCCGCGATCTGCACGACCTGCTCGGCCACTCGCTCTCGCTGATCACCCTGAAGAGCGAACTGGCCGGGCGGATGCTCCCCGGCCATCCCGAACAGGCGGCCCTGCAGGTCGCCGACATCGAACGGGTCAGCCGCCAGGCACTGGTGGACGTACGCGACGCCGTCACCGGCTACCGCAGGCTCACCCTCCCCGGCGAACTGGCGGGAGCCCGTACGGCGTTGGCGGCGGCGGGTATCACCGCCGCCGTCCCCGCCGACGCTCCGGCCACGGGCACCCTGCCCGCGGGCTCCGAAGAGGCCCTCGCCTGGGGGCTGCGGGAAGCCGTCACCAACGTCGTACGCCACAGCGGGGCCAGGACCTGCACGGTCACCCTCGCCCCCCGGCAGACCCTGGCCGGCCGGTTCCTCGAACTCGTCGTCGTGGACGACGGACGGGGTGGGGCGGGCATCCCGTCCGGTATCGCGTCCGCGGCCGATACCGGCATCACCCCCGGCAACGGTCTCACCGGCCTGCGCGAGCGCCTCGCCGCAGTGGACGGCACCCTCACCGCCGGGCCCGCCGACACGGGCCGGGGCTTCCGGCTCACCCTCAGTGTCCCGCTGGACACGAACGCGGCGGGTGAACACGCTTGAAGGCTGTCCCGCCTGTCCTACCTGTCCCGCCCGTCCTACCCGTCCTACCCGTCCTGCCCGTCCTACCTGTCCCGCCGGTCCGAAAGCGCCCGCTGGGTGATCGCCGACCGCGCCCCCCGTTCCACCAGGGCGGAGCACTCCGGGCAGTCGGAGACGACCGGGTGTACGCAGTGCACCAGGTGGGCCAAGTACCGGTCGGCCAGTTCGAGGTTCGCGATGTGTTCGGCGATCCGGGCGCGCTTCGCGTCGATCAGACCGATGCGGTCGGCCCGTTCACCCGAGGCGAGTTCACCGATTTCGGCGAGTGAGAGCCCGGCCCGCTGACCGATTTGGATGAGGCGGGCCCGGCCGACTGTCCGGTCGTCGTAGACGCGATGCCCGGAGGGCAGCCGTCGAGGGGTGAGCAGCCCGATGTCCTCCCAGTGGCGCAGGACATGGGTGGCCACCCCGAGCAGGGCAGCCGCACCGCCGATCTTCCACTCCACTGCGGGCATCGCACTCCTTTACTTCAGGTCGGCCTGAAGTTATACCGTCCCGTCATCGAACGCACCACCCGATGGCGAGAGGGACAAAACTGCTGTGTCCGACGCTGTGAAATCACCGACGCTGGCCGCATGCTGTGGCGCGGTCGCGAGCCTGGCCACGGGACTTGTCCGTCCCCGACGCCCCGACCAGCGGTTTCTGAACGGCCTGACCGACGCGGGGCTACCGGACACGGCGGTGTCGGTCACGGTGTCCGTACTTCGGCAGGTGCCACGGTCCGTGCCCACCGCACTGATCGTGGAAGGGTTACGGCAGCCGCGGCGCATCGAGAATTCGCTGCTGTCGTTCGTGATCACCCACCCGGAAGCGACGTTCATCGTGGATCCGGGTGTCTGTCTGGATGTCGACAGCCGCGCCGTCGCGGAGTTGCCCGCGTTCCTGCGGTTCGCGGTGCGTCCCCCGGCCGACACCGTCGCCACCGTTACCGCGCTGCGTGAGCGGCCGGGTCCCAGCCTGGATTTCGCGCTGCCGACGCACGCGCATTGGGACCACGTGTGCGGACTCCTCGATCTTCCCGAACTGCCGGTACATCTGCACCGCCGCGAACACGACTGGGTCGTGGGAGGCTCGATCGCGCCCGTTGGCGGTGTCCGCGAGGCCCTGCGCGGCCGGGGTGTTGTCCAGTACGAACTGGACGGCCCGCCGATCCTCACGTTTACCGCCAGCCACGACCTCTTCGGTGACGGTTCCGTCGTGCTCGTCGACCTCGCGGGACACACCCCTGGCAGCGTCGGAGTCCTGGCGCACACGGCAACGGGCTGGGTGCTGCTCGCCGGTGACGCTGCCTGGCACACCGACCAGATCGACCTCATCCGGCAGAAGGCCGGCTACCCCGGCGAGCTCGCCGACGAAGACCGGCACGAGACCTTCCGGACGCTGCACCGTCTGCACGCCGCCAGGGGCCGAGTCACGATCATCCCGACGCACGACCATCGCGCGGCCCAGCAGTTGCCGACCTGATCACTCGGAGGGACTCCCGCGGGAACACCGACTGTCGGCCGGTGCACAAGGCCGATCCGATCCCGGTACTCCTGACCGGCGGGCGAGAAGCAGCGGCTCTGTTTCCCGGACTCTCGCCCGCCGGACAACACCGCCCTCGACGAACCTGCGCGGTGCAGCACTAAAATTCCTGGAATGAGCGTGATCCGACTCCTCCTCGCCGAGGACCAGTCCATGGTGCGGGAGGCCCTCGCCGCGCTCCTCGGGCTCGAACCCGACATCGAGGTGGTGGCCCAGGTGGCGCGCGGCGACGAGGTCCTCGACGCCGCACGCGCCCACGCGGTCGACGTGGCCCTCCTGGACATCGAGATGCCGGGCATGACCGGCATCGAGGCCGCCGGAGTGCTGCACCGAGAACTCCCGTCCGTGAAGATCGTGGTCGTCACCACCTTCGGCCGCCCCGGCTACCTCCGCCGCGCCATGGAGGCGGGCGCCGACGCGTTCCTGGTGAAGGACGCGCCCGCCGCCCAACTCGCCGCAGCGGTACGGAAGGTGATCGCGGGGGAACGCGTCATCGACCCGGCCCTGGCCGCCGCCGCGCTCGCCGAGGGCGCCAACCCGCTGACCGAACGCGAACGGGACGTGCTGCGCGCGGCGGCGGACGGCTCCACCAACGCGGAGATCGCTCGGGCCCTCCACCTCTCGCACGGCACGGTCCGCAACTATCTTTCCACCGCCATCCAGAAGACCGCCGCCCGCAACAGGGCCGACGCGGTACGGATCGCGGCGGACAAGGGCTGGCTGTAGGCCGCCCCGGTTCCGGGAGCGGCGCCGGTCCCGGAGCTCGGGTCTCGGGTCTCGGGTTCCGAAGCTCGGAGTTCGGGTCCCGGGTCCCGGAGTTCGGGTCCCGGAGCTAGGAGCTCGGGGTTCGGGTCCCGGGTCTCGGAGTTCGGGTCTCGGGGTCCGGGATTCGAGCTTCGCTGTGGGGCTATCACTCGTTCGAGGGACTGGGAGAGGTGTGCGGGCCGACGCTTGAGCTTCGGGATTCGGGGGTCGGGATGCGAGGTCCGGGATTCGAGCGGTGTTGTTCATCCGGGAGGTAGGTAGGGGGGTTTGAGGAAACCACCCCACCCCCCTCCCACCCCGTCACGATCAGCAAGTATGACTAATGGTGAGCGAGTTGCGGCGGAGAGTCACGCATGCTTACGGTGCCCTCAACGAAACGACCCCGACGCGGTGTTGTCGCACCAGGCCGGGGTCTCACCAAAAGATCGCACGCAAAAGGAAAGACGATCTCGTGGCTATCCAGCACTTTAGCCCTGCCCCGCCCATGCCCGCAGCTTCGCGCCCGTACCGCCGGGCCAACAACGGCTACGGCAAACAGTCCGTGCAGCCCGCCTCCGGCCAAGCCTCGCCCGGCGCCGGTGACTTCGCGTTCCTGCCGGAGCGCGAGCGGTACGTCGCCGCCTATGTCGATCACTTGCCCGAGGGTGCGGCGATGGACATCAAGTCGCTGGCCAAGGACCTGCCCCTGTACGGCCAGATGGCCATCGGCACCGCCTTGCGCGCGCTCGGTGTGGCCGGCCACCTGCGGCGCGTACGCAGGCAGGTGGAGGGGGAGGGCGCGTGCCGGTGGGTGACGCTCACCTTCTGGTCCCGTACGGCCCACGACAACGAGTGGTGGACCGCCCGACTGGAAAGCGCGGCTGCCGCCTCCGAGCAGCCCGGCGCACCCTCTGTCGAGCCGTGCCCCACCACCGGGCCCGACCCCGTAGTCCCCAGGCAGCGCACCGCCGAGTCGGCCCCCGGCCGGTCTTCGGCCCCGGACCAGCCGTCGGAAGCGGTCAGCGCGGCCGACCCGGGCCCGGACCGGCCGGTGCCCCCGGCGTCCCCGACGTTCCCGGCGCCGTGCAGCGCTCCGGTCGTCGCAGCACCTGCCGCCCCACCCGTTCCTGAAGCTCTCCCGGCAACCGGTGCGCCTGCGGCCGTCGCGGGCCCCTCGCCCGCCTATGTCGCCCTGGCCGAACTGGGCCGCCGTGAGCCGCGCTTGACGCTCTCCGCAGCGGACTGCGAGGTCTTGGAGCCGCTCGCCGCCGCCTGGTTCGCACGCGGCGTCAGCGCCGGGTACCTGACCTCGGCGCTCACCGCTGGGCTCCCCGAGCAGGTCGGCTCGCCGGTCGGGCTGGTGCGCCGCCGCCTCACCGACAAGATGCCGCCCCGGATGTCCGCGACCCCCACCCCGCCGCCGCCCCCGGCACCGGGCGCCCCCGCCGCTCCGGTACGCGGGCTCCTGGTCGAGTGCACCGACTGCGGGCGCCCCGCCCGCGCCGAAGCACTCCCGGACGGCCTCTGCGCCCCCTGCCGCACCGCCCACTAGGCACCGCAACCCACCGACCCGGATGCGGCCCCGGTGTCGGCCCCGGCCCAGGTCGAACGCGACGTCCCGGCCCTCGTCGCCGGTCTCCGCAACCTGATGCGCACCCCCTGAACCCCGCCCGGCGCCCGTACCCGGCCGCCGCGACACCAGGAACGCGCCCTCGGGGCGGAGACCGAAGAGGCGGTGTCGGCCCAGCCGGCCGCCGATTCCGCCCTCGGGGGCGAGGGTGTCGACCTGGGCGAGGTCCTCGGGGGTCAGCACCAGATCGGCTGCGGCGAGTCCGTCGGCGATGGCCGCGTTCGCGTCGAAGTTCTCCGGAGCCCACCAGGCCGGTCGCTGACGGAAGTCGTCCGCGTCGTAACTCTCGGGCGGCTTCGCGGAGAGACGGGCCGTAGCCGACCGCGGTGTCCATCGTCGCGGCCGTGCAACGCCTCTTCCCGGCCGCTTCGGTCTGACCGGTCCTGCCCTTCAGTCGGCGGGGGTCTCCTCGCCGGGTGCGCCGCCGTCCTCCGTGGTGTCGATGATCTGCCAGGAGTGCGCGGAGGGATGGTCGTCGAAGAGGCCGCAGGCGTCGTCGGGTTCGCCGGACCGCTCCACGGAGTGCGTGCACCAGAACAGCATCACGCGGTACATGTGGGTGTCGGTCCAGCGCACCCAGAGCCCGCCGCCGAGCCGGTCGTCGTCCCACAGCAGCTCGGCGTGCTCGTCCCGGTGGCCCTCGGCGAGTTCGCAGCGCAGCGGCCGCCCGGGTCCCACGGGGGTGACCGCCTTCGCTCGTACGGGCTGCGGCGGGGGCGGCAGCAGGGCGGTGGCAGGGCAGCGGTCCCTGAGCGCGCCGTCGGCGTCGTCAGCGCCCTCGGTGTTCCTCGCGTCCTTCGCGCCGTCCTCCGCCCGGCCCGGTCGCGGGGTGCTCACCGGTCACCGACCGAGGTGTGCCACTCGCCCCGGGACAGGTGGACGACCCCGTCCGGGGTGATGAGGACCCGCGCTCCGAGCAACGGCAGCGAGCCTTCCGTGTTGAGCCGGTGCCGCAGGCGCTCCAGTACGTCCCACAGCCGCCGGGGGCCGCTCTGGTGCACGGTGGGCGGGTCGGCCGACTCGGCGGACGCCCGGGCCCACGAGCCGTCCGGGTGCACCAGGTACGCGGTACGCGTCGCGCCCCGGGTACCGAATCCGAGCTCGACCCCGGGCGCGGTGACCTCCAGCATGGACCGCAGCTCCCACGCGTTCGCCACGTCCACCACCGGATAGCGGCCCGTACTCACGTCGTCCCCGTCCGCCTCGTGGGCGTGGGCCAACAGGTCGGTGCGGCCGGGCGGGTAGTCGTCGCCCGACCGGGTCTCCATGAAACCGGCCATGGCCCGCTCGACCTGGCCCACCACGTCCCCGTTGGCGCGCTTCCACCCGGTGACGACCAGGGTCGTACGGGCCAGGGTCATGGCGAGACGCCCGCCGGGCACGAGCGCGGCCAGCACCGGGCGGAGCCCGGGGCCCGGCGGCAGCCCGACCGTGGACACGATCCGCTCGTACGTACCCGGCACGTGCTCGGTCGCGTCGGCCGTCAGCATCGTCGGGTGGTACCCCAGCCCCGCGAGCCGCTCACCCGCGACCGAGGTGAGGTAGGGGTCCACGTCCAGGCTCGTCACCTGCTTGTCCCCGACGCGGAACGACGCGTACGCGGTGAGCCCGCCCGCCCCCGTGCCCAGATCCAGCAGCGGAAGCCCGTCCCCGAGCCGTGCGTACCTGAGCATCTGGACGGTGAGGCTCGGCAGCGTCGCCGAGGACGTGGGCAGGCCCTCCGGACGGTCCTCGGGCGTGGCGTGGTCGGCGTGTAAGCCGCCCACCCGTGTCACCAACGACCGGTCCGCGTACGCCGCTTCGGCCCAGGCCGCCGGGTCGCTCGCCCCGTCGCGCAGCGACCAGGCCCCCGTCCCGTCCGGCTCCCACCAGCGGGGCACCAGCCGGTGACGGGGTACGCGCGCCACCGGCGGGAGCCAGCGGGACACGGGGTCCACGGTGTCGGTGGCGAGTTGCTCCGCTTTGGTCTGCCAGTTCTCCATGAGGTCGGCCTCTCGTGGGTCGGGGGGTGGTCCTGCTGTCGGTGAGTCGGCGGTGGTCCGGTACGTGGTCCGCGTCCGCCTTGTGCCGCGTGCCCAGCCGCGTCGGCCCGGTCAGAGCGTTTCGCCCCGACTCCGGGCGTTGCAGCGGGCGTTCTCGGCCCGCAGCCGCTCCATGGGGCTCGCCGGGCGTACGTGCTCGGGCGCGGCCTCCCATTCGAGCCCGCCGGCGAGAGGGCGTATGGCCCAGTAGGGGCCGGAGAGTCCACGGAATTCACCGACACGGTCCTGACGGCTCGTGTCGACCATCACCGCACCGAGGTCGGGAGTCTGGAAGCCCATCCCATTCGGACTGACGTTCTCTCCGGACACCTTTCGCTCCTCTCTGTAGTGAAACCACTACGGGGGGTCCTCAGGGTGTCCTAGAGTCAACTTCCCTTCAACTAGCGAGATTCGAAGGAAGAGGAGGCCCCGGCATGGTCAACCGCTTGGAGCTGAACCCCGAAGCCAGCCCGCGCGCGGCATACGGTGCGCGTATCAGACGGATGCGGGAGAGGCGCGGGTGGAGCCAGGAGGAGCTGGCGTCCCATCTGTCATATTCCAGCCAGCATATTTCCGCGGTGGAAACTGCTCGCAAACCGCCAACCCTCCGCTTTTCACGGGAACTCGACGCCGTATTCGGTACGACTGGCGGGGCGGAGTCGTTCGAGAGCGAGTGGCGCGAAATCCGGCACGGTGTACTGCTGGAGGGGTTCCCGGAGTTTGTCGCCTACGAGGGGCGGGCGGTGGAGATCCGGTTGTTCGAGGTGGGGATCATCCCCGGCCTGTTGCAGACGCCCGAGTATGCGCAGGTGCTGGCGGACAGCGCCGTGCGGAGGGGCGTCATCGCGCCCGAACAGGCGGACGAGCGGGTGGCGTTCCTGGCGGAACGGCAGGCGGCGCTGGTGCGGTCCCGGCCGCCCATGACGATGGTGGTGATGGACGAGAGCTGCATCCGCAGGCAGGTCGGAGGCGCCAAGGTGATGGACGCTCAGCTGGCGCACCTCGTCGAGTTCGCGGCGCTGCCGAACACCGTGCTCCACATCGCTCCCTACGGCATGGGGGAGCGCCGCCCCTTCGATCTTCCGATGAGCCTGCTCACGCTGGCGGACCTCTCCGTGATGGCGTACGCGGAGTCGCAGATGCGGGGGCACCTGGAGCGCGAAACGACTTCCGTACTGCCGCAGTTGGTGGCCTACCATCAGCTACAGGCCGAAGCGCTGTCTCAATCAGCATCGGTGGCCATGATTGAACAGGCACGAAAGGGCACCCCATGACGTCCGAGTCCCCCCGTTGGTTCAAGTCTTCCTACAGCAACAACGGTGGCCAGTGTGTCGAGGTCGCCGCCAACCTTGCCGCGACGCACAACGTCGTACCCGTCCGTGACTCCAAGGGCCCCAGCGGCCCGGTTCTGGGCTTCTCCACCACCTCCTTCACGTCGTTCGTGGCGAGCGTGAAGACCGGAGAGTTCGGCGCCGTCTGACCCTCGGCGTCGGGCCAACCGCATCAGGCAGAAGGGAGCCCCACCGTGCCTCGCATGGTGGGGCTCCCTGTTGTCCGGAAGCAGGTGGGCGCGTTTTCGTCTCGGCGGTGCCGATGTGGGCGGCCTACCATCACCACGCGAGACGCGCCCCGCGTGGCATCGCGTTTGAGGCGCCATGCCGCGTTCGGCGGGATTTCGAGTCTGGGCGTAGGTGCGGTTGACGGGGTCTGCTGGATGGGCGTGAGCATGCGGCCGGGTACCGGTCGCTGCGGTTGAGTCTGCCGACCTGCCCTGGGGCGAGCGCACCACTCCGACCTTCGTCTTCTTCGCCCCGTCAGGTCGCGGGACCGTTGGAGCCGTATCTTTCTGGCCCCCTCCGCACCCTCGCGGTGACAGGCGCCGACCGTCACTGCCCGGCAGACGGCTCGCGCGGCCGTGTGTGTCGGCGGCGACCGGGGGAGCAGCCGCACTCAGCAGCAGCTGGGCCCATTCCTGGCCGTCGGACCGCAACGCCCCCCGGACCGGACCGGACCACCGGAGCCAACGCCCGGCGCAGGCGTTCCGGCGCCGTCCGGTCGGGCGGCAGCTCCGCACTTCACTCACGTACAGACCGGAACAGAAGGTTTTATTTACGCCTTTCGGCACATGCGGCAGTCCGCAAAATGTTGAAAATTTGATCTCCTGGTTTCGCTCCTTGTAGAAAGGAGGCGTACTCAGGAGGAACACCATGTCGGAACGGATCCAGCGGGCACGCGGGGGCAGTGAAGCGCTGCAAGCGCAGGTGGACGAGCTCGCGGAAGAGCTGCGCCGGTCCGTCGTCCTGGACGATCCCCTGGTCCGGCTGATCTGTTCGAGCCGCCACTTCGGCGACGAGGACCCGGTACGCATCCGCAGCCTCTTGCAGGGGCGCGCGGACAATGAGCCCATCAGGTACATCCTCGACCTGGGTGTCGCCCAGTGGACCGCGCCCGGCTTCATCGAGGGCCGGGACGATCTCGGGCTGCTCACGCGCTACTGCGTGCCGTTGCGCGAGCGCGGCGTCCTGCTCGGACTGCTCATGGTCGTCGCACCGGGCAGGTCGTTGCCGGAGCACGCGACCGAGGCCATCGCCCGAGTCGTCCCAGCCATGGCCGCCCAGATGTACGCGGAACACCTGGCTGCGACCGCCGAGGAATCGGGCGAGCGGGAACTGCTTCCGGCGCTCCTCGGCCGGGGCGCGACGGCGCGTGCCACCGCGCAGCAGAAGATCGTGGACAGCGGGCTGCTCCGGAACACCGCCGAGACCGTCGTCACCCTCGTGCAGGTGTCCCGCTCCCCCGAGCCTCCCGGGCAGGTGGAGCTCGCCCTGCAAGGAGCGCTCGAAAAGTACCGCCAGACGCGGTGGGGTCAAGGCATCGTGGCCGTCGCCCCCGAGCGGGCGGTCCTGCTCCAGGCGTTCGACCGCCCGACGGATCCGCAGGACCTCGCCGACCAGTCCGCCCGCATCCTGGAGGCGCTCGGCACTTTTCTGGACCCCGCCGCAGCCCCCGTCATCGGCGTGGGCGGGCGTCAGTCAGGACTGGCTGACGCATGGATCTCGTACGAGCAGGCAGCCGTAGCGGCCCGGGCGGCGCGGCGGTTGCCACGACTGAAGGGCGCGGGGGACTGGGAGGAACTGGGTGAGTTCGCCGTGCTGCTCCAGCTTCCGGACCACACGCTCAACGAGTCCCTGCTGCCGAAGGCGTTGCGCGTCCTTCTCGGGCACACGGGCGGCGATCGGCTCGTGGAGACGCTGCGCACCTTCCTCGATCATGCCGGATCGATTCCCCGGACCGCGGAAGCACTACAGATTCACCGCACCTCCCTCTACTACCGGCTCCGGCAGATCCAGGAGATCACCGGGCTCGATCTGGACAGCGGAGCCGACCGGCTCGTCCTGCATACGGGCCTGCGCCTCCAGGACCTCCTCGCGTCCCCGGACGACGACGCGCGTGCGTGAGCACGGTCGGGCCGCCCGGGAGCGGGGCACTACAGAACGATGAAAGACCGACGCGGGCGCTACAGAGTGACGTGACATTCCTCGGCCGATCCCTACGGAGCGCGGTGGCGGTGGAGGGCTGCGGCCGCCGACAATGGTCACCACAGGGAGCTGACCAGCGTGTTTCGCTCCTGCCGGACATCAGGACGCCCATCGTGGAGGTCCCTTCCGCGATGGCCCCGGCGCGACGCTTCGAAGAAAGGCGGCACTGGACGTGCAACACATGACGACGAGTGACGGCGTGCGGCTGTCATACCGGGACAGCGGGGGCGAGGGCACTCCGCTGCTCATGCTCCACGGCTGGGGCCAGACCCAGGAGATGTTCCGGTACCAGTACGAGGGCCTCGCCCCGTCGCGACGCGTCGTCACCGTGGACTTCCGGGGGCACGGGCGGTCCGAGAAGCCGCACCACGGCTACCGCATCGCCCGACTGGCGCGCGACGTCCGTGAGCTCGTCGAGCATCTGGGGCTCGAACGGTTCGACGCCCTCGGCTGGTCGATGGGCGTCTCCGTGTGGTGGAGCTTCATCGACCAGTACGGAACCGGTGGGATCCGCCGGTTCGTCGCCGTGGACCAGCCGGCGGCCGTCGCCGCCGTTCCGTGGATGACGCCGGACGAACAGCGCGACTGCGGCGCGATCTTCGACGTCCCCGGACTGCTCGAACTCGGTGCCGCACTCGCAGGCCCGGACGGGGACCGGGTGCGTCACGACTTCGTACGCGGCATGTTCTCCGGTGACACCGACCCGGAGATCCTCGCCTTCGTGGCGCAGGAGATCACGTCTACGCCCGCCCACGCGGGCGTGCCTCTCCTCTTCGACCACTGTGCGCAGGACTGGCGGGACGTACTGCACCGCATCGACGTACCGAGCCTGGTGATCGGCTGCGACGGAAGCCACGTGGATCCCGCTTCGCAGCGGTTCGTCGCCGACGCTGTCCCCGACGCGCGGCTCCACATCTTCCCGGTGAGTGTGGCGAGTTCCCACTTCCCGTTCCTCGAGAACCCGCCCGCCTTCAACGCCGTGGTGGACAAGTTCCTGACCGAAGCCCCGTAGGCGCTTCTTCATCCCGTATCGGGCCCGGTCGCGCGGCGTCGGCGTGGCGTCGGATGCCCGTGTGGCGACGGCCGGGCCCCGCGGCCGAATCGCGGCCCGCGCACGGCCTCGCCCGTTCCTCAGTTCTTCGTAGGTACGACTGGAGTTCACCGTGACCGAGACGGTCATATCAGGCATGCCCAGAAACGCGTACGTGTCAGAGAAGGAACCGGCTGGAGATGCCGGCTTCGGGCACCCCAGAGATCTTCCCTGGCCGGCGGTCGCGGGCGAGACGGAGTGCCTCTACGTGGGGCTCTGCGTCAAGAGATCGAAGATGGTTTTCCACGGAGGCGTCGCTCGTGAGCTGGATTCCGGAGACCTGGTGGTCGCGGTCGGTGCGCGCGGGGAACTCCCCTTCGACCAAGATTTCGCGGTCTTCCGTATCTCCTTCGACTTCCTGGGTGTCTCCCGTCGGAGCCTCCATCGACTGGCCGAGACCCATGTCAGCGGTGGCTCCGGGATTGCGTCTCTGGTCTCCCAGTTCCTCGGCGTGCTCGTCGGAGAGGAGTTTCGTCATTCCGAAATCAATAGACGGCTAGCTGTCAACGCGGTGGATCTTATTGCGGCACTCGTGAGTGAACTGGTCGAGGACGATGATTCCGACGAAGAACTGGTACGCGAACAGACACTCGGCCGAATCAAGGCGTACATAGTTGAGAACCTGATGGATCCGGGGATATCGCCAGAATCCATCGCGCGAGCCCACTACATATCTGTGCGCTACCTGCACAAACTGTTCCAAAATGAGGGCGTCACGGTGAGTTCTCTGATACGGGAGCTGAGACTCGATGCCTGCCGTCGAGAACTCCGGATGTCTCTCAATCGCCGAAGGACCGTCGCGGCCGTCGCGCAGAGTTGGGGATTCATCAGCAGCTCGCATTTCAGTCGAGTATTTCGCCAGGCATATGGGGTGTCCCCCCGCGAGTGGCAGTCCTCGGGCCGGGAAGCCTGACAACCGACCCGTGCCGCCGACCGTCGGCAAACCGAACCATCTCCCCAAGCAGTCCGCGCGTCGTCGCGCACGGCACCCCACGCCTGCTCCACAGGAAGAGAACACAGCCATGCCCAAGCCCGCCACCACGCCCACGGTCATCCTGGTGCACGGCGCGTTCGCCGATGCCGCGAGCTGGATGGGGGTCATCGAGGAACTCCAGCGCGCCGGTATTGCCGTCGTGGCGCCCTCGAATCCTCTGCGGGGCCTGGCCTCCGACGCTGCGTACATCGCCTCCTTCGCCGCCCAGATCGACGGTCCCGTCGTGCTGGTTGGGCACTCCTACGGAGGTGCGCTGATCACCGTCGCCGGCGCCACCGAGAACGTCGTCGGCCTCGTCTACGTGGCCGGCTACGTGCTGGAGGAGGGCGAAAGCCTGGGCGAACTCCAGGGCCGCTTCCCTGAATCGCTCCTGGTCTCCCATCTGGAGGAGCGCATGTACCCGATCGAGGGCGGGGGAGCGGCGGCCGAGGTCACCATCCGCCGGGACGCCTTCCCTGCCGTGTTCGCCGCAGACGTGTCACCGGCCGTCACCCAGGTCCTGGCCGCTTCCCAACGCCCGCTCGCCGTATCCGCGTTCACCGAAAAGGCCTCAACGGCGGCCTGGCGCACAAAGCCTTCCTGGGCGCTGGTGGCCGCTGCCGACCAGGCCATCAACCCCGAGGTGGAGCGCTTCGGCGCACAGCGGGCCGGCGCTACGACCGTCGAGCTCGAAGGGGCCTCGCACGCGGTGGCCATCTCCCGGCCGAAGTCGGTCGCCGACCTGATCCGCGAAGCGGTGCGCACCCTCGCCTGAGTGAATACGCCCCAAGATCGTGGGTACCGCCTGCGTCGAGCGTCCCCCGTGGACGCCCTACCTTTCCGCACGTCGTGCCGGCCACCGGGGCCACCCCGTCCGAGTCACTCGCGCGGACCGCGCGCCACGTTCCTGTCGGACTCCGACATCCGAGCGCGGCCCGTAAATGCGTTCCGCTCACCGCGCCACAACGGAACCCGGCTTCTCGCCTCTCGATCTCGCGAGCAGGCTGGGAATGGCGCCCGTGCGCTCCATCCCCCCGCTTTCCGAAAAGCGGGAGACGTCCTGGATACGCTTCCGCCCGACGCCCCGCACAGCGGAGTCAGCTGGATTCAGTTGGAGTCAGCCGGGACTTCCCCCAACCTCCGCGGTACACCGCCGCAGGGTGTGCGCACTCCGGCCATCGAATGCGCCCGGCACCTGCGTAAGAGCTTGCCGGGAAATAACCTGCGGGTTCTGCGACCTGCGCTCGCAGGTCAGCGCACTGTTGGCCCACATGTTGTTCTCCGGCAAGCCCTAAGGGCTATCCCGTAAAACCCCTGCCGTCACCGAAGCGCTTTCAGGCCTGCGCATCCCTCCCTGGCCGAGGGCCCAGCAGCTTCCCGTCGCCCCTCCGAGCCTGTCCGAAAACGTCTTCTACGGTGGCGCCCGGCGAACGCAACCCCGACTTCTCGAGCCTCTCCACTCAGACTTTCGCCTGACCCGCAGGAGACGGACCATGCCGCCCACCCCGCCCATAGTGCTCAGCAACGCCTTCTACGCCTTCTACGACTTGCTCCGCCCGGCCTATTACGCCTACGCCGAAACGCGCCTCGCCCCGGAAGAGGCCCAGGTGGCCGTGTCCCACCTCTTCGACCTCGTCGCCGCCCACTGGACCACCATTGTCAGTGAGCCCTGCCCGACCGCCTGGGCCTGGAACCGCCACACCCGATCCGTCGCGCGCCGAAGCGGCCGCACCCTCACCCCGGCCCAGGACGTCTCGCTCCTCCACGACAGGCTCCTGCTGACCACCGATCAGATCGCCACGATCACCGGCGCCGAGACCGCCACCATCACCGCACTCCTGGCGGCTGCCCACCGCGAAGGGCGCCCGGCTACCCGTCCAGCGCGCTACGCGCCACCCGCACCCCCTCCAGCGCGCTTCGCGCCACCCGCACCCCGTCCGACGACCCACGCGATGGCCTTCGCCCGGGTGTCCCGGCCGAGCGGCACGGGGCATTCCGCACCCGAGTGCCTGGTCGGGTGATCGTCCGCCTGCCCGTGCTGAGACGTCGCCGTCCTGGCGTCCCTGCGCAGCGGACACTGGCGCCCGGAGTACATGGTGCAGGCCACGGCCCGTGGAACAACGGACGGATCGACCGACATGTACGTCGACGCGCACACGGGGAGACCGCGGACGACCGCCCCGGAGTGACCCGGGCGGAGACCGGGCCGTCGCCGCATACGCGGTCCGGTTGCCCGGCGGGTCACCGTGTCAGTAGTCCTGGTTCTCGCTCTCCGCGGTCAGCCACTGCATGTGCTCGTGGAACTGCTTCCCCGCCTGCTGGAACAGCTGGTGCTCTCCGGTCTGGAGGCTCTCGACGCCGAACTCCGAGCTGAGGTGCTGGTCGACGACCTGGATGAGGGCGAAGGGGCCCGTCCCCACGGGGCCGACCATGTGGAGTTCTTCGGCGTCCATCTTCCCGACGGAACCGGCGATCTTGGTGATCATCTTCTCCATGACGGTCGAGTTCCGCTGCGCGCCGATGAAGTGGTTGCCGTACCCGCCCGTGTCGAGGAGGTAGCGTGCCGCGGTCTTGACCTGCTCGGCGGTCGCGGCCCCCGTGGCGGGCGGCTCCTTCGCCGCCGTGAGCGAGGCGTTGAGGCTGTCCTTGTCCCGGATGAGGGGCCCGAGGACGGGTACGTCGTTCTCGCGGAGCGTCGGCCGGGTCTGCTTGAGGTCGATCGTGCCGGACCCGAGGTCCACGTCGGCGTACACGCCGCCGTGCTTCTTGAGGATGCTGTACCGGGCGACGTCGGAGGCCAAGGGGTACGCCTTCGTCGGACCTCCGGTGGCCTTCTCGTACGTGGGCGCGACCCGCTCGTCGAGGGCGTCCTCGATGTACCTGAACTCGATCGACTTGGCCACCTTCACCCGGCCCGAGTCGGCCCACGACCACGTACTGCGCTTGTCCGTCCAGAGGTTGATGCGCCAGTCGGTGTTCTGGGCCGTCGCCGCCCACGCCAGGACGTTGTTGAGCGCCTCCCTGCTGATGCCGCCGCCGATCCAGATGAAGTGGACCAGGGGCGGGATACGGAGGCGTTCCTCGGCGGGGAACTCGCCCACCACCTCGCGGAGGTTGGTGAGATAGGCGGGCTGCGGATCGAGGGCTTCGAGACGCTTCATGACGAGCGTGACCGCCTCGTGGTCGCCCTTGCCGAGCGCGTCGAAGACGAACCGGCGGACGTCCTCCTGGTTGTCGGAGTCCACGGCCTCCCGGCCCGTGGCCCCGTCCCCTTCGCGCGCGACGTGGAGCGGAGCGCGTTGCACGGCCGGCCCGGTTCCCGAGGAGGCCGCGGCTTTTGGCGGCACGGCCGTGGCACCGTCGGTCTTCCGCTGCACCGGCGCCTGCCCGCGCATCACCTCGTGGGCCTGCCGCTCGGCGGCCACCTCCAGAGGATCGTCGGGCTTGGAGATGCGCAGGCCCCGCGGGTCGGCCTCACCGCCCACCGGCCCCTGCCGCTGCTGAAGGACATGCCCGAG
Organism: Streptomyces sp. NBC_00102; assembly: GCF_026343115.1. Lineage (GTDB taxonomy): Bacteria > Actinomycetota > Actinomycetes > Streptomycetales > Streptomycetaceae > Streptomyces. The sequence goes on from NZ_JAPEMC010000001.1 coordinate 4,781,729, forward strand.
TTCGTGGGCGAGGGTGTGCTTGTCGGTGCCGCCGTCGCCGATGACGATGCTGCTGCCCGACGTGTAGGCACGCGCCCCGACCTCGGCGGCCGAGCGGCGCGCCTGGGACCCGGTGTGCAGACGTACGTCGGAGAAGTCCGCGCCGCCGAACCGGGACTCCATCTCCTGCTGAAGCGGACCGCCCATCGGCTGCCCCGTGCTGCGCAGCACCTCATGGACCGCCGACCGCTGCACGGCCGTGTCCCCGTGCCCGCAGTCGGGCCCGTGCGCGTGCCGCTGCTCCTCGACCAGCCGGGCGACCGCCGCATTGCCCGCCGCCCGCTGGAGGGCCGGCATGTCGGCTCGGCCCAAGGGGGTCCCGGGAGTCCAGCCCTTGGCGGCGACCGACCGGGACACCGGCTTGGTCTTCGACTCCCGCTGTGCGGACGTGCCCGTCGCTGCGTGCTCGTGCGTCAAAGGATCTCCCTGGTCTCATGCCGGACGCCTGGACCGAAGCAGTCCTCACGGAAGACCCTCGGCAACTGATCGGGACGCCACAAGGACCGCACGGCCCTGCTCGCGGGCAGAACCCAGTGCCCGCGAGGCCCAGCCGCACGGCCGGGCAGGCAGCACCTGCCGCCGGGAACAGGGCTTTCGCCGTACCGGTGAGGGGGCTTTTCGAGCTGTGGGGGGTGCGTGAGTCCGCTGGACCGTACGATGCCCAGGGCCGGACCGTCGCGCGTGTGCGGAGCCGAAGTGGCGGCCAACGGGCTTTCCAGGAGCGGTCGTTGTCAGGTTCCGCCCCCGTGGAACACCGGACACCGCCCGAACGTCCCGCCCGAACAGGAGGTCTCATGGTGTATGCGGAACCGATGGCGCGCGCCGTGGTGGAGCCGGCCGTGCACGAGCTGCTGGACCGGTTTCCCCGGGGAGGGGAACACACCGCGACCGTCTCCTACGGCGGCGACGACTTCCTCCTCTGCGCCCACCTCCGCGTGAGACGGACCAAGCCGGGCCTGGCCGAGGTCTCGGTCGCCTGCTGGGCGGTCAACCGCGACACGGCCCGCTACTTCGGCGGCAGCCCGCCACGGGCGGAGGAGGCGCTCCTGCCTCCGGAGGGCACGGCGCGCCCGGACGGCTCACTCACCGCACGGGTGGTCGAGCACCTGGCCGCCCGCATGAACGCCCACGGCACCCCGAAGCCGGACGGTGACGGCCACCTGACGATCACCGTCCCCACCACCGCCCCGTAGATCTTGTCCTTCGCATCGCTCTCACCGGCATGCGAGGGGATGCCCTGGTGCGGCTCGCTGCGGCGTCGAGAGGTCAGACGCGGAGCAGGGCGGCGGAGACGGTCCAGAGGCGCTCGGCAGTGGCAGGGTCGAGCGCCCATTCCTTGACACCATGCGGGTGCTGCGCGAGGTCGGCGTCGTTCGGCACGGTGTAGGCCTCTTGCGCCTCGTCGAGATAGTGACCTCCGGAGTGGGCGAACTCGGGGGCCACGGCCGCGACAAGACTGGTGGCGGCCCCCTGCTCGACCGATTTGTACGTGAAGACTCCGGCAGCCTCGGCCGCGTCGAGCGATGCCTTCTGTTCCGGTGTGAAGTTCCGTTGCAGTCCGGTCGCGATGCCCCCGGGGTTCACCGCATTGGCGACGATGCCGTCGGCAGCCCAGAGGCGGGTCGCCTCGACGGCGAAGAGGGAGTTCGCCGTCTTCGACTGGGCGTAGGCGATCTGCGGGTCGTAGCCGCGGCGCTCGAAGTGGAGGTCGTCGAAGTCGATGCCGGACCGCATGTGTGCCGTCGAACTGACCGAGACGATCCGTGCTCCGCCGCGGTCGGCCGCTCCCCGGGCCAGGGCGCGGTGAAGGCCGGTGGCCAGCGTGAAGTGTCCCAGGTGGTTCGTCGCGAATTGCAGCTCCCAGCCCTCATGCGTTCGTTCGAGGCCACCGGTGACTACGCCGGCGTTGTTGATCAGCAGGTGGAGCGGGCCGCCCCACCCGTCGACGAACCGCGTGACGGAAGCCCTGTCGGCGAGGTCGAGCCGGACGACGCGAGGTCGTATCCCTCCGGTCGACTCTTCGATCGTCCGGGCGACGGCGTCACCCGCGGTCGTGTTCCTGACGGCCAGCGTCACTTCGGCCCCGGCAGCGGTCAGCGCGCGGGCGGTCTCGATCCCGAGTCCGGAGGAGGCCCCCGTCACGATCGCGCGGATGCCGGTGAGGTCGATGCCCCGCAGCACCTCGTCCGCAGTGTCGGAGGAGGTGAAAGGAGTGCGGATGAGTCGATGAGCGCGCATGGCGCAACTATACGCACTAGACAGGTTTTGTTCAGTGTGACTCCCGCTCGTATGCTCTCTCCATGAGCAGTCCCGACGCCGGCCTCCCGCCGTCGACAGTCGCTGAACCCGACCGTCGAACCATGGTTCTGGAGTCCGCCATGGCCACGTTCGCGCGATTCGGTTACCGGAAGACCTCGATGGAGGAGGTGGCGCGGGCGGCACACATCTCCCGGCCCGGGCTCTACTTCCTCTTCTCCGGGAAGGAGACTCTGTTCCGTGCCGCGGTCGCCCAGGTTCTGGACCGCGACATCACCGCGGTCGAACAGGTCCTGGCCGACAGCGGCCGCTCCCTTCCGGAGCGCCTCGTCGAGGCGTTCGACCAGTGGGCGGGCCGCTACATCGGCCCGCTGGCGAGCGATGTGGCGACGGTCGTCGAGGACCATCCCGACCTCCTCGGAGAGATCGTCGAGACCATGCCGCGACGCTTCGAGGAACTGATCACGGACGCGATCGCCGCCGAGTCAGGACGAGAGACGGCCCTCCCGGTCGCCCGGACGATGATCAGCGCATCGATCGGACTCAAGCACCAGGCCCCCTCCCGGGATTTCTACCTCGAACGCCTGGCGGTCGCCATCGGTCTCCTCCTGCGCTGAAAACGCCTGCGGTCTCCTTGGGGGTGCGCCAGTGGTGGGCTGTGCCGTCACGAGGCTGTCACGCCTGGCGGCCGGGCGGGCTGCCGCCGTATCGTGTCCGGGCGGCCCCTCCCGGTGCCGCTCGCACCACCCCGTTCCTCACTCCCACTACTTCTGCCGGCGCCGGAGCCGACGCCGGAGCGGACCGAACTCCGCCTCCCCTGCGTCACCTTGGACGACTCCTGGCGGCGGGGGAGAGCGCCCGCGCACGCGGAGCCCCCCCTCGGCCGTCCCACCGTGCAGCGGAAGGTTCACCGTGGCCTCGCGTCACTGGTTCCGTCGTACCGCACCCGCTGTCCCCCCTCGCGCGGGGCGCCGCGCCCCGACCGCGCCGCCCCCTGCGGCACCGTCCGCGTCCTACCGTTCCGCCCTGCGCACCCCCGGCGCGGCGGCCTTCTTCCTCGCCGCCGCCCCCGCCCGGGTCGGGGTGGCGATGACCGGTCTCGGTCTGGTCTGGCTGGTCCACACGGAGACCGGGTCCTTCGGGGCGGCCGGTCTCGTCACCGGTGCGTTCGCCGTGGCGGAGGCGCTGGTGGGCCCTCTGGTGGCCCGGCTCATGGACCGGTACGGGCAGGGCCGCGTCCTCGTCCCCCTCCTGACCGCCCACGCCGGAGCGCTCATGGCCCTCGTCGCACTCGCTCTGGCCGGGGCGCCCACGATGCCGCTGACGGTGGCCGGGCTCGGAGCCGGGGCGACGATTCCGCAGGTCGGTGCTCTCTCCTCGGCCCGATGGTCGGCGCTGCTGCACGGCCGGGCCGAGCTCGCCCCGGCCTTCGCGCTCGAAGCCTTCGCCAACGAGGCCGCCTACCTCCTCGGCCCCGCCCTCGCCGTGCTCGCCGCGACCCGGCTGCACCCGGCCGCCGGAACGGTCCTGGCGGGGGTGCTCGTCGTCGGCGCGGGACTGGCCCTCGCGGCCCAGCGACGTACGGCCCCGAAGCCCGGCCCCCGGCCTGTTCCGGCGGCCGCCCCGGGCCCCGCCCCGGACCGTACGGCCGTACCCGGCACCGGAGCCCGGACCCTGCTCTCCCGGCACTTCGCCGCCCTGCTGGTGGTCAATCTGGCCCTGGGCGTTTTCTTCGGCTCGACGCAGGTCTCGTTGAGCGCCTTCGCCGACGACCACCACGCCGCCCCGGCGGCCGGGCTGCTGTACGGAGTGATGGGCGCGGCCAGTCTGTTGGCCGGGTTGGCCTACGGGAGGTACGGGCGGCGCACCCCACCGGGGTCCCAACTCCCTCTGATCCTGGCCCTTCTGGGCTGCGCGTCGCTGCTGCCACTGCTGGCCGCCACCCCCTGGCAACTCGGCCTGGCGCTGCTGCTCCCCGGTGCCGGGGTGGCGCCGTGCGTCATCGCCTCCGCGAGGCTCGTCGAGTCGGTCATGCCCCGGGCGGTCCTGACCCAGTCCTTCACCTGGGCCAACTCGGCGAGCGCGGCGGGCATCGCGCTCGCCGCAGCGGCGGTCGGCCGACTCGTCGACGGTCCGGGCGGTGCGGGAGCGGGCTTCGCCGTGCCCTTCGTCGCCCTGACCGTCGCGGCAGCCCTGACCTGGTCCGACGTAACCCTCAGGCCCCGTTCGTACGGTCCTCCTCGGCCCCGGCCCAGTACGCCGCGAGCATCTCGCCCGGCCAGGCCGGCTCGTGGACCGGACCCCGGGGGCCCATCGCGGTGAACCAGGGGGCCAGGTCGTAGACCGGCGTGCCGTCCACCGCGTCGAGGTCGGCCACCCGCAGATCGAGGCCGTCCACCCCGAGCAACCGGGGGAAGCTGGTGGCGAGTTGGTTGGGGCGGCGGTGGTTGCGGTGGGCGAAGGTGCCGGTGGGCGGCCAGGCAGGGTTGTTCCGGGGGCTCCTCGCGCGCAGGGCCACGTCGCCGGGGTCGGCCCGGTCGAAGTGCCAGACGACCACGAGGTGGGAGAACTCCTCCAGCCCGCGTACGACCTCCGGCGGGAAGTCCGGCCGCAGCCGGATCACCGCCTCGACGCCGCCCCAGTGGTCCTCGGCCACCTCCCGGCGCCCCCCGACCACGGTCCCGATCGGCTCGATGCCCAGTGCGTCCGCCATGCCCGTACCCCCAGCCCGATCCCGACGAGAGACCGATCCCAACGAGAGACCCCAGCCGTCAATGTAGCTTCGAGAGATGCCTGTTGGCGCGCTCGGCCACTGCCGTCACCCACGGAATGCGGCGGTGGCGCAGCGGCGACAGCAGGCGCCGCACCTGGACGACCGCCTGCTCCGCCCGGCCCGACTGGATGCCCTCCTCCATGGAGTCCAGCAGCCCGCTCCACGTGGCGCAGGCCTCCTCGACCCGCCCGTCCGCCATCTGGGCGGCCCCCAGGTGCCCCAGGGTCACCGCGTGGGTGCGGCGGAAGGCCGCTCCCCGGGTGCGTACCGAACGGCCGAACTCGCGGATCGCACCCTTGCGGTCGCCGAGCAACCCCAGGGTGCGGGCGGTCTCGTGGGCGAGGGACGCCTCGCCGAAGAAGAAGGTCCGGTGCGGCTCGGACACCCCCGCGTCGGCGGCGGCCAGGTCGTTCTCCGCGCGCAGCAGCGCCTTCACCGCGCTGCGGGTGCGGCCCGCCGCCGCGAGCGCCCGGGCGTGCACCACGCCGAGCAGCGCCCGTTCGCGCGGGGTCGCTCCGCTGTAGCGGCGGTCCTGTACGGACGCCTCGGCGAGGGCGAGCGCGGTGTCGAAGTGGCCGAGATCCAGGGCCTGGTGGGCCATCGCGCGAAGGATGTGGCCGCCCAGCGGATGATCCTGGGCGTCCCCGGCCAGCTGGAGCGCAAGGGTGAAGTAGCGCTGGGCGAGTGGGTTCTCGCCGCTGTCGAAGGCCATCCACCCGGAGAGATAGGCGAGTTCGGACGCAGCCGACTCCATCTCCCGGCGCACCCGCTCGTGCGCGTACCGGCCGTGCAGCAGATCCGTCACGTCGGTGTGCAGGTACTGCACCAGGGCGGTGCGGCCGTGTCCGCCGCCGCGCCGCTGGTCCACCGCCGAGAAGGCGTGGGTGAGTTCGCGGACGGTCGCCACGTCGCCCTGGGTCACCCGCAGGTGGTTGGCCACCCGCTCGGCCGGTTGCGGCGCGGGCCCGGCGGACGACGGCTGGCGGTCGCCGGAAGGGACAGCCAGCGCCGCCGTGGAGTACACGATCCCGGCCAGCAGGTTCCGGCGGTCCGGATGGAGGTCGGCTCGCCCGAGGTCCGCCAGTACGGTCAGGGCGTCGGCGGGTGGGCCGAGCGGCGCCGGACCCGGAGTGCCGAACCCCAGCTCGGCGACGGTGACCACCCGCTTCAGCCGCCGGGACAGGGCGAGCGCCAGGACGGCGGGGGCCGAACCGGACGGCCGGGTGCCGCCGACCCACATGGACACGTGCGAGCGCCCGATCAGCGGACTGCCCGGACCGCCCGGACCGTCCGGGCTCCGGCCCTCCGCCGCCGCCCGGTTGAAGGCGCCGGCCGCCTGGGCGCGCGACCAGCCGGCCTCGCCCAGGAGGGACGCCAGTTGCTCGTTCCGTGTCCGTGTCATCCCGCGACCCCCGATGCCCGACCCCACCGCACCCCGCGTGTGCCCGGAGACGGAGAGCTCTCCCCGGCCGCACGCCGACGGGGCTCAAGGAACCACGGTGGCGGGGAGCCCGTGCGGCGAATCCCCGCACGTCACCCGGGTCGGTGTACACGGAGTCGATCTGCGTCCGGTCCGGTACCGATCCGCGTCCGGGTGCGGCCGTCCCTGTCGATCTTTGACCACTTTGATCAGCCGGGCGGGCCGTCGGCCGCCCGCGCGGGCCCGGGATGCGGTTCGCTTCTCGTACCGCAGCTCACCCCCGGAGCGGGTCCCCGCTCGCCCCCGGCCACCGGCGGCGGACGCGTACGGGGCCATCCCGCGCGGGCCGCCAGGAGGACCCATGAACACCAGCACCGCACGGGACGTCCGACCGAAGGACCCCGGCATCGACGTGGACGCGATCACCGACGCCATCGAGCACGCGAGGGCGGACCGGGCGGGCGTGCCGCCGCGGTCCGTCGTCAACGCCGGTACCGACGAACTCGTCGCCCACCTGCGGAAGCTGATGAGCGCCGACGAGTACGGACACGACGAGCCGGACCGGGGAGCCGTCCGGCTGCTGTTCCGTGCCGCCTACCGCCATCTCTCCCTCGCGGTGCGGCCCGACCCGAGCACCCCGGACCTCGCCGCGTACGCGTACTGGCGCACGGTCGCCTCCCTCACCGCCGCCTTCCGCGACCTCTACTGCGAACCGGGGCGGGACGGCGCGTGAGCCGTCCCGCCCCGGTTCTGACCGCCGGGAGCGGCGGTCAGCGCACCTTGCGTACCGGCAGGATCGCCAGAGCGCCGCAGAGGCAGACCGCCGAGGCGGTGATCAGCAGGATCGAGTAGTTGTGGCCACCGCCCAGGGAGATCAGCAGGGCGCCGAGCGCGGGGGCGAAGATCTGCGGGGCCGACATCGCGATGTTGAAGATGCCGAGGTCCTTGGAGGGGTTCTCCGGATCCGGCAGCACGTCGATGACGAGGGCGAGGTCCACGCCGAGGTAGGTGCCGAAGCCCAGGCCCAGGACGAGTTCCGCGCAGTAGAACACCCCGATCGTGTCGGCCTGGCTGAGGATCACCATGCCGATGCCGAAGAGGACCGCGGCGACGGCGATGAACGGCTTGCGGCGGCCGAAGTGGTCCGAGAGCCAGCCCGCGGCCTGCGCGGAACCCATCACGCAGAAGCCGTACATGAGGACGCCGGTGGCGAGCGTCTCGGTCGCCTCCGCGCTGGTGAGCCGCATCTCGTGCTGAAGGTAGATCAGACGGAAGGTGGTGAAAATCCAGTTGGCCAGCGTCAGCAGGAAGCGCGACAGCCAGGCCCAGGCGAAGTCCGGGTGCTGCCTGGGGCTGACCCAGTAGGTGCGCAGGACCGCCTTGAACCCCTCCCGAGGAGGCTTCGTCTCCAGCGGCTTGTCCGGCAGCACCATCACGTAGCCGACCACCAGCAGGATGCCGATGAGGCTGGGGACCAGGAAGAGCAGCAGCATCTGGTCGGTGAAGCACTTCGCGATCCAGGTGCCCGCCGTGGGGGCCAGGTTCTGCATGATGCCGAGCAGCCGCTGATCTTGCCGCGCTTGTGCTCGGGGACGTTGTCCGCGACGGTCGCGACGAAGGCGGCGAGGGCCGCGTTGGCGGACGCCGAGGAGATGACGAACCCGACGGTGACCACGGCGACGCTGTTCGCCGTCGCGATGATCAGCAGACCGGCCAGCAGGCCCAGCATGCCGAGGACCAGCCAGGGGCGGCGGCGGCCGAAACGGCTGGTGGTGCGGTCGCTGAGGCGCCCGAAGAACGGGTTCGCCAACATCGCCGCCACCGAACCGGTGGTGGTGATGATGCCGAGCGAGGCGACCTGGTCGTCCTCGGGGACGAACGACTGCACCTTGAGCTGAAGGCTCACCAGGATCGGGGTCAGGAGGGCCAGGAACAGGCCGAGTTGACTGGCCGCCATGCCGACGACCAGCCGGGGACGGGGGATCTTGGCGTCGGGGGAGCCGCCGGGCGCGGAGGTGCCGGCCGGGGTGCGGAGCGTATCCGTGGTCACGGTGAGGGCTGCTTCCTGTTGAGCGGGCAGGACGTTACGCAGGCATGGGCAGGTCACGGCGCGGGCGAGGCTCGTACGCCGTGGACTTGAGCAAGGGGGACGGGGGAGGGGGACGGGGTTGGTGGGCCGCCGCGCGGACGTGGTGCGCGCGGCGGCCGGGGGAGTGGCTCTACGCGTGGACGAGGTGGCGGTCCGCGCCCACCACGCGCTGCGGCCCGGTGAGTTCGACGTCGGCGCTCAGCCGGATGTCGCCGCTGGACGAGCCGAGCATGAGGCGGATGGTGCCGGGTTCGACGATGCGCCGACCGTCGCCCGAGGCGTCCTTGGTGTACGAGGTCTGGTCGGCGTGGACCTTGAACGCGACCCGCTCCGCCTCACCGGGGGCCAGCTCGACGACGCCGAAGGCCGCCAGCTGCTGGGTGGGCCGGGCGACCTGGGCGACCGGGTCGTCGTAGTACAGCTGGACCGTCTCGCGGCCCGCCCGCTCGCCCGTGTTCCGTACGAGGCAGGAGACCTCGATGAACCCGTCGGTGGGCACCCGGCCATCCCCGGCGACCCGCAGGTCCTCGTAGCCGAAGGAGGTGTACGAGATGCCGTGCCCGAACGGGTACAGCGGGGTGTTGTCCAGCACGCTGATGCCCTGGCTGAAACGGCCGAGCGGCGGGTTGAGGTAGGTGCCGGGACCGCTCCCCGGGAGGGCCGGGATCTGCACGGGCAGCTTGCCGCCGGGGGCCACCCGGCCCGAGAGCACGCGGGCCAGCGCGGGGCCGCCCTCTTCGCCGGGCATGAACGTCTGCACCACGGCCGCGCAGCGCTCCGCGAGACCGCCGAGCGCGTACGGGCGGCCCGAGACGACGAGCAGCACCACCGGGACGCCGGTGGCGAGCACCTCCTCGACCAGCTCCACCTGCACGCCCGGCAGCCGGAGGTCCGGCGCGTCGCAGCCCTCGCCCGAGGTGCCGTTGCCGAACATCCCGGAGCGGTCGCCGACGACGACCAGCGCCAGATCGGCCGAGGCGGCGGTACGCACGGCGGCGGGCAGACCGGAGCGGTCGGTGCCGCTGACCGCGCAGCCCCGCTCGTAGGCGAACTCGACGTCCGGCAGCTCGGCGGTGAGCGCCTCGCGCAGGCTCGGCAGGGCGAGGCCCGCCGGGTGCCCGGGGTGCTTCGGCAGCACGTGGTTCGGGAAGGAGTAGCAGCCCAGGAAGGTGCCCGAGTCGTCGGCGCCCGGACCGATCAGCGCGATCCGGGGCGTGCGCGCCGCGTCCAGGGGGAGAGCGGCGCCCTCGTTGGCGAGCAGTACGACGGAGCGCTCGGCGAGGGTACGGGCGAGGGCGCGGTTGGCCGGGGAGTCCAGGTCGACGGGGGTGCCCAGACCGGCGTCCGCCTCCGGGGTCCAGCCGGCGTCCAGCAGGCCGAGCCGCAGCTTGTGGCGCAGGACGCGCTCGACGGCACGGTCCAGCAGCGCGGGGTCGACCCGGCCGCCGTCGAGCTGCTCGGCGAGCGGGTCGCCGTAGCAGCGGGTGTTGGGGAGCTCGACGTCCATACCGGCGGTCAGCGCGACGCGGGCCGCGTCGCCCTCGGTGGCGGCGACCCGGTGCATGGTCCGCAGGAACGCGATCGACCCGTAGTCGGAGACGACCGTGCCCTCGAAGCCCCACTGCTCGCGCAGCACGTCCGTCAGCAGGTGCTCGTCCGCGCAGGCGGGGACACCGTCCTGGTCGGTGTAGGTGTTCATCACCGAACCGACGGCACCCTCGCGCACCGCCATCTCGAACGGCGGCAGGATCACGTCGGCCATCTCGCGGGCGCCGATGGAGACGGGCGCGTGGTTGCGGGCGCCCCGCGAGGCGGCGTGCCCGGCGAAGTGCTTGAGGGTGGCGATGACGCCCTCGGACTGCACCCCGCGCACATAGGCGGTGCCCACCAGGCCGGTCAGGTACGGGTCCTCGCCGAGGGTCTCCTCCACGCGCCCCCAGCGGTAGTCGCGCACGACGTCCAGGACCGGGGCGAGGCCCTGGTGCACGCCGACGGACGCCATGTCCCGGCCGATCGCCGCGCCCATCTCCTCGACCAGCCCGGTGTCGAAGGTCGCGGCCCAGGCCAGCGGGGTGGGGTAGACCGTGGCGCCGAAGGCGGCGAAGCCGGTGAGGCACTCCTCGTGGGCGATGGCGGGGATGCCGAGGCGGGTTCCGTCGACCAGCAGCCGCTGGAGCCGGATCAGTTCGGCGCGCCCCTCCTCAGGGATGAGGGGCCGGGTGCCGTACGGGCGGGTGAGCTGGCCGATGCCCTGCGCCAGGGCCGCGGACTCGGTGGAACCGGCGGCGAGGGCCTCCTCGATCGGCGCGACCCGGGCGTCGCCGCTGCCGACGTTGGCCTTGCCCCAGTAGCTGCCCAACTGGGCGAGCTTCTCGGCCCGCGTCATCGCGGACAAGAGGGCTTCGACCCGCTCGTCGTCACCGAGCGAGGTGTCGTTCCACTGGTTCATCGGGGCTCCCGCTTCCGGCCCGTACGCCTTCCGACGCCACGTCGTGGGGAGGGGGACCGGATAGATAAATTCACGTCATTGACAAAAAGGTGCCGTCAGCATGCGCAGGAGTAAATGCCGAGGTCAATGGGTTGCAGAGGAGATTCTCAGCTAAGAGCGACCGCCACTTGATGGTCAGCGGAGGCGGCGGGCTGTTGGCCGCGTGCTCCAGCGATAGAGCTTGCGCGCTCGGCGAATCAGCGCACGGACGGTGACGAACGCAGCGGCGAGGTAGAGGTAGAAATCGACGACCTCGCCGTCGCGTTCGAAGCACCTGCGGATCTTGCCGTAGCCGTTCATCCATGACTGCGTACGTTCGACCACCCAACGCTTGCCAACTTGGATCGGGGCCGGGATGCCCTTCACGGCTATCTCACCGATCAGCCTGTGATCGTCCAGTATTCGACGGCAGGCTCGCCCGTGGTACGCAGAGTCCAGGTGGATTACGGCGTTCCCGGGTAGGGCTCCGAGCTGATGTTCGGCCGCTTCGATGGTCGGCTCCAGCAGTTTCGAGTCGTGCCGGTTCGCGCCGGCCGACGCAATGCCCAGCGGGACTCCATCGGCATCGACCAAAGTGGAGCGTTTGAGTCCCTGCTTCGCACGGTCGACCGGTGACGGTCCGGCTTTGGCGCCGACGCACGGTGCTTTGGTGTGACAGCCGTCAGCAGACAAATCATCAAGGTTCAGGCCGATCATCGTGTCGTAAGCGGCCAGGGCGATCGCGTGCAGCCGCGTGGCCAGTCCGAGGTGGGCCCATTCCCTGACCCGGCGTCGGATCGTACTGGCCGAGCACTCGTTGCTGGCGATCCGCTCATAACCCGAACCGTGGACCAGGGCGTCTACGACGTGGCGGAAGACGACTCGGTCGGGCACCCGGCGGCGGTGGCACCCCCATGGATGCGCCGGATCGAACTCGGGCCGGTCAGGAATCAGCGCGCTGAACTGGTCCCACAGCGGCTCAAACAGGGATGATGGGACGGTAGGCACGAATCCTCCGGCGATCGCTGAGCTTGAGATCTTCATGATCGCTACAGGTCGTTCTCACGAGTCATCCCTTGAGGCCGTAACTGGCCGGTACCCTGGAGTTTGAGAGTCTGTGGGCATATTCGGAGAGCCGGGCGGCTTCCAGATCGTGGTTCTCGAGTACATGCCACTGCGGCGCTTCGGTCTCTTCCAGATCCTGCTCAGCGGCTGGCCGATAGGTGATGGAACCACAACGGCCTTCTATCCGCACTACTGTGACCTGCAAGATCTCGCCCGACTGGTCGAGAGTGGCGAACCGCATGAGCGGTTTCAGCTGATTCTGGGTGACACCTTCGACCACATGCAGGTCGACGCCGAGATGACCGACCGCGCGATCCTGTTCAGCTTCCGCTCCCACGACGAGAATTCGCAGTGGCGCGAAGCACAGGTAGACAGCAGAGAATTCCTCACCGTCTGGCGCCAGGCCGCGGCCTGCATCGAGGCGATCCTCGCTCGGGCCGACGAGTCTTGACCCGCCACCCAGGCAAGCGCCGATGTTGAACCGGTTGCACGCATCACGCCGACCTGCCACCAACCTGAAACCCTTACTGACCATCAAGTGGCGGTCGTTCTAAGAGCGTCCGCCGGTAGGGAAAAGGTGTTGCCCCCGGCAGTGGGCGGGACGATCATGACGAAAATGCCGGATCTGCTTGAGCGCGTAACCGCCTTCCGCGCCGCCTTCGCCCGCCGCCAGGCCACTGAGACCGTCGAGCTGCCCGGAGCCTTCGCCGTCCGCCACTCGGACTTCCCCCAATCCCAGGAGCACAACCAACTGATCGTCCCCGCCTCGGGCGTCGACCCGGCCGCACTGCCCGAACTGGCTGCACAGGGCCTCGGACCGCGCCAGCAGTACCGGATCACGGTGCTGGACGAGGCACTCGGGGAGCGGGCCACCCCGGTGCTGGCGGCGGCCGGCTACGATCGGGACACCGAGCTGGTACTGGCCCGGGAGACAGCTGGCTGCGCGCTGCCCGAACCTGTCGCGCACCCGGTCGAACTGGCCGAGCTGCGAGCGGCGGTGTTCCGCCAGCAGCTGGACTGGGGCCTGGACGAGGATCTCGCTCGACAGCTCACCGAGCGCCGTACCGCCCGCCTGCGCGGCGCCGAGAAGGTGTCTTTTCTGGCCGCTCGGGCCCCGGGCGGGGAGATCGCGGCCTGGGCCGACCTCTACCTAGACCGAACCGCCGGGCTGGCTCAGCTGGAGGACCTCGTCACCGCTGTGCTGCACCGTAAGCAGGGCCACGGAGACACCTTGCTCGCCACAGGGCTGGCGTTGGCCGCCTCTGCCGGGATCCCGCAGCTCTTCCTGGTCGCGGACGCGACCGACTGGCCGCGCGAGTGGTACTCCTGCCGCGGCTTCACCGAGCTCGGCCGCAGCTACTCCTTCCTCAACCGCTGACGGCGGGGATGAACCGGTGTGTACTGCTGCCGAGCACCCTGAACCCGGGTTCGGCTGCAAACCAGCGACAGCGCGCCAACGTCTCCAAGATGTATGCGAGTAGGCGATAGCAGGGCAGACACGGTTCGCCCGATCATGGAGCTCTCTATGCTTCATGATCACCGGGGGATCCGTGCCTGCTGTCCCATCACGCATTCTCGCCCCGATCCGCGACCAGTTCCTCGCGCTGCTGCCCGTGCACGAGGACCGGCACCCGCTGGGCTGTCACAACCCGAGGATCAGCGATGCGCTCGTCTTCGACCGCCTGGTACAGGTCCTGGTCTTCGGCTGCGGATACGAACGTGCCGCCGACGAGCACTGCTCGGCTACCACCTTGCGCCGACGCCGCGACGAGTGGATCGCCGCTGGCGTGATGGAGACCTTGCGGCTGATCGCGCTCTCCGCCTACGACCGCATGATCGGCCTCGAACTCGACCGCCTGAGCGCCGATGGCTGCATCACCAAGGCGCCCTCTGGTGGCGAGTGCGCCGGCAGGAGCCCGGTCGACCGAGCCAAACTCGGCATGAAACGCTCACAGTTGACCGACGGTAGCGGTATTCCGCTGGTCACCGAGCCCGCACCAGCAAACGCCCGCGACCACACCCTGCTGCCCGCTACCCTCGACCGCTTCACCGCCCTGGAGCCGACCCTCGGGCCGCTACCCAAACACCCGCACCTTGCCCTGGATGCCGGATACGACTACCAGATGGTCCACGACGACCTGGCCGCCCGCGGGATCGATGCGCGCATCGCCGCGCGCGGCGCGAAGACCCCGATCCAGACCGGCGGCCGTTGGGTGGTAGAGCGCACGAACTCCTGGATGAACAACTTCGGCAAACTCCGACGCTGCACCGAACGCCGGAGAGCGGCCATCGAGTTCTTCCTCGCCCTGGCCGCCGCCATCATCACCGTTCGCTGCCTGATCCGACGCTCCTGGCTCCTCTACCGCTGGCACACCCGACCCCGAAACCCACGCATCCGATGACCTACTGGCGGAGGCTCTAAATGGAAGAACTGATTCCGGGCATGCCGAAGAGCGGCTGCGGCCCCGGTCGGGGGCAGCACGCAGCCGCTGTCGGCCTTCGGCCGGTCTTCAGGAACGCGGAGCCGTAACGCCTTTCGGAGCGCTCTCGGAATCCAGTGGGCCGGGAGCTCGTGCCAGGTGGTGTCAGTGGCCGAACGACCGGTGCGCCACACCCTCCAGATGCGCGCGCATCGCCGACTCGCAGGTGTCCGCGTCAGCCGCCTCGAACGCGTCGAGGACGGCCGCGTGTTCGGCGAGCGCCTCCTGCGTGTCGGTGACGCGGCCGCCGGTGAAACGCCGGAAGCGCTGGATGTGCGCGCCCAGCGGATCGATGGCCGCCGAGAGGAACCGGTTGCCCGCGGCACGGGCGATGGTCGCGTGGAAGGCGGAGTCGGCCTGGAGGTACGCCCGGAAGTCGTCCGCCACCCGCTGCACCGCCGCCGCCTCCATCAGCCGGTGGCTCTCGGCCAGCGCACGCGCCGTGCCCGCCGCGTCCCGCTCGCAGGCCTGACGGGCACTGAACGGCTCGATGAGGAGCCGGGCACCCATCAGCTCACGGAACCCGCCGTCGTCCAGAAGCGGGGCGACCGTGTAGCCGCGGTGCGGGACGCGGACGACCAGGCCGGTGTTCTCCAGCTTGGCCAGCGCCTCCCGCAACGGCGTCGGCGAGACGCCCCAGTCCTTGGCGATGGTGTCGATGCGCAGCGGCGTGCCCGGCTCCAGGCCCTCGTCGAGGATCAGCGCGAGCAGCGCGTCGTACGCCTCGTCCATGAGCACGGTCCTGCCGAGCCCCGCCGGACGTACCTGCCTGCCGGCTGGTCCCATCGTCGACTCTCCCTGTGATGTGCCGGACCCGCCCGGCGTACCGGGTGCGAGCCCGGCGTTCAGCCCGGCGGTCGGCCTGGATTCCAGCCGGGTTTTCAGCCTAACCGGAGCCGCCGGCCCTCCCCCCACGGGGCGGACTCAGCGCGCGGTGCGCGGCGAGAGGAGGGTGACCAGCGCCGAGTCGTCCTCGGCGGCCAGGCCCTGGCTGATGGCGAGCTGGTAGAGCTGGTCGGCCGCGGCGGCCACCGAGGTGGCGACACCGGCCTTCTTGGCCAGCGACACCACGATGTTCATGTCCTTGCGGATGATGTCGAGGCGGGAGCGCAGCTCCGGACCACCGGTGCCGTCCTCCTTCACCTCGTACTGCTGCACCATGCGCGGACCGCGGTCGGCCAGCATGAAGGAGGCGGCGGCGCCCTGGCCGAGCACGTCGACGGCGCGGTCCAGGTCGATGCCGAGGGCGCGGGCCAGCGCGAGGGACTCGGCCGCCGCCGCCGTGTGGATGCCGCACAGCAGCTGGTTGACGGTCTTCATGATCTGCCCGTCGCCCACCCGGGGTCCGACGACGTGCAGCGTGGAGCCCAGCCGGGCGAGGACCGCGTCGGCGGCGGCGAGCGTCTCGTCGTCCGCGCCGACCATGATCAGCAGATCGCCGGTCCCGGCCCGCACCGCCCCACCGCTCACCGGAGCGTCGACCAGCCGCACACCCTGCTCGGCCAGGCGCGCCGCGACGGACTGCACACCGTCGACACCGACCGTCGAGGTGACCACGACGACCGCGCCCTCACGGAGCGACTCCGCGGCACCGCGCTCGACGATCCCGCCGCCGAACAGGCAGGACTCCAGCTGCTCCTGGTCGCGGACGGCGATGACGACCACATCGGCGCCCTCGGCGGCCTCGGCCGGCGTGGCGGCGGGCACGGCACCGGCCTCGGCGGCGAGCGCACGGCGCTCCTCGAAGACGTCGAAGGCGCGGACCGGGAAGGCACCGGCGAGGCGGGTGGCCATCGGCAGGCCCATCGCGCCGAGGCCGAGGACGGCGGTGGTGGGGGTGTTCTCGGCGGACATCGGGTTCTCAGCGGACATCGGGTGCTTCTTCCTTGCGGGATGCGGTCGTGAGGGCCGCGGGGTCAGGTTCTCTTACGGGGCCGCCCCGGGAGTGACGCCCCTCCGGGGCGCCCCCACGGGCGGGACGGGTCAGACGAAGACCGCGTACAACAGCAGGGACATCGCCAGGCCCATCACCGCGACGATCGTCGACAGGGCCGACCAGGTCTTGATGTTCTGGGAGACGCTCATCCCGAAGTACTCCTTCGCCAGCCAGAAACCGGCGTCGTTGACGTGCGAGAAGAAGAGCGACCCCGCACCCACGGCGAGCGCGATCAACGAGGCCTCCACCGGCGGGACGCCCGCCGCGAGCGGCGCCATGATCCCGGCGGCGGCGGTGGTGGCGACGGTGGCCGAGCCGGTCGCCAGCCGGATCAGCACGGCCAGCAGCCAGCCGAGGACCAGCAGCGGCAGATGCGCCTCCGCGGCGAACTTGCCGATGGCGTCCGCGACCCCGGTGTCGACGATGAGCTGCTTGAAGCCACCGCCCGCACCGACGATCAGCAGGATCCCGGCCACCGCGGGCAGGCCCGCGGTCACGGTCGTACGGACCTCGGCGCGGTTGCGGCCGAGCCGGAAACCGAAGACCACCATGGCGACGAGCACCGCGATGAACATCGCGATCAGCGGGGTACCGAGGAAGTCCAGCAGGTGGTTGTACCAGGCGTCACCCGGGAAGGCGATGTCGGCGACCGACTTGGCGAGCATCAGCACCACCGGCAGGGCGACCGCCCCGACCGACACGGCGAAGCTCGGCAGCCGGCGCTCCGCACCCGGCTCCCGCCCCTGTTCGGCCTCCTTGACCAGCGAGGCGATCAGCGCGGCCGGGGCCTCGCTGCGCACATGGCGGGCGATGAACTTCCCGTACAGCGGTCCCGCGAGGATCACCGTGGGGATCGCCGCGAGCAGACCCAGGCCGAGGGTGGTGCCCACATCGGCGTTGAGCGCGCTGACCGCGACCAGCGGGCCGGGGTGCGGCGGCACGAACGCGTGCATGGTGCCCAGGCCCGCGAGGGCGGGCACGGCGAGCAGGACCAGGGGCGTCTTCGTCCGCTTGGCCATCACCACGATGATCGGCACCAGCAGGACGAGACCCACCTCGAAGAACATCGGCAGACCGATGACCGCGGCTATCAGCGCCATCGACCACGGCAGCAGACGCGGACCCGACCGCGAACCGATCGTGTCGACGATGCGGTCCACACCCCCCGAGTCGGCCAGCAGCTTGCCGAGGATCGCGCCGAGCGCGATCAGGGCGCCGGTGGAGCCGAGGGTTGAGCCCATCCCGGCGCTGAACGAGTCGACGACCTTGGAGAGTTCGGTCCCCGAGCCGATGCCGAGCACGACGGATCCGCCGATGAGGGCGACGAACGGGTGGAAGTCGAGGATCGCGATCAGCGAGACGATCACACCGATGGCGAGGGCGACCATGACGATGAGCCGGGTGTCGTGGCCGGTCCAGGGCTCGGTCGCGGCCGCGAGTATCTCTGGTCTGGTCAGGGCGGTCATGGACATGCGGGGTGCACCTTACGTCGTTGTAAGTGGTGGCGGACGAGCGGTTCGGGGCGGAAGGAGGGGGCGGCTCAGCAGCCGGCGGGACCGTCCTCGGCACCGGCGGGCGCGGCGGTGTCGTACGCGTCGAGTACGGCGACCTTCTCGCCGGACGGAGAGGCCTCGTCGAAGCGGTAGCCGACCCACTCGCGGACCAGCCGGCGGGCGAGTTCGAGGCCGATGACGCGCTGGCCCATGGTGAGGACCTGGGCGTTGTTGCTCAGGACCGCCCGCTCGACGGAGAAGCTGTCGTGCGCCGTGACGGCGCGGATGCCCTTCACCTTGTTGGCGCTGATCGCGACCCCGAGCCCCGTACCGCAGAACAGCAGGGCACGGTCGGCGTCCCCGTCGGCCACCACACGGGCGGCGGCCACCCCGATGTGCGGGTAGGCGGTGTGCTCGTCGGCCTTCACACCGACGTCGACGACGGACGCGACGCGCGGATCGGCTTCCAGGTCGGCCTTGAGGGCTTCCTTGTACGCGTATCCGGCGTCGTCGCAGCCGATGACGATGCGGAGCGGAGCGAGGGTCTGGTTCTGCGTCATGTCGGGGTTCCCGGGGGTGGTGGGGTGGTCGGGGGCGTTCGTGGCGCGGGCGGCCGTCGCGGGTCAGCCGGTCGTGGCGCCGGTGCCGCCGCCGAGCAGCGCCGCGACGGTGCGGGCGCACAGGGCGAGCGAGAGAGCGCCGGCGTCGGGGGTGCCGACGCTGCGCTCGGCGAGCGGGCGGGCGCGGCCCAGGCGCGGGGTGAGCGCGGCGGTGGCGTCGGCCGCCCCGGTGGCCGCGGCCGCGGCCTCGGCGAAGGCGGACCGGGGGTCCGCACCGCGAGCGACGCCCGCGGTGAAGGTGTCGACCAGCGGGACGAGCGCGTCGACGAGGGTCTTGTCGCCGGGCTTCGCCCCGCCGAGGGAGGTGACGGCGTCCAGCGCGGCCCGGGCGCCCCCGGCGGCGCGCACCCCGTCGGCTCGGCCCGTGTCGCCGAGCTCCTGGGCCAGGGCGCGCAGCGCGACGCCCCAGAGCACACCGGAGGTGCCACCGGCCTGGTCGGCCCAGGCGTCGGCGGCGGCGCTCAGCAGCGAACGGGCCCCGGCCTGCGCCTCGTCGGCCTCCTCGGCGGCCCGGACGGCCGCGTCGACGCCCTTGGTCATGCCGCGCCCGTGGTCACCGTCACCGGCGACCGCGTCGATCCGGCCGAGCTCCTCGGCGGCCTCGTGGAGCGCGGTGCGCAGCGCCCGCAGGGCGGCGAGGACGTCGGCCGCGGCGGCGCGGGACGCGGCGTCGCCCCGGACGACCGGGGCCTTCGCCTGCTCGCCCGGGTGGACGCGCGGCGCGTCCGGGACCTTCGGCAGCGGCATCCGGCGGAAGCCGGGGGCGTCGGCGGAGGCGCACCAGCGGCGCTCCAGGTCCTCGTCGAGCCACATCAGGGTGAGGGAGCAGGCGGCCATGTCGAGGCTGGTGACGAGCTCGCCGACCTCGGGGCGTACCACCGTGAGACCGGCCTCGGCCAGGGCGTCGGAGACATGGCCCCAGAGCAGGAAGAGTTCCTCGTACTTTGTGGCGCCCAGCCCGTTGAGGATGGCGGCGACGCGCGGGCCCGCCCCTTCCGGGCGCTCTTCGAGGAGCCGCTCGACGAGGGTGCGGGCGATCGTCGGGGCGTCCGCCATGTCGGCGTCGCGCACGCCCGGTTCGCCGTGGATGCCGAGGCCGATGGCCATCTTGCCCTCGGGGACCGTGAAGAGCGGGGTGTCGGCGCCGGGCATGGTGCAGCCGTCGAAGGCTATGCCGAAGGAGAACGTACGGTCGTTGGCGTGGCGGGCCGCGGCCTCCACGCCGTCCAGGTCGAGGCCCTCCTCGGCGGCGGCCCCGGCGACCTTGAAGACGGTGAAGTCGCCCGCTATGCCCCGGCGTTCGTGGCGGCGCTCGGCGGGGGCGCTGGCCACGTCGTCGGTGACCATGACCGTACGGGTGTCGATCCCGGCGTCCCGCAGCCGGGCCTGGGCCATGCCGAAGTTCATGCGGTCGCCCGCGTAGTTGCCGAAGGAGAAGAGGACACCCGCGCCGGTGTCGGCGGCCCGCGCCACCGACTCGGCCTGGCGGGCGGACGGCGAGGTGAAGATGTTGCCGACCACGGCACCCGCCGCGAGCCCCTCGCCCACCAGCCCGCTGAACGCGGGGTAGTGCCCCGAACCGCCGCCCACGACCACCGCGACCCGGCCCGTCTCCTGCGGCCGGGAGCGGACGACACCCCCGGGCACCACGGTGACGTGCTCCGGGTAGACCGCGGCGAAACCTCGCAGCTGGTCCTCGCTGAAGCGGTCGGGGTCGTCGAAGAGCCGGGTCATGGCGGGTGAACTCCCAGTCGGAGAGGTACGGGGGTGGGTGCGGGCGCGGGGGATCGCCCCGCGCACCGGGGGACGCCCGCGGGGTCTCGTACGCGCGGGTGTGGGGCCGCACGGAGAGGTACGCGGACGGGTGGGGCCCGCTCGCCGGGCGGCGGCGGGCCCGCCGCCCCGCCGCCCTGGGGCAGGGCCGGGTACGGGGGTACGACCCGGGCGGCGGGCGGCGGGGTGGGGCGCGGAACGGGGTGGTCAGGCCCCGGTGCCGCGCGGCAGGATGCGCCGGATGTACTCGCGGTTCGAGGCGGCCACGCTCAGGCCGTCGCCGCCGTAGTGCTCGACGCAGAACGCGCCGGTGTAGCCGTGCGCCAAGGCGATCCTGATCGCCTGGCGGTAGCTGACGAAGCCGGACTCCATCGGCGCCGGGGACGTCAGAACCGTGCCCGTGGCCGGGTCCTCGACGCGGTAATAGCTCTTCACGTGCCAGTAGTTGGCGTGCGGCAGCGTCTTGGTGACCATCGACTCCCAGGACTCGATGGGGCGCTGCATCCGGATGAGGTTGCCGAGGTCCGGGTTGAGGCCGACGTTGGAGCGGTCGATGTCCGTGAGCAGGGCGACGGAGGAGTCCGCGGTGCCGAGGTAGGTGTCCTCGTACATCTCCAGCGACAGCTCGACGCCCACCGAGGCGGCGTGGTCGGCGAGTTCGCGCAGCCGGGTGACGGCCTTGTTCCAGGTCTCCCGGTCGCCGACCGGGTCCTTCGGGCCCGGCACCGTCCAGAACCAGAGCACCGACTGCTGCTCGGGGGTGAGCGGCCGGTGCAGACCGACCGAGACGAGCGGCACGCCCAGCGCGGCGGCGGCGTCGATGGTGCGGTGCGAGTAGGCGAGGTTGTCGTCGCCGTCGACGGGGTCGATGACGCTGCGCCGGATCGCGGAGATGGCGGGGGCGGTCAGGCCGACCTCCACCAGCGTGGAGCGCAGCTCCTCCAGGCGGGCGGGGGCCAGGTCGCCGGGGCGCAGCCAGCCGTCCGTGAGGTCGACCTCGGTGAACCCGGCGTCCGCGACGTCCCGCAGGCTCGTGGCCCACTGCTCGGCGGTCTGCTCCTGGGTGGAGACACCGTCGGGTCCGACGTTCGGGAACTGCAGCAGGGCGGCGGCGATCGGCCAGGTTTCTGCGGTGTGAGTCATCATCGGCTCCCTTTCTCTATTTCCTATAGGATCTAGAATCGTAGAAGCTGTCAATGTGCTCCATCTCACGCACTGGTTCGCGGGGAGAGGGCCGGGCGCGGGGGCCGGCCGGAGGGATCGGCCCGGCGCCGGGCGCCGGCGCGGCTGCGGACCACCGCCCGGGCTCGGTTCAGCCGGGCCGGGCCGCCCGGTGGGTCAGTTCAGCCGGGCCCGGGCCGCACGGGCGGCACGCCGTATCGACTCCGCCGCCGTCGGCTCGATGCCGCCGATGACGTCCGCGTACTCCTCCATCTCCGAAGCCCCGCGCAGGAAGTCCCCGCGCTGGACGAGGAGTTGAGCGCGCTCGTACCGCAGGCGCGCCGGATGGGACGGCAGCAGCAGCGACAGCTCGACCGCCCAGAGCGCCACGTCGGAGCGCTCGGGGCGGGCCGCCGCCCAGGCCCGGACGTTGTTCAGGATGCGCAGCACGATCGCCTGCGGCCGGGCGGGCGTCGGCAGCGACTCGCGCAGCGGCACACCGGTCGATCCCGCGACCATCAGCTCGGCGTCCTCGCCGGTCAGCACCACGCCCCCGGCGAACGGATCGGCCAGCACGTGCTCCGCCGGATCGCCGAAGCCGACCACGAAGTGCCCCGGCAGCGCGACCCCGTGGACCGGGCCGCCCGCCCGCCGCGCCACCTCCATCCACACCACGGAGAGCAGGATCGGCAGCCCCCGGCGGCGCTTCAGCACCTGCTGGAGCAACGACGAGTCCAGCCGCTGGTAGTCGGGGGAGGCGCCGCAGAATCCGTACCGGCCGCCGAGGAGTTCGCCCAGCGCGTCCGCCCACTCCCGCGGTCCGGCAAGACCGTGCGGGAGCCGGCCCGCCAGCCGGTCCAGTTCGATCTGCGCCGCGTCGATGCCGTACGGATCGGGGTCGCCGGGCGGGGGCTCCGGCATCGCCTCGGCTCCCACCAGCAGGCAGAGCAGGGCGAGATCCGGCCGTTCCGAGCGGGCCTCCTCGGCGAACCGGGCCCGCCGCCCGGCCGCGGAGAAGTCCTCGGAGTCCGCTCCGTCGTCCACGGGGTCCATCCCTGACACCTGTTCCGCCGCTCCGAACGCCCGTGCCGTTACGCGGAACGGAAGTGGTGGTACCGGTGGTGGGTCACGAAGCCCATCCGGTCGTACATGGCGATCGCCCCGGCGTTGTCCTCCTCCACCTGGAGCCAGGCCGCCGAGGCGCCCTCCTCCAGGGCCCTGCGGGCGAGCGCGGTCATCACCGTGGTGGCGAGGCCCCGGCGCCGGTAGTCCGGGTTCACCTCTATCGCCCCGAAGCCGGCCCACCGGCCGTCCACCACGCACCGGCCGATCGCGGCGGGCGCACCCGCCGGATCGTCGCCCGGCACGGTCGCGAACCAGACCGACGGACCCTGGGACAGCACCCGGAGCATCGGAGCCGAGTCGGCTCCCGCCCGGTGGTAGCGCTCCAGCCACCGGGCGTCGGCGGTCCGGTCCAGCAGCACCCGCGAGACGTCCGAGTCCTTGTCACCGAGGGGGGCCAGCGCACCGATCCGCACCTCGGCGGACACCTCGCGCCGCCAGCCGTTCTCCTCCAGCGTGGCGCAGAGCGCCTCCTGGCTGTCGGCGGTGCCGGTGCCGGTCTGGACGTAGGCGGGCAGGCCGCGTTCGGCGTACCACCGCCGGGCGTGCGCCAGCGCGTCCGCGACCGGCATCCCCGGATCGCCCAGCGGCAGGACCGAGTTGGCGCGGCGGGTGAAGCCGCCCGCGGCGCGCAGCAGCCAGTCGCCCAGCGCCTCGCTCTCCACCGGCTGCCAGGCGCGGGCCGTCACCCGGGTGAGTTCCGCGAACGTGGCCGCAGGACCGGGACGGCGCGCGGGGGCGGGGGGAACGACCTTGCCGGCGACGAGCGTGGATTCCGCGATGTGGACGCCCTGCCCGTTCTTCGGTGTGATCCGGAGCACGCCCGAGTCCCAGGATGTGAGAACGCCGACGGTGTCCGTGAACCCGGCGCCCTCGGCGGCGTCCTCGCAACGGCGGCGGACGGACACGCGTTTTCCCACATCAGCCTGGGTAATACGGACCTCAAGGCGTCCGCCGACGGTGAATTCCACGGCTCCTACCGCCCCTCCTGTTCGGATCGTGCTGAACTACGGAGATACTAGGTGAGGGCATCATCGACGCCGCGCTCCCGCGCGAGAGCCAACGCCCTACCGAGGAGGAACGACAGCGTGACCTACGTCATCGCGCAGCCTTGTGTCGACGTAAAGGACAAGGCCTGCATCGAAGAGTGCCCCGTCGACTGCATCTACGAGGGTCAGCGGTCCTTGTACATCCACCCCGACGAGTGTGTCGACTGCGGCGCCTGTGAGCCGGTTTGTCCGGTCGAGGCCATCTTCTACGAGGACGACACCCCCGAGGAGTGGAAGGACTACTACAAGGCGAACGTCGAGTTCTTCGACGACCTCGGCT
The DNA here is from genome assembly GCF_026343115.1 of Streptomyces sp. NBC_00102. Taxonomy (GTDB): domain Bacteria; phylum Actinomycetota; class Actinomycetes; order Streptomycetales; family Streptomycetaceae; genus Streptomyces. The sequence goes on from NZ_JAPEMC010000001.1 coordinate 4,805,752, forward strand.
CGCCCGGTGGCGCTTCCAAGCTGGGGCTCATCGAGCGCGACCACGCCTTCGTGGCCGCGCTGCCGCCCCAGAACCAGTAAGCGACGGCCGCGGCCGCGCCACACCCGGCACAGACGCGGCAGCAGATGTGCCGCCCGGTCCCGTACGGCTCGTCACCGTGCGGGACCGCGGTGTTTTCGCCCGTACGAGAAAGCAGAGTTCCGTGTCCGCAGCACTCTCCTCCCGCCTCCCGGCATTTCCCTGGGACAGCCTCGCCCCCCACAAGGCCACCGCCGCCGCCCACCCGGACGGCATCGTGGACCTCTCCATCGGCACCCCCGTCGACCCGGTGCCCGAGGTGATCCAGCAGGCGCTCGCCGCAGCGGCCGACAGCCCCGGCTACCCGACGGTCTGGGGCACCGAGGAACTGCGCGACGCGCTCAGCGGCTGGGTGGAGCGGCGCCTCGGCGCGAGGGACGTCACCCACCACCACGTCCTGCCGGTCGTCGGCTCCAAGGAACTCGTGGCCTGGCTGCCGACCCAGCTGGGCCTCGGCCCCGGCGACAAGGTCGCCTTCCCGGCCCTCGCCTACCCGACGTACGAGATCGGCGCCCGGCTCTGCGGCGCGGACGCCGTCGCCTACGACGACCCGACCACGCTCGACCCGGCAGGCCTCAAGCTGCTCTGGCTGAACTCCCCGTCCAACCCGACCGGCCGCGTGCTCTCCGCCGAGGAACTCACCCGGATCGTCGCCTGGGCCCGCGCCCACGACATCCTGGTCGTCAGCGACGAGTGCTACCTGGAACTCGGCTGGGAGGCCGAACCGGTCTCGGTGCTCCACCCGGACGTCTGCGGCGGCTCCTTCGACGGCCTCGTCGCCGTCCACTCGCTCTCCAAGCGTTCCAACCTGGCCGGCTACCGCGCCGCGTTCATCGCCGGTGACGCGACCGTACTCGGCGAGCTGCTCCAGATCCGCAAGCACGGCGGCATGATGACCGCCGCCCCGGTGCAGGCGGCCACCGTCGCGGCCCTCGCCGACGACACCCACGTCGCCGAACAGCGCGCACGCTACGCCGACCGCCGTGCCGCCCTGCGCACGGCCCTGGAGAGCCACGGATTCCGCGTCGAGCACAGCGAGGCGAGCCTCTATCTCTGGGTCACCCGCGACGAACCCTGCTGGGACACCGTGGCGTACCTCGCCGGACTCGGCATCCTCGTGGCTCCCGGCGAGTTCTACGGCCCGGCCGGAGACCGCTTCGTGCGGGTCGCCTTCACCGCGACCGACGAGCGGGTCGCGGCGGCCGTGAAGCGGCTGTCCTGACCTCCTGACCGACGACACCTGATCGCGGGCGCCGGCCGCCCGCGAACGACGCCGAAGGGCCCCGGGGTTCGATCCCGGGGCCCCTCGGTGTCACGTGCTGTCCTGCGGGTGCGCGGGGGCTGCGGCGCCCCCGGCCGGTTCAGCCGCCGAGCGGCAGGGCGCCCGCGATGCGCTCGACGGGCAGCGAGCCGCCGGTCGCCTTGTTGGCGGCGCCACCGAGCACCTCGGCCGTCTCGCCGGTGGTCTTGCCGGCCTTCTCCTTGGCCTCGGGAGCGACCAGCTCGCCCGCCTGCTTCACCGTCTTGGTGGCGACCGGGACGGTCGTGCCGACCAGCTTGCCGCCCGTCTCGTTCAGCGTCTTCGCGCCCTGCTGGGCGGTGCCGTCGAGGGTGCTGCTGAGGTTCGCGCTGTTCAGGTTGGAAAGGCCCAGGTCAGGAGTCTGCGGGAGCCCCGCCGCGCTCGCGGCACCGGCCGCGCCGATCACGGGGGCGGCTGCGGCGAGCAGCAGGACGGCGCGGGCGATACGGCGGGTCAGGGGGAGGGACATGATGCTCCTTCGGCGAAAGTTCGTCAGTCGGTGCCGGCGTCTTCCGGTGCCGGCGTCTGCCGGTGCTCGGCAGCGCTCGTCCGGCGTTCGGACGGACTGATCAACTGCGCCGGGGGCGGGGGAGGTTGCGGTGCGCCGAGGTAAAGAGTCAGCAATGCGTCGGATAATCCGCACCCTGTACGCGTGATCCCGGCGCGGAGTTCCGCGCCGCCGGAAGTACCGTCACTTCCCTTGTGGCACAAGGAAAACGGAAGATCTGCCCAGGCCTCGCAACCGGTCCGGGGGCGTCCCGGCGACCGCTGTCCGGGATGGCCCCTGCGGGTGATGCCCCGCGCTACTGTGCGAGCCGCATCCGGACCTCGCCGGCGTCCGATTCCGCCGACTCCGAGGCTTCCGCGGACCCGGATCGTGCGGGCGCGGCCTTCTCCGTACGCCAGCCCGCACCCGCGGTCCACACCTTGCCCGCGTACCCGATCTCGTCGATGCCGAGATCGGCGGCGCGGGCGACCGCCCAGTGCGCGAGCGACCAGCCCCGCCGCCCGGTGGCCGTGACGGCGGTCGTCGTGTCTCCCCCCGCCCCCGACGCGGTCGCGCCGGCCCCGTCCGAAGCGGCGTCCGTGGAGTCCGTGGAGTCCGTGGAGTCCTTGGCGTTCTTGGCGCTCTCGGCGTCGTCGGCGTCCGCCCCGTCCGACGCACGGACCGGCACCACGACCGTGCGCGTCGCCCCCGGCCCGGCGGCCTCGGGCGCCGGCAGGACGCCCGTGCCGAAGTCCCGTACCAACTCGGTGCGGAGCCGGTCCGGGTCGCCCGGTGCGGCAGCGGTCGCGGTGACCGGCGCCGCACAGTTCAGCGAGGCGGGAATCCCACCGGTCAGCGCGGAAGCCAGCAGTAGCGCGTCGGACTCGTGTTGCGCGTACGCCTCCGGGAAACCGCTGCGCTGCACGCGCTGCGCGGCCTCCGTCAGCGGCAGGTCCTCGTAACCGCTGATCTTCGCGAGGTGCTCGTAGAACTTCCCGGACGCGTACACCGGGTCCTGGATCTGCTCGCGGGTGCCCCAGCCCTGCGAGGGGCGCTGCTGGAAGAGACCCAGGGAGTCGCGGTCGCCGTAGTCGATGTTGCGCAGCCGCGACTCCTGGATCGCGGTCGCCAGCGCGATCGCCACGGCCCGCTCCGGCATCCTGTGCGCGGCTCCCACGGCGGCGATCGTCGCCGCGTTGGCGGCCTGGTCGACGCCCAGCTCGTACGTCGTCCCCCCGTCGTCCGCCCCGGCGCCGCCGGAACGGACCTCGCAGCCGGTCAGCAGGTCCTTGCTGCCGGAGAGGTACTGCACGGCGAGGTATCCGGCCAGACCGGCGAGCACGACGAACGCCGCGAGCACCTGGTAGAGGCGTCGCCGGCCCTTGGGATGGCTGGGGGAGGAGAGTGTCGTCCTTGGCACGGGCCCACCGTACTGGAGGGTACGGGCCGCGCCGATATCCGTGCGCCCCCCGATTCCGCCCGGATTTCGCCCGGATTCCGCCCGGATCGCGGGCGGGGAAGCCGGCACGACCGGCACCTCGCGTTCCACCGGACTTTTCCCAGGATTTTCCCTTACTTCCCCGTTCGTTCCCCGTCCGTCCCCCGTTCGTCCCCCGGCGGATGCGGACGCGCCGGGGTAATAGGGTCGGAGTCATGGCCGATCGCACGCTTGACCTCGCCCTGGACGCGCCCGCACTCACCGCCCGGCTCGTCGACTTCCCGTCGGTGAGCGGGGAGGAGAAGGACCTGGCCGACGCCATCGAGGCGGCGCTGCGCGGACTCCCGCACCTGACCGTCGACCGGCACGGCAACAACGTGGTCGCCCGCACGAACCTCGGCCGCCCCGAACGCGTCGTCCTGGCCGGTCACATCGACACCGTGCCGATCGCCGACAACGTGCCCTCCCGGCTCGACGAGAACGGCGTCCTCTGGGGCTGCGGCACCTCCGACATGAAGTCCGGGGTCGCCGTCCAGCTGAAGATCGCCGCCACCGTCCCCGAACCCAACCGCGACCTCACCTTCGTCTTCTACGACAACGAGGAGGTCGCCGCCCACCTCAACGGCCTCGGCCACGTCGCCGAAGCCCACCCCGACTGGCTGGAAGGCGACTTCGCCGTCCTCCTGGAGCCCTCCGACGCCCAGGTCGAGGGCGGCTGCCAGGGCACCCTGCGCGTCGTCCTGCGCACCGAGGGCGAACGCGCCCACTCCGCGCGCAGCTGGATGGGGTCCAACGCCATCCACACCGCCACCCCGATCCTCGCGGCGCTCGCCGCGTACGAACCGCGCCGCCCGGTCATCGACGGCCTCGAATACCGCGAGGGCCTCAACGCGGTGAAGATCGACGGCGGCGTCGCCACCAACGTGATCCCGGACGCCTGCACCGTCACCGTCAACTACCGCTACGCCCCCGACCGCACCGCCGACGAGGCCCTCGCGCACGTCCGAGAGGTCTTCGCGGAGTGCGCGATCGCCGAGTTCACGGTGGACGACCACTCGACCGCCGCCATGCCGGGGCTCTCGCACCCGGCGGCGAAGGCGTTCATGGCGGCCGTCGGAGGCACCGCCCAGCCCAAGTTCGGCTGGACCGACGTCTCCCGCTTCGGCGACCTCGGCGTCCCCGCCGTCAACTACGGTCCCGGCGACGCGCTCTACGCCCACAAGCGCGACGAACACGTGGTGGCCGCACGGATCACCCACTGCGAGGAGCGCCTCCGCTCCTGGCTCACCAGCTGACCCACGGCATTACCCCGCCCGTAACCATCATGGATCTACGCTGGCGGGAACAGCCACAACGCAGGTCGGTGGAGGGAGCAGGTCATGGGCAACCCGGAGGACGGGCGCATTCCGGAGAACTCCGAGATTCCTGAGAACACGGGGATTCCCGAAGGTGCGGTCAGGCCCGAGGAGCAGCGGCTCGGCCCGGTGCTGCGCCGCAGGGAACAGGTACAGCCCGGCACGACCGATCAGCGGCTGCTGGACTCCGAGGACGACTCGGAATGGGTGCACACCGACCCCTGGCGGGTCATGCGCATCCAGTCCGAGTTCGTGGAGGGGTTCGGGGCGCTCGCCGAGCTGCCCAGCGCGATCAGCGTGTTCGGCTCCGCCCGCACCGCGGAGGACACCCCGGAGTACGACGCGGGCGTACGGATCGGCCGGGCGCTCGTCGACGCGGGCTTCGCCGTCATCACCGGTGGCGGTCCCGGTGCGATGGAGGCCGCCAACAAGGGCGCCAGGGAGGCGAAGGGGATCTCGGTCGGACTCGGCATCGAGCTGCCCTTCGAGTCCGGACTGAACCCGCACGTCGACATCGGCGTCAACTTCCGCTACTTCTTCGTCCGGAAGACGATGTTCGTCAAGTACGCGCAGGGATTCGTCGTACTCCCCGGCGGGCTCGGCACCCTGGACGAACTCTTCGAGGCGCTGACCCTCGTACAGACCGGCAAGGTCACCCGCTTCCCGATCGTCCTCTTCGGCTCCGCCTACTGGAGCGGTCTCGTCGACTGGCTCCGGAACACCGTGGTCGCCCAGGGCAAGGCGTCCGAGCGGGACCTGCTGCTCTTCCACGTCACCGACGACGTGGACGAGGCGGTCGCGCTGGTGACCAAGGAGGTCAACCGCTAGGGCGTGTGTCCGGGGTGCACCGCCGGCTCCCCGGGCGCCCGGCGGGCGCGTCACGCCGGCCGGGCGCCGTCCGAGCCGGCGCCCGGCTCCGGCTCACGCCAGTCCGCGCCGCGCCACCGCGGGCGGCCGGTGACCGGCGATCGACGCGACCATGTCCAGTACCTGCCGGGTCTCCGCCACCTCGTGCACCCGGTACACCTGGGCCCCCAGCCACGCCGACACCGCCGTGGTCGCCAGCGTCCCGATCACCCGCTCCTTGACCGGGCGGTCCAGGGTCTCGCCGACGAAGTCCTTGTTGGAGAGCGAGACCAGCACCGGCCAGCCGGTCGCCGTCATCTCGTCCAGGCGCCGGGTGGCCTCCAGCGAGTGCCGGGTGTTCTTCCCGAAGTCGTGACCCGGATCGATCATGATCCCGTCCCGGCGCACCCCCAGCCCGACCGCCCGCTCGGCCAGCCCCAGGGTGACCCCCAGGATGTCCGCCATCACGTCCTCGTACTCCACCCGGTGCGGGCGGGTACGCGGCTCCGCGCCGCCCGCGTGCGTGCAGACCAGCCCCGCGCCGTACCGGGCCGCGACCTCCGCCAGCTTCGGGTCGACCCCGCCCCAGGCGTCGTTCAGCACGTCGGCACCCGCCTCGCAGACCGCCTCGCCCACGTCGTGCCGCCAGGTGTCCACGCTGATCACCACGTCCGGGTGGCGGCGCCGGACCTCCGCGACGAAACCGACCGTGCGCCGGGCCTCCTCCTCGGCCGAGACCTCCTCGCCCGGTCCCGCCTTCACCCCGCCGATGTCGATGATCGCCGCGCCCTCCGCGACCGCCTGCTCGACCCGGGTGAGCGCCGGCTCGTCCAGGAACGTGGCGCCCTGGTCGTAGAAGGAGTCCGGGGTCCGGTTCACGATTGCCATGATCACCGGTTCGTGCGGACCGAATTCCCGCCGCCCCAGCCTGAGTGGACCGCTTCGCATCCCGTGTTCCTCCTCGTAGATCGACCCTGGGGCCGAACCAACGACCCTAACCGTCGGCCCCGCATGGCACGATCGGACCCGGACTGATTCCGCCCGCTGGGAGGCGCACGTGTTCTTGTTCCTGCTGCTCGCGATGGTCGTGGTCGTCGGGGCGGTCACCCTCGGCGTGGTCGGTGGGGGCGACCGCGCGGTGCTCCTGGACACCGCGCCCGAGTGCCTCACGGACCCGCTGCCGCTGACCCGCCCCCTGGTCACCAGCGACATCGAGCAGCTCCGGCTGCCGATGGCTGTACGCGGCTACCGCATGGCCGACGTGGACGAGGCGCTCGACCGGGTCGCGGCCGAACTCGCCGAGCGCGACGCCCGGATCGCCGACCTGGAGGCGGCGCTCTCCGGAGCACTCTCCCAGGGCGCGCCCGGAACCGACTTCCGTAAGCGCTCCTTCGGCGAGGAGCCGGGCCACGACGACGGAGGAGCCCGATGAGCGGCGGAGCCGAACCGGGCCCGGACGGCGGGCTGCGCTGCCCCTGGGGCCTGAGCACCGAGGACTACCTCGCCTACCACGACACCGAATGGGGGCGGCCGGTCCACGGCGACGACGCCCTCTTCGAACGCCTCTGCCTGGAAGCGTTCCAGTCCGGCCTCTCCTGGCTGACGATCCTGCGCCGCCGGGAGGGCTTCCGTACGGCCTTCGCCGGATTCCGGATCGCCGAGGTCGCCCTGTTCACCGACGCGGACAAGGAGCGGCTCCTGGCCGACGCCGGCATCATCCGCAACCGCGCCAAGATCGACGCCACCCTCGCCAACGCCCGGGTGCTCGCCGAGTGGGCCCCCGGCGAGCTGGACGAACTGATCTGGTCGTACGCCCCCGACCCGGGCATCCGGCCCGCCCCCAAGACGCTCGGGGACGTCGCCGCGGTCACCCCGGAGTCCACCGCGCTCGCCAAGGCGCTGAAGAAGCGGTCCGTACGCTTCGTCGGCCCGACCACCGCCCACGCCCTGATGCAGGCGTGCGGGCTGGTCGACGACCACCTCGCCGACTGCGTGGCACGGGGCGCCACCGGCTGAACCGGACCTCCGGGGACGTGATGCCGGTCACTTCCCCGGGGGCCGGCCCGTGAGGGGGTCCGTCGCGTCTACTTGCCGAGGTAGCGGGGCTTCTCCTTGGCGAGGAACGCCTTCACCGCGATGGTGTGGTCCTGCGAGGCGCCCGCCTTCGTCTGGAGTTCGTCCTCCTTCTCCAGCGTCTCGGCCAGGGTGTGCCCCGCGCCGTACGCCAGGGACGCCTTGAGCGCCGCGTAGGCCACGGTCGGCCCGTCCGCCAGCGCGCGGGCCACCGACGCGGCCTCGGCGGCGAGATCGGCCGCCGGGACCACCCGGTTGACCAGGCCCAGTCCGTACGCGTCCGCCGCGGTGATCGAGCGCGGGAAGAGGAGCAGGTCGGCGGCGCGGCTCGGCCCGATCAGCCGGGGCAGCGTCCAGGACATCCCGGAGTCGGCGGTCAGCGCGACCCCCGCGAACGACGTGTTGAAGGAGGCGGTGTCGGCCACCACCCGGTAGTCGGCGGCGAGCGCGAAACCGAAGCCGGCCCCGGCGGCGACCCCGTTCACCCCGGCCACGACCGGCTTCTCCATCTCCGTGATGGCCCGCACGATCGGGTTGTAGTGCTCGCTCACCGTGCTCAGCGCGTTGCCGCCGCCGGTCTCCTGCGCGGCGGCGAGCGAGGCGATGTGCTCCTTCAGGTCCTGCCCGACGCAGAAGGCGCGCCCGGTGGCCGTGAGCAGTACGGCCCGTACGGAGGAGTCGTCGGCGGCGGCACGCAGAGAGTCGCGCAGGGCGACCTTGGCCTCCGTGTTCATGGCGTTCATCGCGTCGGGCCGGTTGAGGGTGATCGTCGCCAGCCCGTCGCTCACCTCGTAGAGCACGGTGCCCGCCAGTTCGTCGGCCATGGTGGTGTCCCCTCGCTGTCCAGGTTCGGTGCCTCGCCAGGCAAGCATGGCCGACGCCCCGCCGGGCCGACATGTGACCTGCGTCTAACGATTGGCTCTCACCTGGGGCCGCGAGGGGGCGAAGTATCGCAGCCGGATCGCCGAATTGGGTGGTTTTGGTGGTGTGCGTTGCGCAAGCGATGCCGATCGATGTTGGTCATCGGGGTGTCACATGCGGGATAATGACCTGGAAGCAATGTGTTCGATGCCGGTGAGGCAGCGCCTGTCATGGGGCCGCCGGTTGCGATTGAGCTGGTTTCAGGAAGGGGAACGAGCATGGCGGCCATGAAGCCGCGGACGGGCGACGGCCCGCTCGAGGTGACAAAGGAGGGGCGGGGCATCGTCATGCGAGTTCCGCTCGAAGGCGGCGGTCGGCTTGTTGTCGAGCTGACTCCGGACGAGGCAGACGCGCTCGGCGACGCGCTCAAGAAGGTTGTCGGCTGACCTTCTGCGCGCCCACACTTCACTTCTGCCCCGGCACGGGTTTCCGCGCCGGGGCAGAAGCGTGTCCGGAGCAGAGGCGTGCCCGGGGGCGGGAGCGTGTCCGGGGGCGGGACGGTGTCCGGAACGGAGTCGTGTCCGGGGCCCGATCCGGGGTGCCTCAGCCGCGCCGGACCGCGCAGAGCAGCCCGTCGCCGACCGGGAGCAGCGTGGACATCAGCTCCTGGCTCTCCCGCACCGCCCGCAGCAGCTCCCGGATGCGCTGCACCTCGGCGGGCTGGGCCGCGGCGTCGACCGTACGGCCGTCCGCGAAGACCCCCTCGAAGCAGACGACCCCGCCGCGCCGGAGCAGCCGCAACGATTCGGCCAGGTACTCCAGGCTCTCCAGCCGGTCGCCGTCGCAGAAGACCAGGTCGTAACCGCCGTCCGCGAGGCGCGGCAGCACGTCCAGCGCGCGTCCGGGGATGAAGCGCGCCTTGTTGGTGGCGAAGCCGGCGGAGCGGAACGCCTCACGGGCGAACTGCTGCCGTTCGGGCTCGGGATCGACCGTGGTCAGGACCCCGTCCGGGCGCATCCCGTTCAGCAGGTAGATGCCGGACACGCCGGTGCCGGTGCCGATTTCCGCCACCGCTTTGGCGTCCGCCGCGGCGGCGAGCAGCCGCAGCGCGGCTCCCGTGCCGGGGGAGACCGAGCGGATCCCGAACGACCTGGACCGCTCGCGGGCCAGGTACAGAGCCTCGTCCTCGGGGACAAAGGCGTCGGCGAACGCCCAGCTCGTCTGCCGGTTGGCGGTAATGACCCTCTCCTGTCCCCTTAGTTGGCGCAACGGTGACTGTATCCGCTGCGCAGGGGAACCCGCAGATGGGACCGGACGTTGGGGAGAGAGAGGGGAAAGCGCCCGAAGGGGGCCCGCGGATCGGGCTCACCGGACCGGCACGAGCAGGCCCCGGGCATGGCCCGGCCCCTTGCGAAAAAGGCTTATACGGAGCTAACGGGCGAGGTGGCTATGGTAGGGGCTCCACTGGACACCACCAGAGCCGACAGGGGAGGTGCGGCTGCGCCTGGGGATCGGGGAGGAGCGCTGCGGCGCTTTCTCAGGTCGGCGGGTGAGCCGAAATCCGTGACCAACAACGCTGACCGTTCTTCCAACGATTCCGCAACGACCGCGACCTTCGCCTCCGACACGGAATCCCCGGCGTGGACCCCGCCCTCATGGGAAGAGATCGTCAGCACCCACAGCGGTCGCGTGTACCGACTCGCGTACCGGCTGACGGGCAACCAGCACGATGCGGAGGACCTCACCCAAGAGGTGTTCGTCCGCGTCTTCCGGTCGCTGTCGACGTACACCCCCGGCACCTTCGAGGGCTGGCTGCACCGCATCACCACCAACCTCTTCCTCGACATGGTCCGCCGCAAGCAGCGGATCCGTTTCGACTCCCTCGGGGACGACGCCGCCGAACGGCTGCCCAGCCGTGAGCCGTCGCCTCAGCAGGCGTTCAACGACACCCACTTCGACGCGGACGTGCAGCAGGCGCTGGACACCCTCGCCCCCGAGTTCCGTGCCGCCGTGGTGCTCTGCGACATCGAGGGTCTGAGCTACGAGGAGATCGCAGCCACGCTCGGGGTCAAGCTGGGCACCGTGCGAAGCCGTATCCACCGAGGCCGATCGCATCTGCGCAAGGCGCTCAAGCACCGGTCTCCCGAAGCCCGCGCCGAACAGCGCTCCCTGGCGGGCGCCGTCCTCGCGGGGGAGGGCGGAACGACGTGACACCCACAGGCCCCACCCCTGCCGAGCAGCACTTGGGGGACCGGCTCGCCGCCCTGGTCGACGGCGAGCTCAAACACGACGCCCGCGAACGCGTCCTCGCCCACCTCGCCACCTGCGCCCGCTGCAAGGCGGAAGCGGACGCCCAACGCCGGGTCAAGTCCGTGTTCGCGCAGACGGCTCCCCCCTCACCCACCGAGGGCTTCCTCGCCCGGCTCCAGGGTCTCCCCGGCGGCACCGGCAGCGAAGACGGAACCCGGCGCGGGCCCTTCGGCCCCGACGGCCGGCCGGTGGACGACTTCCGCCTGCCGACGGGACGTCCCCCCGGCGGCCGTCGTACGGAGCGGACCCCCTCGCCGCTGGACGGCTTCGGGTACCTCCCCACCGCGCACGGATCGGGCACCGTCCTGCCCGGCGGCTCCGGCTTCCGCATACACGAGGTGGCACGGGAGGGCGACCGTTCCCCGTGGCGCAGCCGCCGGTTCGCGTTCGCCGCCGCCAGCGCCGTCTCGCTGGCGGCCATCGCGCTCGGGGGTGCCGTCCCGGTGGGCGACGCCTTCGACGCCCCGTTGCGGGCCGAGGGCACCGGGTCCGCGACGACCCCGCTCGACGCCGACGAGCGCGCGGCGAGCGGGATCTCCGCCGCCAGCCGCGGCAGTGCGCAGGGCGGCGCGCTCTCCGTGGAGGACCGTTCCGGCGCCGCGCCCACCTCCGGCGCCCCCGCGGGGCTCGCCGGCGTCGGCACGCAGTCGCTCTCCGGCACGGGCACCGAGACCCTCTTCGGGACCGGGCAGGAGTACGCGCAGCCGACGAGGAAGGTCTCGCTGGCCTCGCTGATATGTCCCAGCACGGCGTCCCCGCTCCTGGCGCCGCTGTACCCCGCCGCGGCCGCGCAGCCGAAGGTCACCGGGTCCGCCACACCCGCCGCCCCGTCCCCGTCGGCCGCCACGTCGTCGGCCGCCCCGTCCCCGTCCGGCTCCGCCACGCCGCTCTCGGCACTGCCGTCGCCGCAGCAGGCGCTGCGCTGACCCCTTCCCGCGCCGGTCGTGTCCCGGCCGGCGGGGCTGGGCCGTGTTGTGAAAGTCCGGTCTGTCAGGCCCTCCGGGCGGACGGCGCCACTTTCCCAACACGGCCCACGTCCCCCGGTGTACCGGCGGCCCGCACGGGCCGCCTCACCACCCGCTCCCCACCGTCTCCGCTCGGCCCGCCCAAAACCTGGTTGAATTCCGGTCGGAACGCTCCGGGGAGGGCGTGCGGAGGCCATGTGCGGGGAGAGTATGGACGAGGCAAAGCCCACCGGACCGAAGCCGAAGTGGTGGAGCCGTCCCGCGACGGGACCCGCCGCAGAGGCCGTGGGCCCGCCGCCGGTTCTGCCGGAGGCACCTGAACGGACCGAGCCCGTCGCACCCGAGACCGCGCCGGTCCCCGAAGCGCCCGCGCCGCTTGCGGACGGACCCGCGACCGTCGTCCCGGAGGTGCCCGGGCCCCGTACCCCCGGCGCCGTGCGCCCCCTGCACGAGCCCGACGAGTACAGCACCCCGCCCTACGGCGGCCCCGGCCCCTGGGCGCCCGCCCCGCCGGTCCAGCACCCCGCCGCCACCCCCGCGCACGGCACCCCCGTGCCCGCGTCGTACGCGGCTCCTCCCGGTGCACCGCACCCCGCCGAGCCCCACGCACACCAGCACGCCCCGCACCAGCACGCCCCGCACCAGCACGCCCCGCACCAGCACGCCCCGCACCAGCACGGGCACGCCCCGCACCAGGCCCCCGCGCAGACCGCGCCCTGGCTCCACTACGACCCGTGGGGATCGCAGCAGGAGCCGCTGACGCGCACCGCCCCGCACGCCTCCGGGGTCATCCCCGTGGCGGGCCGCAGGGGCGGCCGGCGCGGGTCGCTCCTCGTCGGGGCCGTACTCCTCGCGCTGGTCGCGGGAGTCATCGGCGGCGGGGTCGGCGCGTACGTCGAACGGAACGGCGGCCTCACCACCGTGCACCTCCCGCAGGCCGGAGCCGCGCCCGCAGGCCGGGCACCGGACAGCGTCGCCGGGATCGCCGCGAGCGCCCTGCCGGGCGTGGTCACCCTGCACGTCAGCGGCAGCGAGGAATCCGGCACGGGCACCGGCTTCGTCCTCGACGGCGAGGGCCACATCCTCACCAACAACCACGTCGTCGCTCCCGCCGGTTCGTCCGGCGACATCACCGTGACGTTCAGCGGCGGCGAGAACGCGAGGGCCGAGGTGGTCGGCACCGACAGCGGCTACGACCTCGCGGTCGTGAAGGTCAGCGGCGTCTCCGGCCTGAAGCCGCTGACGCTCGGCAACTCCGACAACGTCGCCGTCGGCGACCCGGTGGTGGCCATCGGCGCCCCGTACGACCTGTCCAACACCGTCACCTCCGGGATCATCAGCGCCAAGCAGCGCCCGATCACCGCCGGCGGCGAGGAGGCCGGCGGCAGCGACGTCAGCTACGTCGACGCCCTCCAGACCGACGCGCCGATCAACCCCGGCAACTCCGGCGGCCCGCTCCTCGACGCGCACGCCCAGGTGATCGGCATCAACAGCGCCATCCGCGCCGCCGACACCGGCGCCACCGAGACCGGAGCGCAGGCGGGGTCGATCGGCCTCGGGTTCGCCATACCGATCAACCAGGGCAAGCGCGTCGCCGAGGAACTCATCAACACCGGCAAGGCCACCCACCCGGTGATCGGCGTCACCCTGGACATGGAGTACACCGGCGACGGCGCGAAGGTGAACACCGAGGGGGCCGACGGTTCTCCCGCCGTCACCGAGGACGGTCCCGGCGACCGTGCCGGGGTCCGGCCGGGCGACGTCATCACGGCGGTGGACGGCGTACGCGTCCACAACGGCGAGGAGCTGATCGTGAAGATCCGCGCCCACCGGCCCGGAGACCGGCTCGGTCTGCGCCTGACGCGCGGAGGTAAAGAGCTGTCCATGACTCTGACCCTGGGCTCGGCCACCGGCTCCTGAACGCCGCCCAGAGGTACCGTCCGTACAGCTCGGCCAGGTACGGTTTGCACGGCCGGACTTTTCGGCCGTGCCGGTGGGAGACCACGCGACGAACACGCGGAGCACACGAGGAGCGGCAAAGTGTTCAATGACATAGGCGCACTTGAGCTGCTGACTCTCGGGATTCTCGCCGTCCTGGTCTTCGGCCCCGACAAGCTGCCGAAGGTCATCCAGGACGTCACGCGTACGATCCGCAAGATCCGGGAGTTCTCGGACAGCGCCAAGCAGGACATCCGCTCCGAGCTGGGCCCGCAGTTCAAGGACTTCGAGTTCGAGGACCTGAACCCGAAGACGTTCATCCGCAAGCAGCTGATGGACGGCGAGGACGATCTCGGGCTCAAGGAGATCCGCGAGAGCTTCGACCTCCGCAAGGAGATCACCGACATGACGGATGCCGTGCAGCACGGCCGCGACAGCGTGACCGCCGCGGCGGCCTCGACCGCTTCCGACGTCGGCACGCTGACGAAGTCCTCGTCTGCCGACCCGCTGGTGAAGAGCGCCGCCGACCCCCTGAAGAAGGCCGCTCCGGCCGCTGCGGACGACCGTCCGCCGTTCGACGCCGACGCCACCTGAGCCCGGTCAATCCCGGCTCGTCCGTACGGTATGGCTATTCTCCATCTGTCCGGTTGCGAGGATGCCCGAGCCCGCGGGGGGCGGGCCGCTCCGGATCCTGAGAGATCGAGGAGGCGGCCGCGCAGATGGAGACCACGAGTCGGGTCGACACGGATGGCACGCCCAGTACGCCCAGCACGGACACCGCGGCGGCGGAGGGGGTGCCCTCGGCCCGGCCAGCGGTCGTCGACGGCTATCTGCAGGCGTCCTTCCCCTGGTACGCCCTGGACGAGGCGTTCACCGGACCGCGCCGGCTGACCCAGGTCGGCCGGGCCGCGGACGGAACGGTCCAGCACGGCGCGATCGGCCACGGCGACGAGCCGCTGGCACGTCCCGACGCGGGCCCCGAGAAGGAGCGGTTCGCCGTCGTGGTGACCGTGGCCAGCAGCCCCGTACGCGGCAGCGGCGACGGCACCGGAACGCTGGAGGCCACCACGGTGTCCACGGCCGCCTGGCTGGCCGGCTCCGGACTCCTCGCCTGCACCTGGCCGCAGCAGCTCGACCACGGCCTGCGTGACGACTGGCTCGACCAGCAGACCGAGATCGCCTTCGAGCTCGCCGACGAGCTGGACGGGGCGCCCTGGTCGACGCTCTCGCTGCCGGTGGACGGCGTACCGGTCGAGTTCCACTACCGCGAGTCCGAGTTCGGCTGGGTACTGGCCGGCTCCGCGAAGGGCGTGCACCTCGGCGCGTACGGGCGCGGGATGAGCGCGTACGGGCTCGGCTTCTCGGCCGTCGAGGACGTCGCCGCCTACGCCTGAGGCGCACGCGACACCGGCGTCCGGATCAGGGCCGGACGCGCGAGGAGCCGGGCGGTCCGATCGATCGGACCGCCCGGCTCCTCGCCGTCGGCTGCGGGACAGCCTTCAGAACTTGTTGCGCGGGGTGATGCCCAGCGACATGCCGGACAGGCCGCGCTGACGGCCGCCCAGCTTCTCCGCGATGGAGCGGAGCGCCCGGCCGGCGGGGGAGTCCGGGTCGGAGAGCACGACCGGCTTGCCCTCGTCGCCGCCCTCGCGGAGCCGTACGTCGATCGGGATCGAACCGAGCACCGGCACCTCGGCGCCGATCGTCTTGGTCAGACCGTCCGCCACCCGCTGCCCGCCGCCGCTGCCGAACACGTCGACCATCTCGTCGCAGTGCGGGCACGGCATGCCCGACATGTTCTCCACGACACCGGCGATCTTCTGGTGCGTCTGCACCGCGATCGAACCGGCCCGCTCGGCGACCTCGGCCGCCGCCTGCTGCGGGGTGGTGACGACGAGGATCTCGGCGTTCGGTACGAGCTGCGCCACGGAGATCGCGATGTCACCGGTGCCCGGCGGCAGGTCGAGCAGCAGGACGTCGAGGTCGCCCCAGTAGACGTCGGCGAGGAACTGCTGGAGCGCGCGGTGCAGCATCGGGCCGCGCCAGACCACCGGGGCGTTGCCCGGGGTGAACATGCCGATGGAGATGACCTTCACGCCGTGCGCGGAGGGCGGCATGATCATGTTCTCGACCTGGGTCGGCTTGCCGTCCGCACCGAGCATGCGGGGCACACTGTGGCCGTAGATGTCGGCGTCGACGACGCCCACCTTCAGCCCGTCGGCCGCCATCGCCGCGGCGAGGTTGACCGTCACCGAGGACTTGCCGACCCCGCCCTTGCCGGACGCGACCGCGTAGACACGGGTGAGCGAACCGGGCTTGGCGAAAGGCACCTCGCGCTCGGCGGTACCGCCGCGCAGCGCGCCCGCCAGCTCCTTGCGCTGCTCGTCGCTCATCACGTCGAGGGTGACCTCGACCCGCGAGACACCCTCCACCGCCGCGACCGCGTCGGTCACGTTCCTGGTGATGGTCTCGCGCATCGGGCAGCCGGAGACCGTGAGGTACACCGTGACAGCCACCACACCGTCAGGATCGATCTCGACCGATTTCACCATGCCGAGTTCGGTGATCGGGCGGTGGATCTCCGGGTCGTTCACTGTCGCCAGTGCTTCGCGCACCGCGTCTTCCGTAGCCATACGACGATGTTACGGCGCGCGGCGCTACGCGCGGGTAGCCCCTCAGCGGTCGCCTTCGTCACTCTCGGACGGCAGGAGGACGCGGCGGTCCTCCAGGTCCCGCACGAGGTCCTCCAGTTCGGAGCGGATCCAGTCGCGGGTGGCGACCTCGCCGAGCCCCATCCGCAGCGCCGCGATCTCCCGGGTGAGGAACTCGGTGTCCGCGATGGACCGCTCGTTCTGCTTGCGGTCCTGCTCGTGGGTGACCCGGTCCCGGTCGTCCTGCCGGTTCTGCGCGAGCAGGATCAGCGGCGCCGCGTACGAGGCCTGGAGCGAGAGCATCAGCGTCAGGAAGATGAACGGGTACTCGTCGAACCGCAGCGCGGTCGGCGCGAAGATGTTCCAGAGCACCCAGAGGACGATGATCAGCGTCATCCAGACGATGAACCGCCCGGTGCCCAGGAAGCGCGCGATCCGCTCCGAGAACCGGCCGAACGCCTCGGGGTCGTACTCCGGCAGCAGCCGGCGGCGCGGCGACTTCGGCTGGTCCAGCCGGAACCTGGGCGGGCGCACCATCCCGGACGAACCGGTCGACGCCGCCTTCGAGCGCTCCTCAGCGGCCACGGGCGATCCCCTCCTCGCCGTGGAAGTCGGTCTCCCGCCAGTCCTCCGGCAGCAGGTGGTCCAGCACGTCGTCGACGGTCACCGCGCCCAGCAGCGACCCGCTCTCGTCCACCACGGGCACCGAGACCAGGTTGTACGCGGCCAGATAGCTGGTCACCACCGTCAGCGGGGTGTGCGGCGGCAGCGGTCGGAGGTCGCTGTCCACGATCGAGCTGACCAGCGCGAACGGGGGATCCCGCAGCAGCCGCTGGAAGTGGACGGTGCCGAGGTACTTGCCGGTGGGCGTCTCGTCGGGCGACCGGCAGACGTACACCTGGGCGGCGAGCGCCGGGGAGAGGTCCGACTGCCGCACCCGGGCGAGCGCGTCCGCGACCGTGGCGTCCGGGCGCAGCACGATCGGCTCGGTCGTCATCAGACCGCCCGCCGTCCGTTCCTCGTAACTCATCAGCCGCCGCACGTCGGCCGCGTCGTCCGGGCGCATCAGCGTCAGCAGCCGCTCCTTGTCCTCCTCGGGCAGCTCGGAGAGGAGGTCCGCCGCGTCGTCCGGGTCCATCGCCTCCAGCACGTCCGCCGCGCGCTCCTCCTTGAGCTTGCCGAGGATCTCCACCTGGTCGTCCTCCGGCAGCTCCTCCAGCACGTCGGCGAGCCGGTCGTCGTCGAGGGCGGCGGCCACTTCCGCCCGGCGCTTGGGCGTCAGATGGTGCAAGGCGTTGGCGACGTCGGCGGGGCGCAGCCGTTCGAAGGTGGCGACCAGGCTCTCGGCGCCCTGCCCGTGCTCCTCCAGCGCGAAGCCGCTCACCGCCGACCAGTCGACGGTCAGCGTCTCGCCCTTGCGGCGCAGCGCCCCGCCGCGCCCCTTGCGGACGAAGTACTTGTCGATCTCCCAGTCGCGGCGGGCCGGCAACTGGTGGATGGCCACGTCGAGGACGGTGACCTCCTCGCCGGACTCCGTGAGCCGCACCCGCCGGTCCAGGAACTCGCCGAGCACCAGGCGCTCGGTGGGCCGCTGCTCGAAGCGGCGCATGTTGACCACGCCGGTGGTGATGACCTGGCCGGACTCCACGCCCGTCACCCGGGTCATCGGCAGGAAGATGCGCCGCCGGCTGACGACCTCCACCACCATGCCGAGCAGCCGGGGCGGGCGGCCGCCGACGCGCAGCATCGCGACGAGGTCGCGGACCCGGCCGACCTGGTCGCCGTTGGGGTCGAAGACCGGAACTCCGGAGAGGTGCGAGACGAAGACCCTGGGCGCGCCCGATGCCATTGCGCACCCCTTCCGTGCCGGTTGCCGCGGGCATGGACCCGGCGCGGCCGTTCCCGCCGCGTCAGGGGCGTCGGTGACGCCGGTATGCCGGATTCAGGCTAGCCCGTACCACTGCGTACCGCTCCGTACCGGCCCCGGGAGCCGCCCGGACGGCTCCCTTCCGGAAGGCGCCCGAACCCCGGGTACGCTGCCGCTTGCCATCCCACACGCAGACGAGAGGCAAGTACGCGTGACCTCCTACGCTCCCGCCGTACGGGCCCGCCGCACCGCGCTCGCCGTGGCACTCGGGGCGGGACTCGCCCTGGGCCTCACCGGCTGCGTGGGCGACGACCCCGACAAGGGTACGAACGGAATCGGCAAGCTCTCCGCCACGGAGATCGACACCCGGGCCAGAGCCGCCGCCGACGCCGCCGAGGCCGTCCACCTCGCGGGCACCCTCATCAGCAAGGACGGCAGCTACACCCTCGACATGCGGCTCAACGCCGACGGCGGGACCGGCTCCGTCACCTCGAAGGAGAACACCTTCGCCGTCCTGCGGGTCGGCGACGACCTCTACCTCAAGGCGGACGCCGCCTTCTGGAGCACCGAGCAGGACGCACAGAACGGGGACGGCGACGCGGAGGCCGCCAAGAAGCTCGACGGCAAGTACGTCAAGGTGCCCGAGGACGACCCCACGTACAAGCGGCTGCGCGGCTTCACCGAGAAGGACACCCTGCTCGACGGGCTGCTCTCCCTGCACGGCACCGTCAACAAGGGCGACCGGGACAAGGTCACCGGCGTGCCCGTCATCCAGATCCTGGGCGGGAAGGGCGAGGGCGGCGCGCTCGACGTGTCCCTCAAGGGCACCCCGTACCCCGTCCGGGTGGCGCGCGGCGGCGGTGGCGGCACGGTCACCCTGGCCGACTGGGGCCGCTCCTTCGAACTGGCGGCCCCACCGCAGGACGACACCGTCGACTACGGCGGCCAACTGCCGAAAAGCTCGGGCTGAGCGGGCCGGTGGGCCCCGGCCCTCTCAACCCGCGCGGCGCTTCTTCTTCAGCAGCAGCCGGGGGAGTCCGGCCGGGACCGGTTCGCGGGTGATCGCCGGGGTGGGGAGCGGACGGGCGGCGAGCGAACCGTCCGGCAGGTCGGTGGTGTGCGCCACGGGCGCCAGCCGCACCACGCGGCAGTCGTGCGCCCAGCGCTCCGTCAGCCGCTCGGCGTCCGGCGCGTTCAGCCGCTTCCCCTTGAGTTCCGCGACCGCCGCCTCCCACTCCTCGGAGTGCGGGGCGAGTTCCTCCACCGTGGCGGTCCACGCGACGATCCGGCCGCCCTTGTCCTTGCTGCGCACCGTCACCTCGGCCCGTGCGCCGTCCGCCAGGCCGTCCGGGAGCGGCTGCTCGCCGGGGCCGCCGACGAGGAGTGCCGCGCCCTCGTGCCAGACGTGCCAGAGCGCCCGGGCGGCGCCGGAGGCGCGCACCCAGACCAGGCCGGACTTCTTGGTGGCCTCCTCGACGAGGGCCTGCCCGAGCAACGAGTCAGCAGTCATGGCGAAGAGCCTAACGGCCCGCCGTACGGGCCCGCGTGGGCCGGTGGCGCGGGCCGCCGCGGTGGCGCGGGGCTCCGGCGGGGCTCACAGCCAGCCGTTGCGCTTCAGCGTCCGGTGGATGGAGAAACAGACCACCGCGATGACGCCGAGCACCATCGGATAGCCGTACGTCCACTCCAGCTCCGGCATGTGCTCGAAGTTCATGCCGTAGACCCCGCAGATCATCGTGGGCACGGCAACGATGGCGGCCCAGGACGTGATCTTGCGCATGTCCTCGTTCTGGGTGACGGTCGCCTGCGCCAGGTTGGCCTGGAGGATCGAGTTCAGCAGTTCGTCGAAGCCGAGGACCTCCTCCTGCACCCGGGCGAGGTGGTCGGCCACGTCGCGGAAGTACTTCTGGATGTCCGGGTCGATCAGCCGCATCGGCCGCTCGCTCAGGAGCTGCATCGGCCGCTGGAGCGGCGAGACGGCCCGCTTGAACTCCAGCACCTCGCGCTTGAGTTGGTAGATCCGCCCGGCGTCGGTGCCGCGTGCGCTGCCCTTCGT
The DNA here is from genome assembly GCF_026343115.1 of Streptomyces sp. NBC_00102. Classification (GTDB taxonomy): domain Bacteria; phylum Actinomycetota; class Actinomycetes; order Streptomycetales; family Streptomycetaceae; genus Streptomyces. Next base: position 4,825,977 of record NZ_JAPEMC010000001.1, read on the forward strand.
CGGGGTGGAGAAGACGTCGATCTCCACCTCGTCGATGTCGTCCTGCATCGCGCCGGCCACCGCGATGTACCCGTCCACCACGTGGTCGGCGATGGAGTGCAGTACGGCCGACGGGCCCTTGGCGAGCAGCTCCGGGTCGTCCTGGAGGCGGTGGCGCAGGGCGCGCAGCGATCCCTGGCCGCCGTGCCGGACGGTGATCACGAAGTCCCGGCCGGTGAAGCACATCACCTCGCCGGTCTCGACGACCTCGCTGGTCGCGGTGAGTTCGGTGTGCTCGACGTAGTGGATGGTCTTGAAGACCGTGAAGAGCGTGTCGTCGTACCGCTCCAGCTTCGGCCGCTGGTGGGCGTGGACCGCGTCCTCCACCGCCAGCGGGTGCAGTCCGAACTCCCTGGCAATGACTGCGAATTCGGCCTCGGTGGGCTCGTGCAGCCCGATCCAGGCGAAGCCGCCGCCCTCGCGCACCCGCAGCATCGCCTCGTGCGGGGTCTGGCAGGTGGAGGCCTCCATGCGGCGGCCGTCGCGGTAGACCGCGCAGTCCACCACCGCACTGGAGGCGGACGGGTCGCGGGTGGTGTCGTAACCCGTGTACGGGGCGGGGGGCTTGCGGAAGGAGGGCCGCAGGGAAGGGCGCACGGCGGCGCGCAGGTCACGGATCATGGACATGGCAGGCTCCTACACGAAAGGGCCGTGCGTGCGCGCAGGCGGAACAGCCCGGAATGGAGACGTGGAAACCACGTCCGCAAAGCGGGCGGCACCGCGGAACGGCGGCGACGGCGTTCGCTACAGACAGGCAAAAACGGGATGCTCTTCCGCCGTGCGACAAGCCACGAGCCCTGACCGAGAGGGCTTAAGAATTCACCGGGAAACGGTGAGGACGGAAGGGCGCTCGGTACTGCACGGTCGACTTGGATCCATGGCAGTCCCCACCTCCTCCGGTCGGTCCCCCGTGGGGGACGACGTGCTGTCGGGACGGAGAGGGCGCCGCGTCGCGCGCTGTCCCGACCGGCGGCCAGGCTATCAGCCGGCCAAGGGTCAATCCCTTACTTTGCCCGTTCGATACGCGTTCTATGCTCGCGACATGGAAGAAATTCTCGCGCTCGTCGAAGCCCGGCTCCGCACCGCCCTGGGGGAGCCGGACGCCCGCGCCGCCGTCACCTTCCTCGGTACGGACCGCATCGAAGTGCTGCGCTTCCTCGACGGCGACGTGGTCCGCTACGCCACCCTCGGCATGTCCGCCCAGCCCATGGCGGACCCGACCTCGCCGCTCGCCGACCCGGTGAAGGGCCCCCGTGCCGAGCTGGTGCTCTCCGTACGCGCGGGGCTGGCCGACACCGACCAGGTGCTGCGCCCGCTCGCCGTGCTGGCGGCGTCCCCGCAGGTCGAAGGCGTGATCGTGGCGCCCGGCGCCTCCCTCGACCTGGGTGATCCGCTCTGGCCGACGGCCCCCTTCTCCTCGGTCCTCGTGGCCGAGTCCGGCGGGCTGGTGGAGGACCTGGAGCTCGACGGGCCGATGGACCCGGTGCGCTTCCTGCCGCTGCTCCCGATGACCCCGAACGAGGCCGCCTGGAAGCGGGTCCGGGGCGGTCAGGAGCTCCAGGAGCGCTGGCTCTCGCACGGCACGGACCTGCGGGACCCGCTGCGGAGCTCCGTACCGCTGGACTGAAGCCGCCGGACCGAGGCCGCCGGACCGAATCGCCGGACCGGGACCGCTGGGCCGGGATCACTCGTCCGTGTTCGTCGTCCACCCGTCCATGTCGTGCGGGAGGGGGCCCCGCCGGTTCTTGGGTTCCGGCTGGGCCCCCTCACGCGTGTCCGCCGGTGTCAGCCGGCGAAGGCGGAGACGCCGTCCTCGGTGGCGTGCCGGGGCTGGACCTCCTCGGCCTCGTGGGTGAGGGCGGAGCGCCGTACCCGGATGATCAGCGCACCGGCCGCGGCCGCGACGGCGGCGACCACGAACGGTACGTGCACGTCGCTCCACTCCTCGATCTTCGGGGCGAGGTAGGGGGCGGCGGCAGCGGCGAACCAGCGGACGAAGTTGTAACCGGCGCTCGCCACCGGGCGCGGGGCGTCCGAGACGCCGAGCGCGAGCTCGGTGTAGACGGTGTTGTTCATGCCGATGAAGGCGCCCGAGACGATGGTGCAGACGATCGCCGCGGTGTGGTCGCCGTACCCGAGGATCAGCAGGTCCACCGCGAAGAGGACGAGCGAGGCGCCCAGTACCTTCAGCGAGCCGAAGCGCGCCTGGAGCCGCGGGGCCACGAAGACCGAGAAGACGGCGAGCAGCAGGCCCCAGGCGAAGAAGACCGCGCCGGACTTGTACGGGGACATGTTCAGCACGAACGGCGTGAACGCCAGGATGGTGAAGAACGCGTAGTTGTAGAAGAACGCCGAGCCCGCCACCGAGGCCAGTCCGCCGTGGCCGAGCGCCCTGACCGGATCGAGCAGCGAGGTCTTCCGGGCCGGCTTCGGCTGTTCCCTCAGGAACGCGGTGATGCAGACGAACCCGATCGCCATCAGGGCGGCGGTGCCGAAGAAGGGGTAGCGCCAGCTGGCGTTGCCGAGCAGCGCGCCCACCAGCGGGCCGCACGCCATGCCGAGGCCGAGCGCCGCCTCGTACAGCAGGATCGCCGCCGCGCTGCCACCGGCGGCGGCGCCCACGATCACGGCCAGCGCCGTGGAGACGAAGAGCGCGTTTCCGAGTCCCCAGCCGGCCCGGAAACCGACCAGCTCACCCACCGACGAGGACGTCCCGGCGAGCGCGGCGAACACGACGACCAGCGCCAGACCGGCCAGCAGGGTCTTCTTCCCGCCGATGCGGCTGGAGACGAAGCCGGTGACCAGCATCGCGAAGGCGGTGATCAGGAAGTACGAGGTGAACAGCAGCGACACCTGGCTCGGGGTCGCGTCCAGCCCCTCGGCGATGGACGGCAGGATCGGGTCCACCAGGCCGATCCCCATGAACGCCACGACCGAGGCGCCGGCGGTCGCCCAGACCGCCTTGGGCTGGTGGAGGATGCCGGTGGCCCCCTCGTCGAACGGGTCCTTTCCCTGCATGGTGTTCCCACTCTCCTCGTGGAAGTCGGTCCGGCCGGCGGCGCTGCCGGGCCGGATGCATGCGCACTGCACAGAGTAAGTTAGGCCCTCTAATGAATGCAAGCTACATCTAGTTCGCTCGGGGAGAGCCACGCTGCGGACGGGTGACCGTCCTTGACGTGGCGACGCGGGAGGGGGACCGTGGGTCGTTATGAGGGGCGAACCCAGTTGCCCGAAGTGCGGTGGCCGGGTCAGGGCGCCCGGTCTTTTCGCCGACTCCTGGCAGTGCCCCGCGCACGGCCCGGTCCACCCGATGCAACCGGTGGTCCCGCCCAGCGTCGAGGCGCTCGGAGTGGTCGTCCACCGTGCGCAGGTACCGGTCTGGATGCCGTGGCCACTGCCGGTGGGCTGGCTGTTCACGGGCGTGGCGCACGCCGGAGACGACCGCAGCGGCGGGCGCGGCACCGCACTCGTCTGCTCGGGACCCGGCCCGCTCGGCGGGATGGGCGAGCTGCTCCTGGTCGCCGAGGAGCTCGGCGTCGGGCTCGGCGCCCGCTACGCCGGCATCGAGGGCCCCGACCCAGGCCCCCGCATGCGCGTCGACGGTCCCCCCGTGGCCAAGGTGCTCGCCGCCGGCCGCCCCACCCCGCTCTGGCAGGTGCACGGCGTCCCGGAGGACCGGGCCGTCTTCGCGGGCGAGGCGCGCGGACTCTGGCTCTGGGCGATCGTCTGGCCCCAGCAGTCGGCGCTGCTGATGTACGACGAACTCGTCCTCACCGACCTCCGCGACGCGGGCGCCGAAACCGACCTGGTGCCCTGCGGCGCCCTCACCCCACGCCTGCTCGGCACCCCGGAGGGCCCGCCCCGGCAGGGTCCCGCACCGCGCTGAGGGCCTTGCCGTCGCCCGACGGGCCCGCACGGCCGTTCGGGCGACGCTCCGGCGGTGGTTATCCTGGAGCGTCCCCACCGTCCGCCGCGAGCACAGGAGTCGCCGTCGTGCGTATCGACCTGCACACGCACTCCACCGCGTCCGACGGTACGGACACACCGGCCCAGCTCGTCCGGAACGCGGCGGCGGCCGGACTCGACGTCGTCGCCCTCACCGACCACGACACCGTGCGCGGCCACGCCGAGGCACTGGCGGCCCTCCCCGAGGGCCTCACCCTCGTCACCGGCGCCGAACTCTCCTGCCGCATCGACGGGGTGAGCCTGCACATGCTGGCGTACCTCTTCGACCCCGAGGAACCCGCGTTCGCGCGCGAGCGCGAGCTGGTCCGGGACGACCGGGTGCCCCGTGCGCAGGCCATGGTGGCCAAGCTCCAGGCGCTGGGCGTGCCGATCACCTGGGACATGGTGGCCCGGATCGCCGGAGACGGCTCGGTGGGCCGCCCGCACGTCGCCGCCGCCCTCGTCGAACTGGGCGTCGTCCCCACCGTCTCCGACGCGTTCACCCCCGAGTGGCTCGCCGACGGCGGCCGGGCGCACGCCGGAAAGCACGAACTCGATCCCTTCGACGCCGTCCGACTGGTCAAGGCCGCCGGCGGGGTCACCGTCTTCGCCCATCCGGCGGCCGTCAAGCGCGGTTCCGTCGTCCCCGAGCCGGCCATCGCCCGGCTCGCCGAGGCGGGCCTCGACGGCATCGAGGTCGACCACATGGACCACGACGAGGCCACCCGGGCCCGGCTCCGCGGCCTCGCCGCGGACCTGGGACTGCTGACCACCGGCTCCAGCGACTACCACGGCAGTCGCAAGACCGTCGCGCTCGGCGAGTACACCACCGACCCCGAGATCTACGGCGAGATCACCCGGCGCTCCACCGGAGCCTTCCCGGTGCCGGGCGCCGGCGGAGCCCTCACCCGCTGAGGGCCGATGTCCCACCGGTGGCCGGGTCTCCGGCCGCCGCCAGGCGCACCACGGCCGCACCCCGGTGCCGCGCGCCCTTCCGCACCCTCCCGCCGCCCCACGCGCACCCCGGCCCGTCCCGCGGCTTTTGCCGCGGCGGGTCAGGGGCGCCCGCGCGCGGTCACCCCCCGACCTGCTTCTTCTCTTCTCCCGCAAGGCTCACCGTGTTCGACGTCGCTGTATTCGGCTCGCTCTTCCTCACCCTGTTCGTGATCATGGACCCGCCCGGGATCACCCCGATCTTCCTGGCCCTCACCGCGGGCCGTCCCGCGAAGACCCAGCGCAAGATGGCGCTCCAGGCGGTCGCGGTCGCCTTCGGGGTGATCGCCGTCTTCGGCGTGCTCGGCCAGCAGATCCTGGACTACCTGCACGTCTCCGTACCCGCGCTGATGATCTCCGGCGGTCTGCTCCTGCTGCTCATCGCGCTGGACCTGCTCACCGGCAAGACGGACGAGCCGACGCAGACGAAGGACGTCAACGTGGCGCTCGTACCGCTCGGCATGCCGCTGCTCGCGGGACCCGGCGCGATCGTCTCGGTGATCCTCGCCGTGCAGCACGCGCACACCGTGAGCAGCCAGATCTCGGTCTGGGCGGCGATCGTCGTCATGCACGTGGTGCTCTGGCTGACCATGCGCTACTCGCTGCTGATCATCCGGGTCATCAAGGACGGCGGTGTGGTGCTGGTGACCCGGCTCGCCGGAATGATGCTCTCCGCCATCGCCGTGCAGCAGATCATCAACGGCGTCACCCAGGTCATCCAGAACAGCTGAACCGGCCCGGGCCCGCCGGCGTCGGCCCTACCGGGACGCACAGCGCCCCCGTACGGAGATCCGTACGGGGGCGACTCGTCATCTCATCAAGGCGTACTGCCGGAAGGTGTTACGAGGCCGAGCTCGTTGCCGGCCGAATGTAGATGCGCTGGCCCATAGCCGCGGCCTGCTGCACGATCCGGTTGACGGAGGCGGCGTCTACGACGGTGCTGTCCACGGCGGTACCGTCGACATCGTCGAGTCGCATGATCTCGAAGCGCACAGGGCTTCCCTTCGTCCGATCCTCCTGCTGGAGAACTACTGGTCGGACGGGGATTCCCGTCCGCAAGGATAAGGAAGCGTGACCCTACGGTCCCGCTCCCTACGAGGGGTACAACGGCCCGCCCCCCGGAAAACATTCCCTACGCTAAGGAAATTTTTTGGATGTCTAAGTACCCGCGGGTAGTCACCCCGCCACGGACGTCGAGTCGCGCATGACCGATGCCGATCTCCCCACCGCCCCGGACGACATCCGCGACCGCCTGGACCTGACGAACCAGCTCCTGCGGCGCGTCCTCGCCGAGGTCTCGAAGACCCCCTCCACCCACGCGATCTTCGTCGACGCGGGTTATGTCTACGCCGCCGCAGGGCTCCTCGTCACCGGCACCGAGGACCGCCGCTCCTTCGACCTCGACTCCGGAGGGCTCATCGAGGCGTTCATCGAACAGGCCCGCACGATCTTCGCGGACAGCCGGCTCCTGCGCGTCTACTGGTACGACGGCGCCCGGCGCCGCATCCACACCACCGAGCAGCAGTCCATCGCCGAACTGCCCGACGTCAAGGTCCGCCTCGGCAACCTCAACGCCAGCAATCAGCAGAAGGGCGTCGACTCCCTCATCCGCACCGACCTCGAATCGCTCGCCCGGCACCGCGCCATCAGCGACGCCGCGCTCGTCGGCGGTGACGAGGACCTCGTCTCGGCCGTCGAGGCCGCGCAGGGATACGGCGCCCGGGTGCACCTCTGGGGCATCGAGGCCGGCGAAGGCCGCAACCAGGCCGATCCGCTGCTCTGGGAGGTGGACAGCCAGCGCACCTTCGACCTGGACTTCTGCCGCCCGTACGTCACCCGCCGCCCGGTCACCACGTACGAGGACGAAGGCCCGGCCCCCACCCGCGAGGACGTCCGCTTCGTCGGGGCGCAGGTCGCCGCCGCCTGGCTCGCGGCCAAGGGCCGGGAGTCCCTGGTCGACCTGATGCCGGGCCACCCGTACCTGCCGGGCTCCGTGGATCAGGACCTCCTGGTCGAGGCGGAACGCCTGCTCCAGCACTCCCTGCGCGGGCACGCCCCGCTCCGCAGGGCGCTGCGCGACGGCTTCTGGCAGCACCTCCAGGCCCAGTTCTAGTGCGGCACCAGCTCCTCACGGGCGGGACGCGGGGGCGAGGGGCCCGGGGTCTCCGGGCAAGGCTCGGAGGCCGGACCAGAACGCCACCAGCGCGGCGGCCGTCTCCCGGGGGCGGCCGGTGTTGGGGGAGTGCTCGGCGCCCGCGATCGTGGTGCGACGGGCGCCCAGGCGGCCGGCCATCGCGGTGAGCAGACCGACCGGCCACACGTCGTCGGACTCCCCGGAGAGGACGTGGACGGGCAGGCCCGTGGCGGCCAGCTCGTCCACCCGGTCCGGCTCCACGGACAGCTGCCGGCCGGTGGCGAGCAGCTGCGCGGGATCGTTCGACAGCCACCGGCGGCGCAGGTCCTCGCCGTCGCCCCGGTCAACGCCACCGCCATCGATGGCGCTGGCATCCTCCGGTGGGTCCAACGCCCGCATCGCTTCCCACACTTGACTCATCGTCAGCGCCGACAGTGCCTCGCCGAGCAGCTTCACCTTCTCCCGCTGTCCCGCGGAGACCTCGGCCGGGCCGGACGACATCAGCGTCAGCGAGCGGAAGGGCGCGGGGTCCGAGAGGACGGCCGCCCGGGCGATCTGGCCGCCCAGCGAATGGCCCAGCAGGTGCAGCGGGGTGCCGTCGCCGCTGCCGAGTGCCTTCGCCTGCGCATGTACGTCCCGCGCCAACTCGCCCTGTGCGTAATCTGCCTGACGGCCCGTCCCCTGACTCTCGTACTGCCCACGGCCGTCCACCGCGACGACCCGGAAGCCGGCCGCGGTGAGCGGTTCGAGGAGGGCGACGAAGTCCTCCTTGCTCCCGGTGTAGCCGGGGAGCATCAGGACCGTGCCGCGCACGTCCGCCGACGGCACGGCGTCCAGAACGGCGAAGTCGCCGCGCGGGGTGCGCAGAGCGCGGGCGCGGGCACAGGGAGGCGGGGTGAACGTCGGCGGGCGGCTCATGGGACGAGGTTAGAGCCTGCGCGGAGCAGTCCCCGCGCACCGGGGGGACGGGGACCCGCAAACGCCGGACGGCCCCGTTCCCCCCGGTGTGCGGGGAACGGGGCCGTCCGGCTGCTGCTGCGTGCGTGCCCGGCCGGGTCAGCTCTCGGCCGACGCGGCCCCGGTGGTCGCTGGGCGCGTCGTACGGCGACGGCGGGTCCGGGCCGGGGCCTCGGCCGCCTCGCTCGCCACGGCCTCCGCCTCGGGGACCACGGAGGTCTCCGGCTTGGCGACGGCGCGGCGACGGCGCTTCGGCTTCTCCTCCACGGCGTCGGCCGGTGCGGCCACGGCCGCCTCGGGCTCGGCCTTCACGGCCGTCTTCGGCGCTGCTGCCTTGCGGGTCCGGGGCTTCGCCTCGGCCGTGGTGGCGGCCTTCGCCTCGCCGGCCGGCTTCGTGGCCGTACGGGGACGGCGGCGCGTCCGGCTCTCGGACTCGGGCTCCGACGGCGGGGCGATCTGGAAGTCGACCTCGTCCACGACGGGCTTCACGACCCGGGGGCGGCGGCGCGGCTTCGTCTCGGGCTCGGCGGCGGGCTCGGTGAAGCCCACCGCGACGGCCACGGTCTGGAACTCCGGCTCGGCCGGTGCGGCGGCACGGGTGCGGCGGCGACGCGCCGGCGGCTTGGTGGCCTCGGCGGCCGGAGCCTCGACGACGGCCACGGGAGCCTCCACCACCGCCACGGGAGCCGCGGCTGCCGCCTCGGCGGCGACGGCCTCCGCGACGCCGACCCGGCCACGACGGCGGCGGCGCGGGGTGCGCGGCTCCGTCGTCACGGCGGCCTCGGCGCTCTCCGGAGCCGGTACGGCCTCGGCCGCGGGAGCGGGCACCGTGGCGGCGCCCTCCTCCTGGCCGCTTCCGCCACGGGTGCGGCGGCGCTGGCGCGGGGTGCGCGCGGGGCGCTCCTCACGGGCCTCACGGGCGGGACCGGACGAGGCGGGCGCCTTGCGGCCCCGGCCACCGGTCTCGCCGAGGTCCTCCAGCTCCTCCGCGCGCAGACCCGCACGGGTCCGCTCGGCCCGCGGCAGTATGCCCTTGGTGCCCTCGGGGATGCCGAGGTCGGAGAAGAGGTGCGGCGAGGTGGAGTACGTCTCCGGCGGGTCCGGGAACTTCAGGTCCAAGGCCTTGTTGATCAGCTGCCAGCGCGGGATGTCGTCCCAGTCCACCAGCGTGACCGCGGTGCCCTTGGCGCCCGCGCGGCCGGTGCGGCCGATGCGGTGCAGGTAGGTCTTCTCGTCCTCGGGGGACTGGTAGTTGATGACGTGGGTCACACCCTCGACATCGATACCGCGCGCGGCGACGTCGGTGCAGACGAGGACGTCGACCTTGCCGTTGCGGAAGGCGCGCAGCGCCTGCTCGCGGGCGCCCTGGCCGAGGTCGCCGTGGACCGCGCCGGAGGCGAAACCGCGCTTCTCCAGCTGCTCCGCGATGTCGGCGGCGGTGCGCTTGGTGCGGCAGAAGATCATCGCGAGTCCCCGGCCGTCGGCCTGGAGGATGCGCGAGACCATCTCGGGCTTGTCCATGTTGTGCGCCCGGTACACGAACTGGGTCGTGTTCTTGACCGTCGTGCCCTCGTCGTCGGGCGACGTGGCGTTGATGTGCGTGGGCTGCGACATGTAGCGGCGGGCGAGGCTGATCACGGCGCCGGGCATCGTCGCCGAGAAGAGCATGGTCTGGCGCTTCGCCGGCAGCATCGTGAGGATGCGCTCGACGTCGGGCAGGAAGCCCAGGTCCAGCATCTCGTCGGCCTCGTCGAGGACGAGGGCGCGGATGTGGGACAGGTCCAGCTTGCGCTGGCCCGCAAGGTCGAGCAGCCGGCCGGGGGTGCCGACGACCACGTCGACGCCCTTCTTCAGCGCCTCGACCTGGGGCTCGTACGCCCGGCCGCCGTAGATGGCCTGGACGCGGACGTTACGGACCTTGCCCGCGGTGAGGAGGTCGTTGGTGACCTGCTGGCAGAGCTCGCGCGTGGGAACGACGACGAGCGCCTGCGGGGCGTCGGTCAGCTTCTCGGGCGCGGCACGGCCCGCCTCGACGTCGGCGGGGACGGTGACGATCTCCAGGAGCGGCAGACCGAAGCCCAGCGTCTTGCCGGTGCCGGTCTTCGCCTGGCCGATGACGTCGCTGCCGGAGAGCGCGACGGGGAGAGTCATCTCCTGGATCGGGAAGGGGGACGTGATGCCGACGGCTTCGAGGGCCTCGGCCGTCTCGGGGAGAATCCCGAGGTCGCGGAAGGTAGTCAGGGTGCTGCCTCTTCTGTGAGACGCGGACCGAGGCGAACGCTGGGGGTCGTACCGTGCCGGGTTGGTCATCCGGCCCTGGGAGGGCGCGGGTGGCGCGGGACCACTGCCGTCGCTCGAGCGCTCGTGCCGCTGAGGGGGCCCCTCATCTGCGGTCGTACGGTGTGTACGACCCGCGTGGAGGGCTGTCGGGTCGGAGCCGATCGGGCCTCCGACCGGGCATCCTCATTCAAGGTCGCGCCCTTGGCATACGAAAATGCTCAGTAGGCGCATTACCACTGTACCCCGGATTCGCGCATGTGTGTTGGGCGAATTCATCGGAACGGTGTGATCCCGGTCGTGGACCGGGCCCTTACCACCAGGGCCGTGCGGGCTATTGTGCGCTCCATGGAGACGCCTGACAACGCCGCTCGCACGCCCGACGAAGCCCCCGCCCCCACCGGCATCGCCGCCGGAAGCTGGTCGACGGCATCGGTCGACCCGCATTACCGCGCCGCCGTGGTGGATCTGCTGGGCGCCCTCGCGTACGGGGAGCTCGCCGCTTTCGAGCGGCTCGCCGAGGACGCCAAACTCGCGCCCACCCTCGGGGACAAGGCGGAACTGGCGAAGATGGCCTCGGCGGAATTCCATCATTTCGAGCAGCTCACCAAGCGGCTCTCGGACATCGGCGAGAACCCGACGGGGGCCATGGAGCCGTTCGCCAAGGCGCTCGACGACTTCCACCGCCAGACCGCACCTTCCGACTGGCTGGAGGGCCTGGTCAAGGCGTACGTCGGCGACTCGATCGCCAGCGACTTCTACCGGGAGGTCGCCATCCGGCTCGACGCGGACACCCGCGATCTGGTGCTCGCCGTCCTGGACGACACCGGCCACGGGAACTTCGCGGTGGAGAAGGTGCGCGCCGCCATCGAGGCCGAGCCCCGCGTCGGCGGCCGGCTCGCCCTCTGGGCCCGGCGGCTGATGGGCGAGGCGCTCTCGCAGGCGCAGCGGGTGGTCGCCGACCGCGACGCGCTGTCGACGATGCTCGTGGGCGGCGTGGCGGACGGTTTCGACCTGGCCGAGGTCGGCCGGATGTTCTCCCGCATCACCGAGGCGCACACCAAGCGGATGGCCGCCCTGGGCCTCGCCGCCTGACGCGACGCCCGGGACACGCCCTACCGTGCGGCCGGTGTACCGGTGATCCGGCTCCGGCCGCGCGGCCGGAGCAGCAGAGACAGGGTCACCGTGCCGACGACCAGTGCGCCGGCGACCGTCGCCGTGGCATGTCCGGACTCCAGCACACCGTCCGTCAGATACGCCCCGAACAGGGCCCCCAGAGCGCCGGTGGGATAGACCGCGCGGGCCGACGGGAGCCGGCCGGGCAGGACGTGGAGGGCGGCCCAGGCAAGGGCGAGCCCGACCACGACGGAGCCGAAGGTTTCCCAGATCACGGAGCATCACCTCGCGGATTCGTCGGGCGGTCCCGTCGGCGCGGGACGCGGGCGACGGGGGTGGGCCGGAAGGCCCTGTGCCGTCCTACCCGTGACCTGCGTCACGCAACCCTTCCGGGTTCCGGGGAAACCTTTCGGCGGAGCGCCGTGTTCCGTGGGGGCGGACCTGGGGCGACCTGGGACGGCGTGCTCCCCGGACACGCGGAACGGCCCGGCGGGAGGATCCCGCCGGGCCGTTCCGTCGTGCTGCGCGTGGTGCCGCTTACAGCGCGCCGAACCCGACACGCCGGGCCGTCGGCTCGCCGATCTCGACGTACGCGATCCGGTCGGCCGGCACGAGGACCTTGCGGCCCTTCTCGTCCGTGAGGCTGAGCAGCCGCGCCTTGCCGCCGAGCGCCTCGGCGACCGCGCTCTCGACGTCCTCGGCGGAAAGCCCGCTCTCCAGAACGATCTCGCGGGGCGTGTGCTGCACCCCGATCTTGACCTCCACGGCTATGTCCCTCCGACGGTCAGTCCCTGCGCGGTAGCCGCGCCGTACGCAGCCACATTAGCCCGGTGGGCCGAGCGCCCACGGCCCGACCGGCCACGCCCGCAGCGAACACGCCCGCAGCGAACACGCCCGGCGCCGTGAGGGCCTCCCGTCCGGATCGTGCCGGACTCGCGGGGTCCTGTGCCGCACTTCGCGGCGTTGTCGTCGGCCGACGACGCTCCGCGTCGCCTTCCTCCTCCGCCGCGCGGCGCACGGCACGGGCCCCGCTCCCCGGTCCGGCCCGATGCGAACGGAAGACCCTATTCGGTCCCGTGCAGCGGGAAGCCGGCGATACCGCGCCAGGCGAGCGAGGTGAGCAGCTGCACCGCGGTGTCCCGGGGGATGCCGGAGGGGCTGGAGAGCCAGTAACGGGCCACCACCTGGGCGACCCCGCCCAGACCGACGGCGAGCAGCATCGATTCGTCTTTGGACTGGCCCGTGTCGCCCGCGATCACGTCGGAGATCGCCTCGGCGCACTGGAGGGACACCCGGTCCACCCGCTCGCGCACGGCGGGCTCGTTGGTCAGGTCCGACTCGAAGACCAGACGGAAGGCGCCGCCCTCGTCCTCCACGTACGCGAAGTAGGCGTCCATGGTGGCCTCGACGCGCTGCTTGTTCTCCGTCGTCGACGCGAGGGCGGTGCGCACCGCCTGGAGCAGCGACTCGCAGTGCTGGTCCAGGAGTGCGAGGTACAGCTCCAGTTTCCCGGGGAAGTGCTGGTAGAGCACCGGCTTGCTGACGCCCGCCCGTTCGGCGATGTCGTCCATCGCCGCGGCGTGGTACCCCTGCGCGACGAAGACCTCCTGGGCGGCGCCCAGAAGCTGATTGCGTCGGGCGCGGCGGGGCAGGCGAGTGCCCCGCGGGCGCGCTGCCTCTGTCTGCTCGATGGCGCTCACGCCGCCTCCCAAATGTGTGATCCGACACGGTGTCCAGTGCTTGCCGCGCCGCATGGCCATCGTACTTTTGGGTAACCCCGGTGCGCGCGGCGCGGACGCAGAATTTCACGGACCGGACAACTCCGGAAGCCACGGACCGGGGTCACATCCTCGGCCGGGCCGGGACGAACCGGTCCTGAACTGCATGTTTCACCGGTAATCGCGGCACGCGGAGAGAGTTTCGGCCATTTCCCGGCGCCGCGGCAGGGCTGTCCCGCCGCCGCTTCCGGCAGGCGGCGCGCACGCCGCCCTCTCACCGGCCTCGACCGTGCGCCGGGCCCGGCGGCGGCCGGTGGGGTGCGGACCGCTCAGCGGTAGTCGTCCTCGTGTTCGGCGACCACCTTGGTCTGTTCCGCGACGTCGGCCTCGTCGGCCTCCTCGGTACCGGCCTCCGTCTGCGGCTCGTCGTCCTCCTGCCGGACCTCCGTCCGCTGCTCCGCGGCGTCCGCGGCGGGGGTCTCCAGGCCCGGCGGGTCCGGCTGCTCGTCCAGAAACGTCTCCGGGTCCCTCGGGTCGACCGTCATGGTGACTCCCTTCCGTCCCTCATCCGAAGCCTATGAGCGTTACCCCTGCCCCGCGATGCGGCCTGTGACCGCGAACACATGAATCAGTGCGTGATCGTCTCGTAACATTGCCGCATGTCTTCGACCGAGCTGCCGGGTGTCGCCGCCGCCGCCGCGGCGGTTGCCCCCACGGTCAGTGCCGTGCACGTCGGGTCCGGGGAGAGTCTGCGTACCGTCCCCCTGGCCGGACTGAGCCTGACCGTCCGTTCCCGGCCCGGCGTGCGCGCCGGGCTCCCTCCGGCGCTGTACGTCCACGGACTCGGCGGTTCCTCGCAGAACTGGTCGGCCCTGATGCCGCTGCTGGCGGACGTCGTGGACGGCGAGGCGGTCGATCTGCCGGGCTTCGGGGACTCCCCGCCACCGGACGACGGCGCGTACTCGGTGACCGCGCACGCCCGGGCGGTGATCCGGCTGCTCGACGCGCAGCGGCGCGGGCCGGTCCACCTCGTCGGCAACTCCCTGGGCGGCGCGGTCTCCACCCGGGTCGCCGCGGTCCGCCCCGACCTGGTGCGCACCCTCACCCTGGTCTCGCCCGCGCTGCCGGAGATCCGGGTCCAGCGCCCGGCCGTGCCGACCGGGCTGCTGGCACTCCCCGGTGTCGCGGCGCTCTTCTCCCGGCTCAGCCGGGGCATGTCCGCCGAGCAGCGCACCCGCGGGGTCATGGCACTCTGTTACGGCGATCCGGGGCGGATCACCGAGGAGGGGTTCCGCCAGGCGGTGGCCGAGATGGAACGGCGGATGGAACTGCCGTACTTCTGGGACGCCATGGCGCGTTCCGCCCGTGGCATCGTCGACGCGTACACGCTCGGCGGGCAGCAGGGACTGTGGCGCCAGGCCGAGCGGGTGCTCGCGCCGACGCTCCTGGTGTACGGCGGACGGGACAAGCTGGTCTCGTACCGGATGGCGCGCAAGGCGTCCGAGGCGTTCCGCGACTCGCGCCTGCTGTCGCTGCCCGAGGCCGGGCACGTGGCGATGATGGAGTACCCGGAGACGGTCGCCCAGGCGGTCCGGGAACTGGTGGAAGACAACGGCGGGAGCTGATCCGGGGCGTGGGACGACACAGCCGAAGGGGCGCCGAGGCCAACGGCCCGGCGGGCGAAGCCGCACCGGCCCCGGCGGGCGGGCAGGGCTCCGGCACCGGCCGCCGCAGGCGGGCGCCGGAACCGGCGCCGCCCGGGCGCGAGGGGCAGCGGCCGTCCGAGGCGGCCGCAGACACCCCGTTCCAGGGGGTCCCGCAGGTGCGCGGCGGCCACCCCGAGCACCGAGAACCCGGCGGTGGCTGGGGCACCGGGCCGCAGCCGCGCTACGGCTCCGGCGGGTCCCCCCAGTCCGCGCGTCCCGCGAACCCGGCCCGGCCGCAGACACGTTCGGGCGAATTTCCGGGCTTCCGGCCGACCGGAGAGCCACGCACCGGAGAGCCACGCACCGGAGAGCCGCGTACCGGAGAGCCGCGCACGGGCGAGTTCCTGGCCGGCGGCCGGGGCACGGCTCCCGTCGGCCGGTCGGTGGCCCGCCCCGCGCCGGGTGGCCCGCCACTGATACCGGGCCCCCGGCCCGAGTTCGTGGAGGCCTTCGACGCACCGTCGGTGGGGCTTCCGGTGCGGCACGTCCCGTCGCGGGTGGCCGTACCGGCCCCCGCGGAGGAGGAGCCGGCCGGAGCCCGGGACCGGCGCGGCCAGGGCCCGGACGGCGGGGCCGGTGACGGCTCCGGCGACGGCTCGGGCGAGGCGGAGAACGCGTCCGGAAAGGGCGGCAAGGGCCGGACGTTCACCGGGATCGCGGCGGCGGCGGTGACCACGGTGCTCGCCGTCGTCGTGGCCGGGCAGGTGGCCCAGGGGCAGGGCGGGGACGACTCCCCGCAGGCGTCCGGCACCCGGCAGGGCGGCCAGGGGGCCTCGCGTTCCGACGCGCGGCCCACCCCCGCGACGCCCGCGCCGCTGAAGGCGCTGTCGTACGAGGAGAAGATGGCCACGCCCTACCCGCTCGCCGCAGATCTGGCGGGTGGCGGGAAGTTCGAGACCGTCCCCGGCGCGGCGAAGGCGCCGGGCACCGGGCACAAGTACCGCTACCGGATCGACGTGGAGCAGGGGCTCGGCCTCGACTCCGCGCTCTTCGCCGAGGCGGTGCAGAAGACCCTGAACGACGACCGCAGTTGGGCGCATCACGGGGACATGACGTTCGAGCGCGTCTCCACGGGTGAGCCCGACTTCGTCATCACCCTGGCCAGCCCCGGCACCACCGGGGTCTGGTGCGAGAAGTCCGGGCTGGACACCACCGAGGACAACGTCTCCTGCGACTCCGCCTCCACCGAGCGCGTGATGATCAACGCCTACCGCTGGGCCCAGGGGTCGGTCACCTTCGGCCCCGGCAAGCTTCTGTCCTACCGGCAGATGCTCATCAACCACGAGGTCGGGCACCGGCTCGGGCACAACCACGTGAGCTGCCGTACGCCGGGCACCCTGGCGCCCGTGATGCAGCAGCAGACGAAGTCGCTCGACATCGACGGCATCTCCTGCAAACCCAACCCCTGGGTGTATCCCGCCACTTGATCCAGCCTGTCCATATATTGATACGACCGTCTCATTTCGCATTGACATGCCGATGAGCGGTCGTTCATATTTCTCCGCATGTCACGCATCTTGATCACTCCTGAGAGCGCCGCCCTGGAGCGCGCGCTCATCGGCGTGACCAGGCACTGCGTCGCCGACATCCTCTGTCGCTGACGCCCGCCCGGCCGTGTTCCGGCCGCCGCCGACTGCCCCGACGGGCATCCCGGGCGGCTCCCGGACCGCGTTCCCGGCGCCCCGGCCCCGCAGACGCGGCCGCTCCCCGGCAGGCGTCACCGGTCCCGGTTCTCCTCCTCGGCCGGCCGGGCCCTCCTCGCGCGAGCCGACCGGGTCGACCCATTTCCCTCTTCCGGGCTTCGCCGGACCGCGCACCGACGTCCCCCGACGTGCCGCGCGCTCTCGCGATCACCACCGCCTTCTCCTGTTCGGTCCCTGCTTTCCTCTGCTCGCCACTCCGGCCGGGCAGTACCGAGAGGTCACCTTCCGATGCGTCAACCGTCCGCCATATCCCGCCGCGTCGCCGCGGCCGTCGTGGTTCTCGTCGTGGGCTCGTCCGTCGCGGCGTGCGGCCCGAAGGAGAGCGGAAGCGACGCCGGTTCCACCGCCTCCTCCTCCGCTCCCGCCAAGGGCGGCACCCTCAGCGTCCTCAACCGCGCCCCCCAGGTGAACTTCGACCCGGCGCGCCTCTACACCTCCGGCGGCGGCGCCGTCCCCTCGCTGGTCTTCCGGACCCTCACCACCCGCAACCGCGAGGCGGGAGCCGCCGGTTCCGAGGTCGTTCCCGACCTGGCGACCGACCTGGGCACGCCCAGCGAGAACGCCACCGTGTGGACGTACACGCTCAAGGAAGGGCTGAAGTACGAGGACGGCACCGCGATCACCAGCGCGGACGTCAAGTACGGCATCGAGCGCTCCTTCGCCGCCGAACTCTCCGGCGGCGCGCCCTACCTGCGCGACTGGCTGGTCGGCGGCGCCGACTACGAAGGCCCGTACAAGGACAAGAAGGGCCTCGCCTCGATCGAGACGCCCGACGACCGGACCATCGTCTTCCACCTGAACAAGCCCGAGGGCGAGTTCCCCTACCTGGCGACGCAGACCCAGACCACGCCCGTGCCGCAGGCCAAGGACACCGGCGCGACGTACGAGAACCACCCCGTCTCCTCAGGGCCGTACAAGGTCGTCTCCAACGAGGGCGACGGCGAGCACCTCGTCCTGGAGCGCAACACCTACTGGTCCGAGAAGACCGACTCCGAGCGCAAGGCCTACCCGGACAAGATCGACGTCCGCTCCGGCCTGGACCCGGCCGTCATCAACCAGAGGCTCTCCGCCTCGCGCGGGGCCGACGCCACCGCCATCACCACCGACACCAACCTCGGCCCGGCCGAACTCGCCAAGGTCACCGGTGACAAGGCCCTCGCCGCCCGCGTCGGCGAAGGCCACTTCGGCTACACCAACTACATCGCCTTCAACCCGAAGGTGAAGCCGTTCGACAACCCGAAGGTGCGCCAGGCGATCTCGTACGCCGTCAACCGCACCTCCGTCATCAACGCGGCCGGCGGCTCCGCTCTCGCCGAACCCGCCACCACCTTCCTGCCCGAGCAGAAGTCCTTCGGGTACACGGCGTACGACGCCTTCCCCTCCGGCGCCACGGGCGACGCGGCCAAGGCCAAGGAAGTGCTGAAGGAGGCCGGTTACCCGAACGGGCTCACCGTCACCCTCACGCACGACAACGAGAAGAACTTCGCCACCAGCCCCGAGGTCGCCACCGCCATCCAGGAGGCCCTGAAGAAGGCCGGGATCACGGTCGAGCTCAAGGGCCTCGAAGACAACGCCTACTCGGAGACCGCGTACAACGTGAAGACCGAGCCCGGCTTCTTCCTCGCCGGCTGGGGCGCCGACTGGCCCTCCGGCGGCCCGTTCCTCGCGCCGATCTTCGACGGCCGCCAGATCGTCGAGAACGGCTACAACTTCAACACCGGTCGCCTGGACGACGCCTCGGTCAACAAGGAGATCGACGAGATCAACGAGCTGACCGATCTCGACGCCGCCGCCGCGCGCTGGGGCGCCCTGGACAAGAAGATCGGCGAGCAGGCGCTGACCGTGCCGCTCTTCCACCCGGTCTACCAGCGCCTCTACGGCGCCGACGTGAAGAACGTCGTCATCAGCGACTGGACCGGCGTGCTCGACATCGCTCTGGTCGCGGTCAAGTAACCATGGCCGAAGCACCGCTGGTCGCGGAGGCGGGGGCCGACACGGCCCCCGCCTCCGGGGCGCTCCCGTTCTGGCACCGGCTCCGCGCCCGCCGCTCCGCGCTCGTGGCGGCCGTCGTCGTCGCGCTCCTCGTCCTCGTCGCCCTCGCCGCCCCGCTGCTCACGGCGTTCGAAGGCCAGGACCCCACCACCTTCCACGCCGACCTGGTGGACTCCGCCACCGGCGGCGTCCCCCTCGGCTCCTTCGGCGGCCTCAGCGCCGACCACTGGCTCGGCGTCGAACCCCTCACCGGCCGCGACCTGTTCGCCCGCGTCGTCTACGGCGCCCGCGTCTCGCTCGGCGTGGCGCTCGCCGCCACCCTGGTCCAGGTCGCCATCGGCCTCGCCCTCGGCATGGTGGCCGGACTCGGCCACCGCCTCGTCGACCAGCTGATCAGCCGTGCCACCGACATCGTCGTCGCCCTCCCCGTCATGGTCACCGCACTCGGGGCGCTCGCCGTGGTCCCCGCGGGCTTCCCCCGCCCCGTGCTGATCGCGGGCATGGTCGGACTCGTCGGCTGGGCGCACCTCTCCAAGGTCGTACGCGCCCAGACCTTGGCCCTCAAACGGACCGACCACGTCTCCGCCGCCCGGCTCAGCGGCTGGAGCGGCACGCGGATCGCCCGGCGCGAACTGCTGCCCGGCCTCGCCGCACCCGTCATCACGTACGCCGTGCTGCTCTTCCCCGGCAACATCGTCATGGAGGCCGCGCTGTCCTTCCTCGGCGTCGGCATCAAGCCGCCCACCCCGTCCTGGGGACAGATGCTCAGCGACGCCGACACCTGGTACCAGGCCGCACCCACCTACCTGCTCGTCCCCGCCCTGCTCCTCTTCGTCACCGTGCTGGCGCTGACGGTGCTGGGCGAGGGCGTGCGCAACGCCCTCGACCCCCGGGTCGCCTCGCGGCTGCGGGTCGGCACAGGGAAGGAGTCCGGAGCGTGACCCGCTTCCTGCTGCGGCGCCTCGGCGGAGCCCTCCTGGTGCTCTTCGCCCTCAGCGTCCTCGTGTACGCCGTCTTCTACGTCGCCCCGGGCGATGTCGCACAGATCGCCTGCGGACCGCGCTGCTCGCCCGCGCAGGTCGCCCAGGTGACCGCGCAACTCCGGCTCGACGACCCGGTGTACGTGCAGTACGCCCACTTCGTCCAGTCCCTCTTCACGGGCCACGACTACTCGACCGGCACCGGCACCGAGCACTGCCCGGCGCCCTGCCTCGGCCGTTCCTACCGGGACGACCAGCAGGTCATGCAGCTGATCGTCACCAAGCTCCCCGCCACCGCCTCGCTCGCGCTGGGCGCCTTCGCGCTCTGGGTCCTCGTCGGCGTCGGCACCGGACTCCTCTCGGTCTGGCGGCGCGGCCGGGCGACCGAGCGCATCCTCACCGGAGTGACGCTCGCGGGCATGTCGACGCCCGTCTTCGTGCTCGGCCTGATGATGATCATCGTCTTCTGCTCGACGCTGCGGATCCTCCCGTTCCCCGTCTACGTCCCGCTGACCGACGACCCCGAGCAGTGGTTCTGGAACCTGCTGCTGCCCTGGGTCTCGCTGGCGCTCGTCTCCGCCGCCCCGTACGCCCGGATGACCCGTGCGGCGATGCTGGAGACCCTCGCCGAGGACCATGTCCGCACCTTCCGCGCCTACGGGGTGAGCGAGCGGCGGATCGTCGTCCGGCACGCGCTGCGCGGCGCGCTCGCGCCCCTGATCGCGCTCGGCGCGGTCGACATCGGCGCCATGTTCGGCGGCGCGGTGCTCACCGAGTCGCTCTTCAACATCCCCGGCGTCGGCCGGGAACTCGTCGACGCCGTACAGACCGTCGATCTCCCCGTCGTCGTCGGACTGGTGCTCGTCACCGGATTCTTCGTCGTCCTCGCCAACGTCGTCGCGGACATCCTGCACGCGGCGGCCGACCGTCGGGTGGTGCTGTCATGAGCTTGGTCGAGGTATCCGGTCTGACCATCGACTTCGGCCCGGTGCGCGCCGTCGACGGCCTCTCCTTCACCCTGGAGAAGGGCGCCGCCCTCGGAGTCGTCGGGGAGTCCGGCTCCGGCAAGAGCGCCTCCGCCTACGCCCTGCTCGGACTGCACCGGGGGACCGGCGCGGTCGTCGGCGGCTCGGTCACCGTGGCCGGGGTGGACGTGCGGGCCGCGGACGAGACCGGACTGCGGGCGCTGCGCGGTGCGAAGGCCGCCATGGTGTTCCAGGACCCGCTCTCCTCGCTCGACCCGTACTACGCGGTCGGCGACCAGATCGCCGAGGTGTACCGGGTGCACCACCGGGTCTCCCGGCGGGCCGCCCGCGCCCGCGCGGTGGAGGTCCTCGGCCGGGTCGGCATCCCGGACCCGGTACGCCGCTCGCGCTCCCGGCCGCACGAGTTCTCCGGCGGCATGCGGCAGCGGGTGCTCATCGCGATGGCGCTGGTCTGCGAACCGGATCTGCTCGTCGCCGACGAACCCACCACCGCGCTGGACGTCACGGTGCAGGCGCAGGTCCTCGACCTGCTGCACGAGCTGCGCCGCGAGACGGGCATGGGGCTGGTGCTCGTCACCCACGACGTAGGGGTCGCCGCGGAGAGCGTGGACGACGTGCTGGTGATGAAGGACGGCCGGGAGGTCGAACACGGCACGGTCGCCGAGGTGCTGGGCGCCCCCCGGCACGCGTACACCCGCGCCCTGCTCTCCGCCGTACCCCGCGTCGACGCGCCGCGCGAACGACGCGGCCCCGCGACGGAGTCCGCCGGCTCCGGGGCCGCTTTGTCCGGGGGCGCCGGCTCCGGGGCCGCCGCCGAGGGCGAGCCGCTGCTCGAAGCGGTGGGTCTGCGGTGCGAGTTCGGCCGCGGGCGCGACCGGGTCACCGCCGTCGACGACGTCTCGCTCACCCTCCGGGCCGGTGAGACGCTCGGCATCGTCGGCGAGAGCGGGAGCGGCAAGACCACCCTCGGCCGCATGCTGGTGCGGCTCCTCGACCCGACAGGCGGCCGACTCCGTTACGGGGGTACGGAGATCGGCGGGATGCCGCCCAAAGAACTGCGCCCGCACCGGCGCGAACTCCAGATGATCTTCCAGGACCCGGTCGCCTCCCTCAATCCGAGGCGGTCCGTGGGCGAGTCCGTCGCCGACCCGCTGCGTGCGGCCGGTGAACGCGACGAAACCCGCGTCCGGCGCCGGGTGGGCGAACTCCTGGACCGGGTGGGGCTGGACGCGGCCCGGTACGACAGCTACCCGCACGAGTTCAGCGGCGGGCAGTGCCAACGCGTCGGCATCGCCCGCGCGCTGGCGGCCGAGCCCCGGATCATCGTCTGCGACGAGCCCGTCTCCGCGCTCGACGTCACCACCCAGGCGCAGGTCGTCGCGCTCCTCGCGGAGCTCCAGAGCGAACTCGGCATCGGGCTCGTCTTCATCGCCCACGACCTCGCCGTGGTCCGGCAGGTCAGCGACCGGGTGGCCGTGATGCGCCACGGCCGGATCGTCGAACAGGGTGCCGTCGACGAGGTGTACGGCTCCCCTCGGGACCCGTACACCCGGCAACTCCTGGCGGCCGTGCCCGCCCTCGATCCGGGGGCGGCGGCTGCCCGGCGGGCGATGCGCGGGGAGCTCGCGGCGGTCTGACGGGGCGTGTCCCGAGGGTCGTTTCGCGGCGAAACGCGTGGGGACCGGGAAAGTTACGCCGGTTCACCCCTTCTGGTGGCGTGACGGACAACCGTCCGTCGCGCCACCGGCGTATCCGCATACGGTCGTCCCGACGCTGGTCACCGGCCAATGGTGGCCGCCCACATGGGAGATCGGGGGTGTACTCGTGCGTATCGGCCTGCTCACCGACGGTGGTTATCCGTATGCGGACGGTGAGTCCAGACTGTGGTGCGACCGCTTGGTACGCGGTCTTCCCCAGCACGAGTTCGACCTCTACGCGCTGAGCCGCTCCGCCCGTCAGGAGAAGCTCGGCTGGGTGAGCCTGCCGCCCCAGGTCGGCCGGGTACGCACCGCGCCGCTCTGGAACGCACCGCCCGCCCCGCGCCACACCACCGACGGCGGAGTTCCTAGGGACGAGCCGGGCGGCTGCCTCACCCGCCTCGTGACGGGCAGCGGGGGCGCCTACGGCCGCCGCGAGCGCCGGCGCTTCACGGCGCATCTGACGGCGCTCGCCACGGCGGTCAGCGCCGCGGGTGCCGGGGCGCCGGTGCCCGCCGCCCGTACCCCGCGCGCGCCGGCGGCCGCCGGTCCGGCGGGCGCCCCGGCCGGCGCCGATCCGGCCCGGCTCTTCGGCGAAGGGCTCTACGGACTCGCCGAACTCGCCCGGGAACACGGCGGACTGCCCACCGCGCTCCGCTCCGAGACGGCCCTGCGCGTACTGGAGTCCGCCTGCCTCGCCCGGGGCACCGGCCGCACCGTCCAGCGCGCCACCGTCACCGACCACCTGGCGTTCGCCGGCGAACTCGCCCGTCTGCTGATGCCGCTCTCGCTCGACTGGTACACCACCGACTCCCTCGGCGGGGTGGACCTCTGCCACGCGGCCTCCGGCGGCACCGCCGCCCTCCCCGGGCTGCTGGCCAAACGCTTCTTCGGTGTCCCCCTTCTGGTCACCGAGCACGCCCTGCCGCTGCGCACGCACTACCTCTCCGCCACGGACACGCCGTTCGGCGCCCCGGTACGCGCCCTGCTCGCCAACCTCCACGCGCTCCTGGCCGCCGAGGTCTACCGCCAGGCCTCCGTCGTCACCCCCGGCAACACCCACGTACGCCGCTGGCAGCGACGCTGCGGCGCGGACACCGCGAAGCTGCGCACGGTCTACCCGGGCATGGACGCGGGGCGCTTCGCCCAGGTGGGCGAGGACGACAGCGCGGGCCCGGACACCCTGGTGTGGGTGGGCCGGGTCGAGCCCGCCAAGGACCTGGTCGCCCTGCTGCACGCCTTCGCCGAGGTGCACCGGGCCGAACCCGGGGCACGGCTGCGGATCTTCGGCGCCCCCGTCGAGAGTCCCGAGGGCGAGGCGTACCTCGCGCACTGCCGGGCCCTGGCCGAACTGCTCTTTCCCGGGACCACCTCCGACTCCGCGCGCCGTGACGCGGACGAGCCCGGAACGGTGGAGAGCCCGGTCTCCTTCGAGGAGATCGGCGGGGCGGGCGCGGACGAGCTCGCCGGGGCGTACGCGGCCGGCGGGATCGTGGTCCTCTCCAGCGTCGTCGAAGGCTTCCCGATCAGCCTGGTGGAAGCGATGTTCTGCGGCCGGGCCACCGTCTCGACGGACGTGGGCGCGGTGACCGAGGTCATCGGCGGCACCGGGCTGGTGGTCCCGCCGCGCGACACCCCGGCGCTCGCCGACGCCTGCCTCGCGCTGCTGCGCGACCCGGAGCGCCGTGCGCGCCTGGGCGAGGCGGCACGGGCGCGCGCCCTCGAACTCTTCACCGTGGAGCAGAACCTCGCCGCCTTCCGCGCGCTCTACCGGGAGCTGACCGCGGGCCATCCGACGCGCCCGAGGGGCACCGACCCGGTCACCGCTGTGGTCACCGCCCCGGCCGCCGCCCGGCGGGAGACCGGGGGAGCACGGGCCGGGGGAGGACCGGGCACCCCGGCGCCCCGCCCCTTCGCCGTCCCGCCCGAGGAGTACGTACGCCCCGGCCACCCCCGTACGGCCCCGGCGGAGCGGCGTCCCGCCGGGGCGGCCTCCGGGCGGACCCCGGCCTGGGCCGTCACGCCCGCCCCCGCACCCGCCCCCGAGAAGGTCGGCGCCGCCGCGACGGCCGGAGCGGGGGACGGCGATGCGTGACCCCCGCGACCACCTGTCCGCCCCGGGCAACGAACCGTACGGAGGAACCCTCATGGGCCGCGCGCCCGAAGCCCTCGACGTGCCGGACGGTCCGTCGCCCGCAGCCGAGCCCCCCGCCCCGGCCACCGGCACCGCGACGGACGCACCGGCGGGAGGCGGGACCGCGGCCGCCCCCGTGGCCACCGTGGTGGCGACGGCCGAGCCCGACGCCGGCGCCGGCCCCGTTCCCGGCGCGGACGGTGCACAGGCTGCCGCCCCGGCCTCCGACCCCGCCGCCCGCCGCGCGCCCGCCGACCCCGTGCGTGCCCTGCTGCGGCACCACCGCGAGCTCTGCGAACGCGCCGTCGACCCGCTGGAGATCGCCGCGGGGCTGGAGGCGCACGGCATCACCGACCGGGCCGCCGCCCGCTACCGCCACCGGGACGTCTTCTCCCTGGCCGAGGAGCTGTACGCCCGTGTCCCCCGGGCGGCCAACGGTCCGGTGGGGGCGCCGGCCGAGGGGCGGGCCGCCCACGATCCCGGCCACCGCGCCGCCTGGACCCTGCACGTCCTGCTGCCCGGGGCCGCCTGCCTCGCCGCGGTCGGGGTGCTCCGGGCGACGGAGGGGGTGCTCGGCACCGGCGCACGGAACGCCCTGACGGCCGCCGGAGCCCTGCTGGTCTTCCTCGCGCTCCGGTCCGCCCTGGCCACCGGCCCGCTGCGCGCCCCTGCCGGCTCCGGCCGGACCGCCCTCTACACCTGCTGGCTCCTGGGGTACGCGGTGTACGGGGAGGATCTCCTCGCCCTGGTTCTCGGCGGCGGTGCCGACGGCCACCGGCCGGGCACTCCCGCCCCGCTCCTCGGCCTCTCGCTCGCCGTGGCCCCCGCAGCCTGGTGCGCGCACTTCTTCGCCGTGCACGCGCGCCGCAAACTGGGCGGCAGCCGGGCGCTGGAGGAGTTCGGCGCGGGGGTGCGGCCGGTGCTGCTGACAGGCGTCGCGCTCTTCCTGGCCGCCCTCCTGCCGCTCATGCTCCTCGCCGGCCTCGGGTACGGCGGCTACGGCGTACCGCTCTCCGCGTACGCGCTCGGGCTGCTGTTCTTCCTCGCCCGGCTGGAGACCGCGCACGGCCTGCCCGCCCCCGCCGTCACCGCGCTGGCCGCCGCCTGCGCGGTCGAGGCGGCGGCCCCCGCCCTCCTGCTGGGCGGCCGGCTGCCCGGCCTCGACCTGCTGGCCCGCCCCGTCGACGTGCTCGTCGCGGCGGGCGGCACCGGCGCCGTGCCCGCCCTGGCCTGCGGCGGAGCCGCCCTCGCGCTGCTGGCGCACGCAGCCGTCGCGCTCTCCCGCGCCTCCGCCCACCACCGGCACTGACCCGACGCGCACCGGGCGCACCGACCAGAGAACGCGTACCGCCCACCGCGCTCACCGACCCGCACGCCGCGACCGACGCGCACCGACCCCCCGCGCGCCCGACCGCGACGGGCACCGCCGCCGGACCCGCACGGGCCGGCCGACGACCGCACCACTCGCACCGTCCCGCCGCACCGACCCGCATCACCCATCGCCCCGCGGAGCCGACGCCGCGGGCACCCACCCCGTACACACCTCTCCCACCAAGGAGTTACCGGACATGACCCGCCGACCCGCCGCACCGGCCACCCGCCGTCGGCACCCAGGGAGCGCACGATGAGGGTTCTGCTGCTCGGCGCCAACGGATTCCTCGGCCGCTTCGTCGCGGACCGCCTGCTGGCCGATCCGGCCGTCCACCTCACGGCCCTGGGCCGGGGCGACGACGCCGACGTACGGTTCGACCTCGCGGGCGGCAGCCCCGGGGCGCTCACCCGCTTCCTGGACGCCGTCCACCCCGGGGTCGTCGTCAACTGCGCGGGGGCCACCCGGGGCCAGGCCCGCGAGCTGACCCGGCACAACACCGTCGCCGTCGCCACCGTCTGCGAGGCACTGCGCCGCAGCGGCTGCGGGGCACGGCTCGTCCAGGTCGGCTGCGCCTCGGAGTACGGGCCCTCGCAGCCCGGGTCCTCCACCGCCGAGGACGCCGTACCGCGCCCCGGCGGCCCGTACGGCGTCAGCAAGCTCGCCGCGACCGAACTCGTCCTCGGCTCCGGGCTCGACGCTGTCGTGCTGCGGGTCTTCTCGCCGGTCGGCCCCGGCACTCCGGCCGGCTCCCCGCTCGGCCGGCTCGCCGAGGCGATGCGCCGCGCGATGCAGTCCGGCGACGGAGAGCTGAAGCTCAGCGGCCTCGGGGTCCAGCGCGACTTCGTGGACGTACGGGACGTGGCGCGGGCGGTGCACGCCGCCTCGCTCTCCGCCGCCCAGGGCGTCGTCAACATCGGTACCGGCCGGGCCGTCAGGCTGCGCGACGCCGCGGCCGTCCTCGCCCGGGTCTCCGGGTTCGCCGGTGTGCTGCACGAGCTGGAGATGCCGCCCGGACGTATCCCGATCGGCGCCCAGCGCACCTCCGCGGAGTCGGTCATGGAACACCTCGCGGCCACCCCGTCGCCCTACCCGGACGGCTGCGGTGCCTGGCAGCAGGCCGATGTGCGTACCGCCCGCGACCGACTGGGCTGGCGCCCCCGGATCAACTTGGAGGAGTCCCTGGCCGATATCTGGATGGAGGCGGCGTGCCGCATCTGACCGGCACGGGAACGGCCCGCCGGACGAGCGGGGACGAGCAGATGGGCTTCGGTGTGCCGGGATACGCTCATCCGCTGCTCGCACCCACCGAGTGGGCGGAACTCACCCGCCCCGGCACGCCGTTGCACTGGGCGGTGCTCAACATCGCGGACGGGCCGGGCACCCGGCCCGACCCGCACTGCCTGGAAGCCGCCGGAAAGCTGCACAGCGCCCGGGAGCGTGCCCTGCGGGGGTGCGCTCCCGGCGCCGCCGCCCCGGGCGGCCGGCTGCTCGGACACCTCGATCTGGTGCACGGCGCACGGCCGTTCGGCGATCTGGTCGTCGACGCCCAGCGGTTCCTGGACTGGTACCGGGTCGGCGGCTTCTACCTCGGCCGCTGCCCCACCGAGCGGGCCGGCCTCCCGGCTGTCCGCCGGCTCACCGTCACCCTGCGCGAACTCGTCGCGCAGAGCGAGGCCGTCCGGGGCGGGCCGGACGGGGACGGCGGACGGATCGTGCTGGGGCTCGGCACCCACCCGTACCCCGGCTACGCCGAAGCAGCCGACCAACTCGTCACCTTCCGGGGGTCCTGGCCCGACTACCGCTGGTCGCAGGTGGCGCAGTGGACCGCGGAGTACCCGCCCGAACGGTTCGCGCACTTCGTCCACGGGGTCCCCCGCACCCACCTGGACGAGGCCATGCGCATCGCCCGCTGGCAGGGAGCCGGCACGATCTTCTTCACCGACCGGGACGGCCGCAACCGGCAAACCGACCCATTCGCGGCACTGCCCGGTTACTGGGACGAAATCGTCTCGCGGATCGGACCGGGTATCTCGGAATGAGCGAGGGCGTGGCAGTGTTACCGGGAGAACAACCGTACGTAACTGAAGTACGTAGAAACCGACCACCTGCATTGTTGAGGTTCCTGTGTCGCTGCCACCCTTGGTCGAGCCGGCTGCCGAGCTCACCGTCGATGAGGTCCGCAGGTACTCCCGCCACCTGATCATCCCGGATGTCGGGATGGACGGACAGAAGCGGCTGAAGAACGCGAAGGTGCTCTGTGTGGGCGCGGGCGGCCTCGGCTCGCCCGCCCTGATGTACCTCGCCGCCGCCGGTGTCGGCACGCTCGGCATCGTGGAGTTCGACGAGGTCGACGAGTCGAACCTGCAGCGCCAGATCATCCACAGCCAGGCCGACATCGGCCGCTCCAAGGCCCAGTCGGCCAAGGACTCGGTGCTGGGCATCAACCCGTACGTGAACGTGATCCTGCACGAAGAGCGGCTCGAAGCCGAGAACGTGATGGAGATCTTCGCCCAGTACGACCTGATCGTGGACGGCACGGACAACTTCGCCACCCGCTATCTCGTCAACGACGCGGCCGTACTGCTGAACAAGCCGTACGTCTGGGGCTCCATCTACCGGTTCGACGGACAGGCGTCCGTCTTCTGGTCGGAGCACGGTCCCTGCTACCGCTGCCTCTACCCGGAGCCGCCCCCGCCGGGCATGGTTCCCTCCTGCGCCGAGGGCGGGGTGCTGGGCGTGCTCTGCGCGTCCGTCGGCTCCATCCAGGTCACCGAGGCCATCAAGCTGCTCGCCGGAGTCGGCGACCCGCTCGTCGGCCGGCTGATGATCTACGACGCGCTGGAGATGCAGTACCGCCAGGTCAAGGTCCGCAAGGACCCCGACTGCGCGGTCTGCGGCGAGAACCCCACCGTCACCGAGCTCATCGACTACGAGGCCTTCTGCGGCGTCGTGTCCGAGGAGGCGCAGGAGGCGGCGCTCGGCTCCACGATCACTCCCAAGCAGCTCAAGGAGTGGATCGACGCCGACGAGAAGATCGAGATCATCGACGTCCGCGAGCCGAACGAGTACGAGATCGTCTCGATCCCGGGCGCCAAGCTGATCCCGAAGAACGAGTTCCTGATGGGCAACGCCCTCCAGGACCTGCCGCAGGACAAGCGCATCGTCCTGCACTGCAAGACCGGTGTCCGCAGCGCCGAGGTCCTCGCGGTCCTCAAGTCGGCGGGCTTCGCCGACGCGGTGCACGTGGGCGGCGGCGTCATCGGCTGGGTCAACCAGATCGAGCCGTCGAAGCCGGTCTACTAGGACCACCGAAGAGGGGCCGCGCCACGATCACCGTGGCGCGGCCCCTCTGTCGCGTGCGGGCTCGCGCCGGCCGCGTCAGGACGAGCAGACCGAGCCGTCGGCCGGGACCTTTCCGTCCAGGAAGTAGGAGTCCGTCCGCGCGGTCACGCAGGTGCCGTTGCCGTAGGAGCCGTGGCCCTCGCCCTTGTTGGTGAGCAGCACGCCGACGCCCTTGCCGAGTTCCGTCGCCATCCGCCGCGCGCCCTCGTACGGGGTCGCCGGGTCGCCGGTCGTCCCGATCACCAGGATCGGCGCCGCGCCCGGGGCGCTCGCCTCCGGGGTGTCGTGCTCCCCGGCCACCGGCCAGTCGGAGCACCAGCCCGCGGTGTCCCAGGCGAGGAAGGGACCGAAGACCGGGGAGAGCTTCCGGAACTCCGGCAGCAGCGCCCGCGCCTGATCGGCGGTCGGCCGGGCCGTCGAGTCCGCGCAGGAGATGGCCCGCTGGGACTGCGTCATCGTGTCGTAATGCCCGTTCTCGTCCCGGCCGTTGTACGAATCGGCCAGCGCGAGCAGCGTGTTCCCGGTGCCGTTGTTCTCCGCCTCGTCGAGCGCCTGCGTCAGCAGGGGCCACTCGCTCTGCGAGTAGAGGGGAGTCACGATGCCTATGACGGCGAGCGACTCGCTGAGCATGCGGCCGGAGTCGGTCGGCAACGGGTCCTTGTCCAGCTTCGCGAGCAGCCGGGCGATGCGCGCGTTCCCGGCCTGCGGGTCCTCGCCGCGGTCCTTGAGGTAGTTCTCCAGCGCACGCTGGAAGCCCGTCGCCTGGTTCCGGGCGTGTCCGACCGTGTCCGCCGTGGGGTCCACGACCGCGTCCAGCACCACCCGGCCGACGTTCCCGGGGAAGAGGTGGGCGTACGTGCCGCCCAGCTCCGTGCCGTAGGACATGCCGAAGTAGTACAGCTTCCGGTCGCCGAGCACCTGGCGGATCAGGTCCATGTCGCGGGCGGTGTTGGTGGTCGTCAGATACGGCAGGACCTTGCCGGAGCCCTTTTCGCAGCCGGCGCCGGTGTCCGCGCCGTCCTTCATGAAGGCCGCCTCCTCCGCCGGTGTGTCCGGGGTCAGGTCGACACGCTTCAGGGACGCCTCGGTCTCGCCGTCGCTGCGGCAGTTCACCCCTTCACTGGCGGCGACTCCGCGCGGGTCGAAACTCACCAGGTCGTAGCGGGCGTTGAGCCTGCCGTACCCCTCCGCGGCCAGCGGCAGGGTGCCCACTCCCGAACCGCCCGGACCGCCGAAGTTGAAGAGCAGCGAGCCGATCCGCTTCGCGGTGGAGGTCGCCCCGCGCTTGATCAGCGCGATGCCGATGGTGTCCCCGTCCGGCTTCCGGTAGTCCAGCGGCACCTGGATGGTGGCGCAACGCCACGCGC
Source organism: Streptomyces sp. NBC_00102 (assembly GCF_026343115.1). Lineage (GTDB taxonomy): Bacteria > Actinomycetota > Actinomycetes > Streptomycetales > Streptomycetaceae > Streptomyces. The sequence goes on from NZ_JAPEMC010000001.1 coordinate 4,856,435, forward strand.
TGCCCGGTGCGTTGCCGCCCTCGGGCGCCGCACACCTCTTCCAGTCGGGCTTCTGCGACGTGAGCGCGGCCGGCAGCGCGGAGGGACCGGGTGCCGGGGTCGCTGTCGTGGAGGCCGTCCGGCCCGGGGCCGCCCCGTCGGCCTTGCCCGCGCCGCCCGTCGAACCGGCCTTCGCGGAACCGTCGCAGCCCGCCAGCGCGACCGCGGTGAGCAGTGCCGCCCCCGCGAGTGCCGTGCCGCGGTGAGCGCGTGTGTGCGTGTGCATGGTGTCGTCGTCCTCCCCGATGCCGGGGCGGTGCGGCCCCGGCACGACATGTGTGCGGCCACGGTAGTTGAGCCGCTCCCCGGCCCGGCGGCGGGAGCCCCGCGCGGGGGAGCGGGCGGCCCCGACCGGGCAGGGGGACGGCCCGCGCGGGGGCAAGACGGACGGCCCGCGCGGGGCAAGACGGACAGCCCGCGCGGGGGCAAGACGGACGGCCCCGCCGGGGAACCGGGCCGGGGCCGTCGGGCCGTCGGGGTACGGCTACAACTGGCCCTTGCGGGTCAGCTGGTTGAAGCAGAGCCAGCCGGGAAGCACCGGCAGCCAGAGCGTCATCACGCGGAAGAGCAGCACCGCCGGCGCCGCGACCTCCTTGGGCAGCCCGACCGCGATGAGGCCGATCGTCAGCGCACCCTCCACCGCGCCCATGCCGCCCGGGGTGGGCGCCGCCGAACCCAGGGCGTTGCCCGCGAGGAAGACCACCGCGACGCTCGCGTACGACAGCGTCGGCACGTCCGGCCCGCTGAACGCCCGGACCGACGCGTCCAGGCAGAGCACGAACAGCACCGTCAGCAGCAGCATCCCGCCGATGCCGGTGGCCAGCTTCTGCGGCCGCTGCACCACGTCCAGCATGCGCGGCACCACACCCGCGAACAGCGAACGCACCCGCGTCACGACGAACTTGCGCAGGAACGGAATCGCCGTCACCACCAGTACCAGCACCGCGACCGTGAGCAGCCCGGCGATGACCGTACGGGACGGGGTCAGCGAGTCCGGCGTCCTTTCCGTACCCGTCAGATAGCCGAACAGGGCCAGCAGCAGGATGTGACAGCCCAGCCCGAACAGCTGGGAGGCGCCCACACTCGCCACCGCGAGACCGGGCCGCACCCCCTGGCGCTGGAGGAAGCGGGTGTTGAGCGCCACCCCGCCGACCGCCGCCGGAGCCACGATCTTCACGAACGACCCGGCCACCTGCGCCAGCACCGTGCGCCGGAACGGCACCCGCTCGGGCACGAAGCCCAGCAGGCTCATCGCCGCCGCCACGTAGCTCAGCGCCGAGAAGCCCAGCGCCGCCGCCACCCAGCCCCACTCGGCCTGCTCCACGACCGTGCCGAAGTCGGCCTGGGTGATCTGCGAGATCACGAAGTACGCGGCGATGGACCCCGCGATGAAGCTCAGCAGGGTGCGCGGCTTGATGCGCTCCAGCCGGACCGGTTCGACCGGGGCCTGCGGCCGGATCAGCAGCACCTGACGGCGGATCTGGGTGAGCAGGTCCTCCTCGCGGGCCTCCTCCCGTGCGTCGTCCAGAGCCCGCTTCTCGGCCTGCTTCTCCGTGCGCTGCGTCTTCCGCTCGGTCTTCCGTTCCGCCTTGCGGTCATGGGGGGAGAGCACCGCGGAGGACGCGGACTCCGCCCGGTCCCGGCGCGCCGCGTCCGAGGCTTCCAGCGCCGCCTCGCGCTCCCGCTGAGCCCGCTCGCGGGCGAGCCTGCGCAGGGTCGCCCGGGTCGAACGGGTCAGCGCGATCGGCTGGAGCAGCGGCAGACAGCCCGCCACCGCGTCCGGCCCCAGCACGGCGAGCGCCCCGGCCACCGACCGCTCGGCCCCGACCCGCAGACCGAGCGTGGTCAGCAACTGGGCCACGTCCATCCGCAGGATCAGGTCGCCGGCCGCGATCTCGCCGCCGCGCAGATCGGTGACGTACACCGTGCCCGAGTCGTCCACCAGGATCGCGTCCCCCGCGAGCCTGCGGTGTGCGATCCGCCGCGACTGCAGCGACCGCACCTGCTCCCAGGCGCCGCGCACCAGCTCGTCGGTGATCTCCGCGTCCTCCAGCGAGTCCAGGGACCGCCCGCCGATGTGCTCGTACACCAGCATCACGGCGTCCGGGCCCAGCTCGGAGGTGGCGATCAGCTTCGGCGCGTTCGCCCCCGCCGCGATGGCCGCGTACGCCAGCAGCGCCTCCTGCTCCAGGGCCTGGCGCAGCGACTGGATGGAACGCCGCTGGGTGATGGAGCGCAGGGTGATCCGCCGCCAGGCCCGGTAGAAGAACCCCTGGGCCTGCTGCTCCCGGTCCACGACCGTCACGTCGAGCGGCGGGCCGTCCTCCAGGGTGACCCGATAGCGGCGCCCCCGGTCGTTCTGGTCCGGGTTCTCGGCCGCCTCCTCGGCGCGCAAGGCGGCGACCGGCCGGAAACCGACGTGCCGGAGCCCGGCCATCAGGTGCTGGCCGGTGGGCCGGACGTTCGGCGAGCCGACCCCGTACAGCGTCCCGTACGCGACGGTCCAGCCGATCAGCACGGTGAGGATGATCGAGAACGGCGTGGTGTAGCCGCCCACCAGCATGGCGAACGCGTCGAGCAGCAGCACCACCCAGAGGACCACCCGCCAGCGCGGGCGCCTCGCCATGCCCACCGCCGTCATGTACGCGATGACCGGCGCGAGATAGCCGTGCACCGGGTCGGTCAGCGCGTGTCCGGGCTGCTGCTGGGTCAGCGCGTCCTGGATCGAGCCGGGGGCGGACCGGGAGACCCAGAGGTCAGTGGCGAGCGTCACCCCGTGCGCGAGCACGGCGGCGAGCACCCCGTCCGCGATGCGCAGACCGTCGCGTTTGATCAGACGTTCGATGGCGAAGGCGACCGGGACGAGCAGCACTGCGATGCTCGACACCAGCCCGGCGACCTTGATCAGGAGATCCGGCGCCTGCTCGGTGCCCCGGGAGATGTCGTCCTCGAGGCCCGTCGTGGTGCCCTGCGCGAAGGCGGCGACGGCCAGCAGCACCGCGATGGCGAGCACACCGGCGAGCAGGCGCATCAGGTCGGACGGGCGGTGCACCCGGGCCGCGAGCAGCGGCTCGTCGCCCGAGACCCGCCCCGTGGGCCCGTTTCCGGTGCCCGCACGGGTGGAACCGGTCAGGCGCGCGGCGGTGACGCCGGTGCTGCCCGCGTCCTTCGCGGCGCGGGATTCTCCGGCGTCTTCGGTACGGGCGGGCCCGGTGGGGTCACCGGTGGGTTCCGGCGCGGAGCCGGAGCCGCCTGGCTGCGAGTCGGCATCGGAGGCGTCCGCCGCCCTGGATGGCTGCACGCCCTGCTCCTTCGTCGCATCTGGTCGATCTTCGTGTTCTCGTATCACCGGTCACCGCCCGCACGATGGTGGCACGGCGCGAGGACACGCGGAGTCATCAGGGTGCACTGCCCGCGCGCGCGAGGGCGAGGATTCGCTCCATCGCCCCGGTGCGCGGCCCCGCCGCCCGGGGTACGCGGGCGCCCCGCCGGGACGGGCCGGAACTCCCGGACGGACGCCCCGGTGTCGGTGGCGTACGGCAAGATGGGGCGGATGAGACAGGACCGGACGCCCCGGCACGGAGCGGGGGACGGCACCGCCCGCCGCCCGCCGGTGGAAGACGACGGCACCACCGCCCGTGCCCCCGCCGCACAGGCCCACGCCGAGCTCCCGGAGTACGCCGAGCGGGTCCTCGACGTCGCCGACCTGATCCCGCCCGGCCACGTCATGACCTACGGCGACGTCGCCGAGTGGCTGGGCGACGGCGGACCGCGCCAGGTCGGCCGGGCGATGGCGCTCTACGGATCGGCGGTGCCCTGGTGGCGCGTCGTACGGTCGGACGGCACGCTCCTGCCCGGCCACGAGCTGCGCGCACTCGCGCGCTACCGCGACGAGGGCACACCACTGCGCGACGCCGCCCGGTCGGCGGAGGGGCATCTGCCGAGGATCGACATGCGGCGCGCACGATGGGACGGCGGGACCGGACAGTCCGGCGGTACCGCGGGGCCGGACAGGGGCGAGGAAGCTCACACCTGACAGCTTCGGCCATCCGGGCCCGGCAGTCGCCCTCCTCGGGTCGCACATCCCGCGCGTCGCCGGACCCGGCCGGCCGCGGCCGCGGTACCGGGAACACCCGCAGCGGGCCGCGGCGCGACGGACACGTGACGAGCGACGCAGCCGACCCGGCTCCGCCCGCGCCCCCACTGGCGTAGCGTCGATGCCCGGCGCGGACCCGAGTCCATGCCGCACCGTATTCATCCGCGCACCTCTCCGTGCCTCGTACCTCTCCGGACCTCTCCGTCACTCCCTGAGACCGGCCCGACCAGCCCCGACCGCTCTCCCGGAGACCGGCCGGACCAGCCCCGACCGCTCTCCCGGAGACCGGCCGGACCCGACCCGTGACCGTCCACCACCCCGCGGTGTGGCCGGCCGGCGCACCACCCGTCAGCGCACCACCGACAGGACCGGCGAAACCGTGAGCTCCTCCTCCACCACCCGGCAGGACCCGCCCCGCGAAACGCGACGGCGGGCGCCGGGCGCGTACCGGCTGGTGCGCACGCCCCCGGGGTCGGTGGAGCCCCCTGTGCTGGACGCGGCACAGCGCGCGGTGGTTGACCACCCGGGCGGGCCACTGCTGGTCCTCGCCGGACCCGGCACCGGCAAGACCACGACACTCGTGGAATCCGTCGCCGCGCGGGTGACCGCCGGCACGGACCCCGCCCGCATCCTCGTCCTCACCTTCAGCCGCAAGGCCGCCGTGGAACTCCGCGACCGGATGGCGGCCCGGCTCGGCGCCGCCCGCGGACCGCAGGCCACCACCTTCCACTCGTACTGCTACGCCCTGGTCCGAGCCCACCAGGACGCCGACCTGTTCGCCGATCCGCTGCGCCTGCTCTCCGGACCCGAACAGGACGTCACCGTCCGCGAACTGCTCGCGGGCCAGCTCGACCTGGAGAAGTCCGGCCTCTCCCACGTGCGCTGGCCCGACGAACTCCGGGCCTGCCTGACCACCCGCGGCTTCGCCGACGAGGTGCGCGCCGTCCTGGCCCGCAGCCGCGAGCTGGGCCTCGGCGCGGACGCCCTGGCCGACTTCGCCCGCCGGACCGGGCGCCCCGACTGGGGCGCGGCGGCCCAGTTCCTCGCGGAGTACCTCGACGTGCTCGACGCGCAGGGGGTCCTCGACTACGCCGAACTCGTCCACCGCGCGGTCCTGCTCGCCGAGCGCCCGGAGGTCGCGGAGCGGCTGGCCGGGGAGTACGACGCCGTCTACGTCGACGAGTACCAGGACACCGACCCGTCGCAGGTGCGGCTGCTGCACGCGCTGGCCGGCAACCCCGTGGGGCGTACGCCGGGTGGGACGGGTACCGGTCAGGGCGCGGGCGTGCACGCCGGCGGACGTCCCGGGGCGGGCACCGGGGTGCGTACCGGTGCGGCCTCCGGTGGCCGGACGCTGATCGCGTTCGGCGACCCGGACCAGTCCATCTACGCCTTCCGGGGCGCCGACGTGAACGGCATCCTCGACTTCCCCGACACCTTCCCGCGCGCGGACGGGGCGCCCGCGCCCGTGGGCGTACTCACCACCTCGCGACGGTCCGGCGCCGGCCTCCTCGCCGCCACCCGGCTGCTCACCCGCCGGATGCCGCTCACCCGGCTGCCCGCCGAGAAGGTACGCGCCCACCGCGAACTCTCCGCCGTCCGCGACGGCGGCCAGGCGGAGGTCTACACCTACCCGACCGCCTCCACCGAGCTCGACAACATCGCCGACCTGCTGCGCCGCGCCCATCTGGAGGACGGCGTGCCGTGGAACGAGATGGCCGTACTGGTACGCGCCGGCGGGCGCTCGATGCCCTCCGTGCGCCGGGCGCTCACCTCCGCCGGAGTGCCCCTGGAGGTCGACGGCGACGACCTCCCGCTCCGTCACGAACCCGCCGTCGCCCCGCTGCTGACCGCCCTGCGCGCGGTGGCGGAGGCGGCCCTCGACCGGGGCCACCCGGACAGGGGCGACGAGGGTGCCCCGGACGAGGGCGCCCCGGACGACCGGCGCGTCCTGGACGAGGAGACCGCCCTCACCCTGCTCACCTCGCCGCTCGGCGCGATGGACGCCGCAGACCTGCGCCGCCTCGGCCGGGCCCTGCGCGACGACGAGCGGGCCGCCGGCAACCGCGTACCGCCGCCCTCCGGCGAACTGCTCGCACTGGCCCTCTCCGAACCCGAACGCCTCGTCACCCACGACCCCGTCTACGCCCGGGGCGCCCAGCGCCTCGGCACCCTGCTGGCCCGGGCCCGCACGCTGCTCCAGGAAGGCGGCACCGCCGAGGAAGCGCTCTGGACCCTCTGGAACGGCACCCCCTGGCCCAGCCGGCTGGAACGCGCCGCACTGCGCGGGGGCACCGCCGGGCGCAACGCCGACCGGGACCTGGACGCCGTGTGCGCCCTCTTCGAGACCGCCGCACGGGCCGAGGAACGCACCGGCGGGCGCGGGGCGCTCAACTTCCTGGAGGAGGTGGACGCCCAGGACATCGCCGCCGACACCCTCTCGCGCCGGGTCGCCCGGCCCGACGCGGTCCGGCTGATGACCGCCCACCGCTCCAAGGGCCTGGAGTGGCGGCTCGTCGTGGTCGCCGGGGTGCAGGAGGGGCTCTGGCCCGACCTGCGCCGCCGCGGCTCCCTGCTGGAGGCCGACCGGATCGGCCGCGACGGACTCGCCGAACCCCTCACGCCCGGCGCGCTCCTCACCGAGGAACGCCGGCTCTTCTACGTCGCCGCCACCCGCGCCCGCGAGCGCCTGATCGTCACCGCGGTCAAGGCACCGGCCGACGACGGCGACCAGCCCTCCCGGTTCCTGGCCGAACTGGGCGTCGAACCCCGGGACGTCACCGGCCGCCCCCGCAGGCCGCTCGCCGTCGCCGCCCTCGTCGCCGAACTCCGCGCCACCACCGTGGACCCCGCCGCCTCCGGGGCACTGCGCGAGGCCGCCGCCCAGCGCCTCGCCCGGCTCGCCTCGCTCACCGACGACGAGGACCGCCCCCTGGTGCCCGCCGCCCACCCGCACCGCTGGTGGGGCCTGGACGAGCCGACCCGGTCCGCCGTACCGCTGCGCGACCGGGACCAGCCCGTCGTGCTCTCCGGCAGCGCCCTCGAACAGCTCGCCCACACCTGCGCGCTCCAGTGGTTCCTCGGCCGCGAGGTCAAGGCCGACGCCCCCGCCACCGCCGCCCAGGGCTTCGGCAACGTCGTCCACGTACTCGCCGACGAGGTCGCCTCCGGCCGCACCCCCGCCGACCTGGACGTCCTCATGGAACGGCTCGACACGGTCTGGAACGGCCTCGCCTTCGACGCACCCTGGAAGTCCGAGCAGGAGAAGGGCCAGGCCCGCGCCGCCCTCGAACGCTTCCTCCACTGGCACGTCATGGACCGCTCCGGCCGCACCCCCGTCGCCGGGGAGCACGGATTCGACGTGACCCTCGAAGCGGGCGAGTACGCCGTCCGCATCCGGGGCTCCATGGACCGCGTCGAACGCGACGCCGAGGACCGGGCGTACGTCGTCGACTTCAAGACCGGCAAGCAGGCGCCCACCAAGGACGAGGTGGCCCGCCACCCGCAGCTCGCCGTCTACCAGCTGGCCGTCCGGGAGGGCGCCGTCGACGAGGTCTTCGGCGGCCTGCGCCCCGAACCCGGCGGCGCCGAACTCGTCCAGCTGCGCCGCCCCGCCCCCGTGCGCGAAGGCGGCGAGACCTCGCCGCAGGTGCAGGCCCAGCAGCCGCTGGCCGGGGAGTGGGTCTCCGACCTGCTCGCCACCGCCGCCGGACGCGTGCTCGACGAGCGCTTCACCCCGACCACCGGCACGCACTGCGGCCACTGCGCCTTCCGCGCCTCGTGCAGCGCCCGGCCCGAGGGCCGCCACGTCGTGGAGTGATGCCGGCCACGGCAGCGTCCCCGCGGGCCGTTCGGCCCATGGAGCGGTGCCCACAAGCCCGGGACACGATGTCGGCCCGCCCGGTTACCGTTCATGGGTGTCCTCACGTCTCACCGATCCCGAGCAGCTCAAGGAGCTGCTGGGCATCCCCTTCACCCCGGAGCAGACGGCCTGCATCACCGCGCCGCCCGCCCCGCAGGTGATCGTGGCCGGAGCCGGCTCCGGCAAGACGACCGTGATGGCCGCCCGCGTGGTCTGGCTGGTCGGTACCGGCCAGGTCGCCCCCGAACAGGTCCTCGGCCTCACCTTCACCAACAAGGCCGCAGGCGAACTCGCCGAACGCGTCCGCAAGGCCCTGGTGGCCGCCGGGGTCACCGACCCCGACGTCATCGACCCGGACAACCCGCCCGGCGAGCCGAGCATCTCCACGTACCACGCCTTCGCCGGCCGGCTGCTGACCGACCACGGGCTGCGGATCGGGCTGGAGCCCACCACCCGGCTGCTCGCCGACGCCACCCGCTACCAGCTCGCCGCCCGCGTGCTGCGCGACGCCCCGGGCCCGTACCCGGAGCTCACCCACTCCTTCCCCACCCTGGTGGGCGACCTCCTCGCGCTCGACGGGGAGCTGGCCGAGCACCTGGTCGAGCCGGAGGCCCTCGCCGCGTACGACACCGCGCTCCTCGGCACCCTCGACGGCGTCAAGCTCTCCAACGAGCAGCTGCGCAAACTCCCCGGGACCGCGCGGGCCCGGGGCGAACTGCTCACCCTCACCGAGCGCTACCGGCAGGCCAAGCGCGGCCGGGACCTGGTCGACTTCGGCGACCAGATCGCCCTCTCCGCCGAGCTCGCCCTCACCCGGCCCGAGGTCGGCGCCCTGCTGCGCGACGAGTTCCGGGTGGTGCTGCTCGACGAGTACCAGGACACCTCCGTCGCCCAGCGGCTGCTGCTCTCGGCCCTCTTCGGCCACGGCCCGGCCGGCCGCACCGGGCACGCCGTCACCGCGGTCGGTGACCCCTGCCAGGCCATCTACGGCTGGCGCGGCGCCTCCGTCGCCAACCTGGACGACTTCCCCCAGCACTTCCCGCACGCCGACGGCACCCCCGCGACCCGCCACAGCCTCAGCGAGAACCGCCGCAGCGGCGGACGCCTCCTCCAGCTCGCCAACGGCCTCGCCGAACCGCTGCGCGCCCGCCACGAGGGCGTCGAGGCGCTCCGCCCCGCACCCGGGGCCGAACACGACGGCATCGTCCGCTGCGCCCTGCTCCGCACCCACGCCGAGGAGATCGACTGGCTCGCCGACTCCCTCGCCCACCTGGTGCGGACCGGCACCGCGCCCGCCGAGATCGCCGTACTCTGCCGCACCGCATCCGACTTCCCGCAGATCCAGGCCGCGCTGGTGGCCCGCGACATCCCCGTCGAGGTCGTCGGCCTGTCCGGACTGCTCCACCTCCCCGAGGTCGCCGACCTGGTCGCCGTCTGCGAGGTCCTCCAGGACCCGGGCGCCAACGCCTCCCTGGTCCGGCTGCTCACCGGCCCGCGCTGGCGCATCGGCCCCCGCGACCTCGCCCTGCTCGGCCGCCGGGCCCGCCTCCTCGTCCACCGCACGTTCGTTGTCGACGGCGACGGCGGAGCCGACGCCGACCTGCGGCTCGCCGAAGCCGTCGAGGGCACCGACCCGGCCGAGGTCGTCTCCCTCGCGGACGCCCTGGACACCTTCCTCGACCAAGGCGGCGCCGAGGACGACGGACTGGCGTTCTCCGCCGAGGCCCGGGTCCGGTTCGCCCGCCTCGCCGCCGAACTGCGTGACCTGCGCCGCTCGCTGGCCGACCCGCTGATGGACGTACTCCACCGGGTCCTCGCCACCACCGGGCTCGAAGTCGAGCTGTCCGCCTCCCCGCAGGCGCTGGCCGCCCGTCGCCGCGAGACACTCCACAACTTCCTCGACATCGCCGCCGGTTTCGCCTCCCTCGACGGCGAGGCCACCCTCCTGGCGTTCCTCGGCTTCCTGCGCACCGCCGCCCAGTACGAGAAGGGGCTCGACAACGCCCTTCCGGGCGGCGAGAACACCGTCAAGGTGCTCACCGCCCACAAGTCCAAGGGCCTGGAGTGGGACGTGGTCGCCGTACCCGGCCTGGTCACCGGCCAGTTCCCCAGCAGCCGCGCCCGTGAGTCCTGGACCTCCCAGGCGCAGGTGCTCCCGCACGCCCTGCGCGGCGACGCGGCCACCCTCCCCGCCCTGGACACCTACGACGCCAAGGCGCTCAAGGCGTACCAGCAGGAGATGAAGGAGCACCAGCACACCGAGGAGCTCCGCCTCGGCTACGTCACCTTCACCCGCCCCCGCTCCCTGCTGCTCGGCTCCGGCCACTGGTGGGGCCCCTCGCAGAAGAAGACCCGGGGCCCCTCGGCCTTCCTGGACGCGCTGTACGAGCACTGCGCCGCCGGACACGGCGAGATCGAGATCTGGGCGGACGAGCCGGAGGCCGACGAGGAGAACCCGGCGCTCGCCGATCAGGACGCCGACATCGCCTGGCCGCTGCCCCTGGACCCCACCGCGACCGCCCGCCGCCGGGCCGCCCGGGACACCGTCCTCGCGCACCTGGACGCCTGGGCGGGTGCCGGCGCGCTCCCGTACGCCGAGCCGGACCCGGCCCCCGTTCGGGGCGAGGAGGACGGGGAGCCTGACGACGAGCCTTACGACGAGTACGGGGAGCCTCACGAGGAAGACTGGGACTCCCTCACCACCGACCGTCCCGAGGTCTCCGGGACGAATGAGGCCCATGAGGCCCATGAGGCCCGTGGGGTCCATGAGGCCCCTGGGGCTCCTGAGACTCCTCCTGAGGTCACGGAGGTGCATGAGGTCCCTGAGACGGCAGAGGCCCTTGAGACGGCAGAGGTCCCTGAGGCCCCTCACCCGTACATCCCCGCCGCCCGGCCGCCCAGCGAGCTGACTCCCGAGGAGAGCCGCATCCTCGCCTCCTGGGACCGCGACCTCGACGCCCTCGCCGGTGAGCTGCGCCGGGCCCGCGCCACCGTGCGGGACGTCGTCGTACCCGCCTCGCTCTCCGCCACCCAGCTGCTGCTGCTCGCCGACGACCCCGACGCCTTCGCGCGGGAGCTGGCCCGCCCGATGCCCCGCCCGCCGCAGCCCGCCGCCCGCCGGGGCACCCGGTTCCACGCCTGGGTCGAGTCCCGCTGGGAAGAGCTCCCGCTGCCGATGCTCGGCCCCGACGAACTCCCGGGCGGCGACGGAGACGAGAACGACATCGCCGACGAACGCGAGCTCGCCGAACTGAAGGAGGCGTTCGAGCGGACCGAGTACGCCCGCCGCACCCCGTACCGGGTCGAGACCCCCTTCCAGATCTCGCTCGCCGGGCGGGTCGTCCGGGGCAGGATCGACGCCGTGTACCGCGCGGAGGACGGCAGCCACGAGATCGTCGACTGGAAGACCAGCCGCCACCGCACCGCCGACCCGCTCCAGCTCGCCGTCTACCGGCTCGCCTGGGCCGAACTCCACGACCTGCCCGTCGAATCCGTCACGGCGACCTTCCTGTACGTACGTACAGGAGAGACCGTCCGGCCCCGCTCGCTGCCCGGCCGGCCGGAGCTGGAGCGCCTGCTGCTGGATGAGCAACCTCCGCGGGCCCGTTAGGCTCAATGGCATGAGCGACACCCCGGACAGCGCCGTCCAGCCGTACATCGAGCAGCACCGCGAGTCCTTCCTCGAAGACCTCGCGGCATGGCTCCGCATCCCCTCCGTCTCCGCCCAGCCGGAGCACGCCGGGGACGTACGGCGCAGCGCCGCATGGCTGTCCGACAAGCTCAGGGACACCGGGTTCCCGGTGTCCGAGGTCTGGGAGACGCCGGGCGCCCCGGCGGTTTTCGCCGAGTGGCCCTCCGACGATCCCGACGCCCCCGTCGTCCTGGTCTACGGCCACCACGACGTACAGCCCGCCGCCCGCGAGGACGGCTGGCACACCGAGCCGTTCGAACCGGTCGTCCGGGACGGGCGGATGTACGGACGGGGCGCCGCGGACGACAAGGGCCAGGTGTTCTTCCACACACTCGGCGTCCGCGCCCACCTCGCCGCGACCGGCCGCACCACCCCTGCCGTCCACCTCAAGCTCCTCGTCGAGGGCGAGGAGGAGTCGGGTTCCCCGCACTTCCGCGCCCTGGCCGAGGAACGCGCCGAGCGCCTCGCCGCCGACATCGTGATCGTCTCCGACACCGGCATGTGGGACGAGGACACCCCGACCGTCTGCACCGGCATGCGCGGCCTCGCCGAGTGCGAGATCGAGCTGTACGGCCCCGAGCAGGACATCCACTCCGGATCGTTCGGCGGTGCCGTCCCCAACCCCGCGACCGAGGTGGCCCGCCTGGTCGCCGCCCTCCACGACGAGCGCGGCCGCGTCGCCGTCCCCGGCTTCTACGACGGGGTGGCCGAACTCAGCGACGCCGAGCGCGCTCTCTTCGCCGAGCTCCCCTTCGACGAGGCCGCCTGGCTGCGCACCGCCAAGTCCACCGCTGCCTCCGGCGAGGACGGTTACTCCACCCTCGAACGTGTCTGGGCCCGCCCCACCGCCGAGGTCAACGGCATCGGCGGCGGCTATCAGGGCGCCGGCAGCAAGACGATCATCCCCTCCTCCGCGCTGGTCAAGATCAGCTTCCGGCTGGTCGCGGGCCAGGACCCGGACCGGGTGGAGAAGCTCGTACGGAGCTGGGCCGAGGACCGGATGCCCGCGGGCATCCGCCACCGGATCACCTTCACCCCCGCGACCCGGGCCTGTCTGACCCCGCTCGACCACCCCGCCCTCCAGGCGCTGGCCCGCGCCATGGGGCGGGCGTTCGGCAAACAGGTCCTCTTCACCCGGGAGGGGGGCTCCGGCCCCGCCGCCGACCTCCAGGACGTGCTCGGGGCGCCCGTCCTCTTCCTCGGCATCTCCGTACCGTCCGACGGCTGGCACGCCCCCGACGAAAAAGTCGAGCTCGGCCTCCTTTTCAAGGGCGTGGAGACCACCGCCCACCTCTGGGGTGAACTGGCCGCCGCACTCCGCCGCAACAACTGAGTACCCGATCCGCCCCGGGGGAGTAGGAAGCAAGAACTGTGAGTACCTTCAGCACCGACCACACCAACCGCCCCATCGGCCTCACCGCCCCGAGCGGCATCGACCGCGCGGCCCACCACCGTCTGGACGAGGCGTGGCTCGCCGTCGCCTGGAGCCACCCCACCACCAAGGTCTTCGTCGTTTCCGGCGGCCAGGTGCTGGTCGACGACACCGCCGACGGCGGCACCGAGATCGTCATGACACCGGCCTTCGAGGCCCCCCTGACCGAGACCCACCGTTACTTCCTCGGCACCGACGGGGACGGGGTCAGCTACTTCGCCCTCCAGAAGGACTCGCTGCCCGGCCGGATGGACCAGCAGGCCAGGCCCGCCGGACTGCGCGAGGCGGGCATGCTGCTCAGCGACCGGGACGCCGGCCTCATGGTCCACGCGGTGGCCCTGGAGAACTGGCAGCGGCTGCACCGCTTCTGCTCCCGCTGCGGCGAGCGCACCATGATCGCGGCGGCCGGGCACATCCGCCGCTGCCAGGCGTGCGGCGCCGAGCACTACCCCCGTACCGACCCCGCCGTGATCATGCTGGTCGTCGACGACCAGGACCGCGCCCTGCTCGGCCGCCAGGTGCACTGGCCCGAGGGCCGGTTCTCGACCCTCGCCGGGTTCGTGGAGCCGGGCGAGTCGATAGAGCAGTCGGTCGCCCGCGAGGTGCTGGAAGAGGCCGGAATCACCATCGGGGAGGTCGAGTACGTCGCCAGCCAGCCCTGGCCCTTCCCGTCCAGCCTGATGCTCGGCTTCATGGCGCGGGCCACCACGTCGGAGATAAACGTGGACGGCGACGAGATCGAGGAAGCCCGCTGGTTCTCCCGCGACGAACTGACGGAGGCCTTCGAGTCGGGCGAGGTACTGCCCCCGAACGGCATCTCCATCGCGGCCCGGCTCATCGAGATGTGGTACGGCAAGCCCCTCCCGAAGGTCCGCCCGCTGGGCTGAGGCCGGGGGACGGGCGGCGGGCAGCGGGCCGGTCGGGCGGTGGACGGCCCGGTCGGGCGGGACGGGACAGGCCGTGCGGGCCGGAGCGGTCGGTGGTCACCGCTCCGGTGGGGTACGGCCGCGGACCCCGGGCCCGGTCCGGCCCGCTCCCGCCCGGCCCGCTCCCGCCCTTGCCGCGCGCAACCTCAGCCGGAGCCGGGTGAGCACACGGCCGGTGACGACTCCGTGTACTGCCCGGCGAGGCCGATCAGCTCGTCCAGGCGTGTCCGTGCCCGGGTCAGGTCCTCGATCCGGGCCTGGATGCGCTCGCGTTCGCCGGTGAGCCGGAGCGTCATCTCCGGCGTCGCGACCAGCGTGTCGGCGAACGGCAGGATGTCCAGGATCGCCTTGCTCGGCAGCCCGGCCGAGTAGAGGAGCTGGATGAACCTCACCCGCTCGACGTCGGACTCGGCGTACTGGCGCTGGTCCCCCGGACCACGGGCGGCGACGACGAGCCCCTGCTCCTCGTAGTAGCGCATGGCCCGAACGCTGACCCCCGCGCGTTCGGCGACCCTCCCGATACGCATCGCGTCCAGCCTCCTTCGTCCGGTCGTCCTCGGCCGTTTCATCCGGTCCTATGCTCCGATGCCGGAACTCGTTCGGACCCGATCCGGGCATGGACTTGAACCTCACGTCGGCGTGAGGTTTTAGCGTACGTGCATGGACATCAGCGGAGCCACAGCGCTCGTCACCGGAGCGAACCGCGGCATAGGCCGCCACCTCGCAGCCCAGCTCGTGGAGCGGGGCGCGAAGGTCTACGCGACCGCACGTCGGCCGGAAGCCGTCGACCTCGACGGCGTGGAGATCCTCGCCCTCGACATCACCGACCCCGACGCCGTCGCGACCGTCGCCCGCACGGCTCACGACGTCGACCTGCTCGTCAACAACGCGGGCATCGGAGGCGGCACCCTGCTCGGCGACCTCACCGGCGTCCGCGCCACCCTGGACGTGAACTTCTGGGGCACCCTCTCCATGGTCCGGGCCTTCGCGCCGGTCCTGGAGAAGAACGGCGGCGGCGCCGTCCTGAACATCGCGTCCTCGGCGTCCTGGTTCGTCTTCCCCGGCAACGGCGCCTACGGGGTCTCGAAGGCGGCCGTCTGGAGCATGGGCAACGCGCTGCGCCAGGAGCTGGCCGGACAGGGAACCACCGTCACCTCGGTCCACCTCGGCGCCGCCGACACCGACATGATGAAGGGGTACGACGTGCCCAAAATGGCACCGGCGGACGTCGCGCGCGCGGCTCTCGACGGTGTCGAGGCGGCGGCGTACGAGGTCGTCGTGGACGAGTTCACCCACATGGTGAAGGCCTCGCTGAGCGGGGACCCGAGGGAGTTCGAGAGCCAGTTCCTGAAGCTTCTCCAGGCCTGACCAGCGCGGTAGGGCCGGAAGCTTCTCCAGGCCCGACCACGCGCACGGCGCCCGTTCCCACGCGGCGCCCGTTCCCGCACGGCGGCCCTGCCCCCGCCACCGCGGCAAGCGAACGAGGCCCTCACCCGGTTCTTCACCGGGCGGGGCCTCGTGCGCAGTCGTACCGCGTGCGGCGGGTCAGGCGCCGAGCGCCTGCTTCACCTGCGCGAGGCTGGGGTTGGTCATGACGACCTCGGAGCCGCCCTGCGCGGGAACGATCCGGACGGTGGGAACCGTCTGGTTTCCGCCGTTCGCCTTCTCGACGAAGGCGGCCGACTCCGGGTCCAGCTCGATGTTGATCTCGGTGTACCCGATGCCCTCGCGGTCCATCTGGCCCTTGAGGCGGCGGCAGTAGCCGCACCACGTGGTGCTGTACATCGTCACTGTGCCCGGCATGTCGTTGGTGCTCCTCTGGTCGTCTCGTCCGTTTCGCCGCACGCCCGAAGCCGGAAAGGCCGAAGCCGGAAAGGCCGAAAAGGTGCGGTGCCCGGGTCCGCGCACCATGCACCCGAAGCAGGATGATGGACGCAGAACCCGCCCTCACAACGCGCGCGGCCCCGTCGCCATTCCCCGCCGTCATCCCCGTTGCCTTTTCCGCCGTCATTCCCGCCGTCATTCCCGCAGTCGTCCCCGTCGTCATTCCCCCTCGCCGGTTCCCCACGGCCACCCCCGCCGCAGTCCCCGCCGGTATGACGGATGCGTCACCCCTGTGGACAACCATCCCGGTGGCCTCCGGCGACCTGGCAGCATGGCAGGGTGACAGCAGCAACGCATTCCACCCTCTTCCCCCAGGTGCCCGAGTCCCCGGACGCGGTCCTGGAAGGGCTCGATCCCGAGCAGCGCGAGGTCGCCCTCGCCCTGCACGGGCCGGTGTGCGTACTGGCCGGAGCGGGCACGGGCAAGACCCGCGCGATCACCCATCGCATCGCGTACGGCGTCCGCGCCGGGATCCTCCAGCCGTCCACCGTGCTGGCCGTCACGTTCACCAACCGGGCCGCCGGCGAGATGCGCGGACGCCTCCGCCAGCTCGGCGCCACGGGGGTGCAGGCGCGCACGTTCCACTCCGCCGCACTGCGCCAGCTCCAGTACTTCTGGCCGAAAGCAGTCGGTGGCGAGCTGCCCCGGCTGCTGGAGCGCAAGGTGCAGATGGTCGCCGAGGCGGCGGCCCGCTGTGAGATCCGTCTCGACCGCAACGAACTCCGTGACGCCACGAGCGAGATCGAGTGGTCCAAGGTCACCCAGACCGTTCCGGCCGACTACCCGGCCGCCGTGGCCAAGAGCCTCCGCGACGCCCCCCGCGACCCCGCGGAGCTCGCCAAGATCTACGCGACGTACGAACAGCTGAAGCGCGACCGGTCCGTGATCGACTTCGAGGACGTGCTGCTGCTCACAGTCGCGATCCTCCAGGACCGCAAGGACATCGCCGAGAGCGTCCGCGCCCAGTACCAGCACTTCGTGGTCGACGAGTACCAGGACGTCAGCCCGCTCCAGCAGCGGCTGCTCGACCTCTGGGTCGGCGGCCGGGACAACCTCTGCGTGGTGGGCGACGCCAGCCAGACGATCTACTCCTTCACCGGCGCCACCCCCGACCACCTGCTGAACTTCCGTACCGCCCACCCGAACGCCACCGTGGTCAAGCTGGTCCGGGACTACCGCTCCACCCCGCAGGTCGTCCACCTGGCCAACGGGCTCCTGAGCCAGGCGAGCGGACGGGCCGCCGAGCACCGCCTCGAACTCGTCTCCCAGCGCGACAAGGGCCCCGAGCCCCTCTACACGGAATACGCGGACGAACCGGCCGAGGCGGAGGGAACCGCCCGCCGCATCCGCGACCTCATCGCGGCGGGCGTGCCGGCGGGGGAGATCGCCGTCCTCTACCGGGTGAACTCCCAGTCCGGCGTCTACGAGCAGGCGCTCGCCGACGCCGGGGTGCCCTACCAGCTGCGCGGGGCCGAGCGGTTCTTCGAACGCCGCGAGGTCCGTGAGGCATGGGTGGCCCTGCGCGGCGCCGCCCGCGCCGGCGGGAACGACTCCCTGGTCGACGCCGCCGAAGGGCTGCCCTCCCAGGTGCGGGCCGTGCTCTCCACCCAGGGCTGGACGAACCGCCCGCCCGGCGGCTCCGGGGCGGCGCGCGACCGCTGGGAGTCGCTGGCCGCGCTGGTCCGGCTGGCCGAGGACTTCGAACACGCGAAGCACGACGCGACCCTCGCCGATCTCGTCCGGGAGCTCGACGAGCGGGCCGCCGCCCAGCACGCGCCGACCGTCCAGGGCGTCACCCTGGCGTCGCTGCACGCGGCCAAGGGGCTGGAGTGGGACGCGGTGTTCCTTGTCGGGCTGACCGAGGGCATGATGCCCATCGCCTACGCCAAGACCGACGAGCAGGTCGAGGAAGAACGCCGTCTCCTGTACGTCGGGATCACCCGGGCCCGCTTCCACCTCGCGCTCTCCTGGGCGGTGTCGCGTTCGCCGGGAGGCCGGGCCGGCCGACGGCCCACCCGCTTCCTCAACGGACTGCGCACCGGCTCCGGGGCGGGGGCCCGGGGCGGAGTCGGAGGCGGCGGAGGCATCGACCGCGGTACGGGCCCCGGCGCCGCCGTCACGACCACGCGCACCGAGGGCACGGTCCAGCGCAAGAAGTGGGGTCCGGTGCGGTGCCGGGTCTGCGGCCGGACCCTGACCGCGGCCGGCGAGATGAAACTGATGCGCTGCGAGGACTGCCCCTCCGACATGGACGAGGCGCTCTACGAACGGCTGCACACCTGGCGCGCCGCCCGGGCCGGGGAACTCTCCCAGCCCGCCTGGTGCGTGTTCACCGACAAGACCCTGATGGCCATCGCCGAGGCCGTTCCCGGCAGCGAGCGCGAACTCGTCACCATCCCGGGGGTCGGGAACCGCAAGATGGGCCGCTTCGGCAGCGATGTACTGGCCATCTGCGCAGGTGAGGACGTGGATGGGGGAGATTGCGGGGGTTCCCGCGAGGAGTGAGGAAAACTCGTCGGAAAAATAGTTTGCGCCCGCGCCAGTCGTCACCATAGGTTCTTAACCACGGAAACAGCGGGCTTCTCCGAAGCCCACCTTCCGTGCTGTACTTGCCTGTACCCATCCGAATAAGCAGGACCAGCCCCGGCCGGTCCCCCGAGACGCCGAGAGGAGGCGATTCCAGTGATCAGCATCATCAAGACCGTCAAAATGACCGATCGCCCCGTCGTCTCCGCATGCTCACTCGGCCTTCTCGGCTCCTCGGATGTCTCGCTTCTCGGCACCGGTCTGTCCGGCATTTCCGCCGCACGCCCGTTGCCTCTGGCGTCCCTGCCCGTGGTCCGGGAGCGCAATGAGCGACCGATCCAGGCATCGGCGGCAGCAGGAGCGAAGGCAGAACAGGCTCAGGCCTATGCCTTTGCGGCAGCCGGTGCCGGATTCGTAAGCGCGAAGCAGACGACGTACCACCACACGATGTGGGCCTTCCGTGGGCCTGAACCCTGGAGCGATCCAGCCTGATCCAGCATCAGGCCGGCGCCTTCAGGGCCGCGGAACCCCACTCGGGATCCGCGGCCCTTTTGTTTTGTCCGAACGGATGAGACAGGACGAAGGAGCCTCGGGACAAGCAGTACCTGGTACCAGCCGACAACCGGCCAACAGCCGGAAACACCAGACGAGGACACCACCCACCGTGCAACTCGAAGCGCACGCCCCGTCCGTACCGCCTTCCCCCTCGATCGTCCCGCCCGGTTCCACGGAGGACCCCACCTTGTTGCCCCTCACCACCCTCACCGCTCTCGACGACGCCATCGAGAACCTCGGCACCCCGGTGCCCTGTCGCTCCTACGACCCCGAGGTCTTCTTCGCCGAGTCGCCCGCCGACGTCGAGTACGCCAAGTCCCTCTGCCGGACCTGCCCCCTCGTCGAGGCATGCCTCGCCGGCGCCCAGGAGCGCCGCGAGCCCTGGGGCGTCTGGGGCGGCGAGCTCTTCGTCCAGGGCGTCGTCGTCGCCCGGAAGCGGCCCCGTGGCCGTCCGCGCAAGAACCCGGTCGCGGCGTGACCGCCGACCTGGGAGTCATGACTCCCGCAGTACCGCTTCTGGTCGGCACCATCGACCGCCCCCACACTCATGACCCGCGAAATCAGGCACCCATGACCACCCCCACGAAGGAGCCCGTCGGCTCCGCCACCCCCGACGTCACGAACTCCGGCGCGAACGACTCGCGTCAGAACAGGAACCGCGAGATGCAACTCATCCCAGAAGCCATGGCTCGTGCGCATATGCACGACCGCCTGGCCGTAGCCGAGGCGGAACACCGGGCCGTCCGCCTGGTCTACGCCCGGCGGATGCAGCGCAAGGCCGAGCGCGCGTCGCTGCGCGCTCGCCGCGCGCTCGCCATGGCAGTCATGCAGTAGGAGAGCCGGGCGCCCCGGAGCACAGCTCCGTGCGCAGGCCCCAGGCCCCCCCCCACCTCACCCCGCCCGCCGGGCCCGTCGAACAGGACGGGCCCGGCGGGCGGGGTGCTGTCGGGGTGCTGTCCGGACGGGGTCCGCGAACGGCCAGGTCATCGCCCTGTCCCACCCGGTGGGTCACGGAGGTCGCCACACTGCGCCGACCAGCGTCAGCGCCTTCGTGACACCGCCAACTCGATGAGAGAGCGCCTGGTCACCCGGCCGTCGTACCGCCCGTCGATCAGGTTCGCGATGCAATCCAGCAGTCCGTTCCTGGCGGCTTCCGGAAGAGCTCGGTGACCGGAGAAGGTCCGCAGCAGCTCCAGATACCTCGACGTGGTGTAGGTGAGGTCCTGCTCGTAGCGGCGACATACGGTGGGACCGAACCGTCGGCTTCGCTCGATCTCCCGCACATGGTCCAAGCCCTCGATGTCGGCGGCTGCCGGAAGCCGCAGCCCGGGTGGCGTCGCTGGGTCGAAGCGCTCGTAGCAGCGCTGGACCTCGATGAAGAACCCCTCGGTCCCGCCCCTCACATGCTGAGTGCGCACCACGGCGAGCGCCCCATCCGGACGCAGCGCGTCGGCGGCCTTGGCCACCCGCAGTGCCGGGTCAATCCAGTGGAACGCCGACGCCGAGACGACCGCGTCGAACGGCTCCTGAGGCAACGGCCAGCTCTCGAACTCCGCCGTCACCACCCGCGCCGCCGAGGCATCAGCGAGGTTGCGGCGGGCGACCGCGGCCATGCTCGGTCCTGCCTCGACGGCCGTAATCCGACAGCCGCGCTCAGCCAGCGGCACCGTGGCCTGGCCGGTCCCGCAGCCCACCTCCAGTACCCGGCTGCCGGTGCGGGCACCCGCGAGCTCCGCGAGGTCGTCGTACAGCTCCGGCGGATAGCCGGGCCTGGCCCGGTCGTACAACTCCGCATCCTCGTCGAATGTCCGGCTCAGGCGCACCCGCCGGGATTCCTCAGGCCGGTCGTCGCGCTTCGCGTGCGTGGTGTTGTCGGACATGCGGAGCAGGTTAAAGGCCAAGGCCGTGAAGTCAGGACCTGGCCGTTGGCGTCAAGATCGTGATGTTGAGCGTGGCCGGGTAGGTTCGCCGGTCAACACTGAGGCTTTTGTGTGCGTAGCGGGACAGTCTCAGGCAATGCCTGCGCGTTCATGTACGAAATTGACGGCCGCAACCGCTCTTCTTCGGCATCCGCCAAGTCGCCCGGCCCCACCACCGGGGCAGCGCCCGGTGAGCCGACAGCCGCACGCTCGGGCGGACATCCCCTCTTGCGGGCCGACTGGGAATTGCGGACATGCGCCTCCGGCGTCCGCCGTCCACGCCCTCGCGGCACCCCCTGATCTCCCCCTCGGCAAGGGAGCGTTGCCCTGCTCCCATAACCCTCCTCACCCATTCGAGTGGGGTCCGGAGAAGCCCGGACTACGGGAGTTCGCTCGGGCGGACGGCGTGGGATTTCGTCCATGTGTCGTGCGGGCCCCGGTCTCGTTTCCAGTCGTGCGTTCTGCCGCGCCGCCCGTCACCTGCGGAGTTATCGTCACGGCGTGGACGAGGAGACCTATCACCCCGAGCTGCCGGAAGCCCCCCACGTGTTCTGTGGGAGGTGCGGCACAAACGCCGGCACGACCGCACCACCCACCTGGATGTGCGAGGTGGAGAAGGACGGGCGCCAGTACTACTGCGAGAACTGCGCCCGCGCCCACATCCGGGCCATCGAAAGCCGGCTCGCCCCCGCTCTCTGGTGAGTCCCCGTCGCCCCGGTCTCTCGAGAGCAAACGACGGCCCGGGCGCTCCCCCCGGGCCGGACCGCCACGGCCCCACCCTGGGACAAGGGCCGCCGGCCAACCGGTCAGCAACCCGGGACAGACTCGGCCGAATGGGAATGTTCAAGCGGGGAAGGAAGGTGGAAAGCGCTGGTCAGGCTGGTCATCAGGCCGACCTGAGTGTGCTGCTCGCGCAGGGCGAAGAAATGATCGAACAGCTCAGGGCTGTCCCGCAATCCCTGGTGGGTGCGCGACGACAGCTACGGCACCTCGCCGCGTTGTCGGAACGTCCACATACATCCAGTATGCGGACGCTCCTCCGCCTTGCGATGCACCGCATCTGACGCCGCGCACTGATCCACCACGGATTACGGGACAGCCCTTCGGTCGCGCACATATGTCCTGGGGGCTGGGATCGGCCGACCGCTGGGATCTCGACCAGACGACCGGCACGATCACATGGACCTTCCCCGACAAGACGGCGACGGCACCGGCGCAGATTCTGGGCAGCTTCAACTCCACCTCGGGCTCCTGGATGTGGGCCTGGGTGAATCCGAGCGTCCTTCCCGGCCTGAGCAGCGACGCGCGCGACTTCCGGGACTGGGCGGAGGCGAACGGGCATCCCGCGCTCGCCCGGCCGAAGATCGAGGCCGACGCGAAGGCCGCAGCCACCCTCGTGGCCCTGGCCGTCCGGGTCACGAGGGCGACCGGCTATTACCGGAGCCAGGGAAACAACTCCCTGATCGTCACGTTCGGTCCGGTCACCCTGACAGCGGCGGACGGCAGCGTCTCCAGCTTCAACATCGATACCGAGTAGGACCGACACGGCGCCGGGCCTCGGCTCACAGGGCCGAGACTTGGCGGCCAGGCCAGGCCAGGCGTCCCGGCTCGTCCGGCGCGGGTGCCGAGCGGCCGGGCGTCCGGAAGTGCTGCCCTACACCTCCTCGGCATCCCGCTCGGCCCGTCCGTCGGAGGTCCTTTGCCCGTCGCGGCCCGCCAGCGCGCTCGGGCCTTCCGAGCCGACCAAAACCCCGAGGCCGTCCGCACCCTCCGCACCCTCCCTGCCGATCACGCCCTCCGCGCCCTCAGCCCTCTCCATGCCCTCGTCGCTGCCCGCACAGCCCTCGCTGCCCGCATCGTCCTCGCCGCCGGCCCCGGCCTCGCCGTCCGGCTCCGGGAAGCCGGGCAGCCATGCTTCGAGCTCGTCCCGCAGACGCACGGTCGCGCCCAGCTGGCAGAGCACCCCGATCGTGCTCAGCGTCACCCGGTGTATGAGGAGATAGGAGGGCGGGAGGTTCAACTGCCGTCCGAGCCGGTGTGCGGGGGAGCGGGGATCGGCGATCCGGGCCGCTTGGGTGCGCAGCCACCCCCGGCTGAAGGTGAACGCCTCCACCTGGGCCGGTTCGATGACCGGGATCAGGTAGTCCAGGACGGCATCGGGGTCCAGATCGACCGATTCCGGTACAAAACCCGCCCGCCGGAGCAGTGCGTACACCTCTTCCGCCTCCCCGAGCAGGGTCATCCGCAAGGCCTCGCCGACGATCTCGGGCAGCCCTCCCGGCAATCGGTCGACCGTGCCGAAGTCGAGTACCCCGAGACGCCACTCCCGCGCCCCGCCGTGCTCGGGGGACTCCTCCTGGGCGGGGACGAGCGGCGGCTCCTCGTCGGCGGGAGGCAGCAGGCGGAAGTTGCCCGGGTGCGGGTCCGCGTGGAGCAGACCCGTCCGGGCAGGTCCGGAGAAGAGGAAGCGCGACAGCAACTGGCCCGCCCGGTTCCGCTGCTCCGGCGTTCCCCGCTCGATCACCTCGGACAGCGGGAGCCCGTCCATCCACTCCGTCACGAGCACTTGGTCCGACTGGAGCACCACACCCGGCACGACCACGTCGGGGTCGTCCGCGAACTCGGCCGCGTGCGCCTCCTGCGCCCGCGCCTCCAGCGCGTAGTCCAGTTCCTCGGACACCCGGTCGCGCATCTCCTTGATCAGCGGCTTGATGTCCATGCCGGGGATCAACGGCCCGAGGAGCCGCGCGAACCTGCTGAGCTGAGTGAGGTCCGACAGCAGCGCTTCCCCGGCGCCCGGATACTGCACCTTCACCGCAACCTCGCGCCCATCGCGCCAGACCGCCCGGTGCACCTGGCCGATGGACGCCGCGGCGGCCGGCTGGTCGTCGAACGAGAGGAAGAGCTCGCGCCAGCTCTCGCCGAGCCGCTCCGCGAGCACCTGGTGGACCGTGCGCACCGGCATCGGGGGAGCGGCCTCCTGGAGCTTCGTCAGCGCCGCCCGGTACGGACCGGCCACCTCCTCGGGCAGCGCGGACTCGAACACGGAGAGCGCCTGACCGAGCTTCATGGCACCACCCTTCAGCTCACCCAGGGTCTTGAAGAGCTGGTCCGCCGTCCGCTGCTGCACCTCGCGGGCCACCAGCTCGGCCGGTCTGCCGCCGATCCGCTTGCCCAGGCCCCACGTGGCGCGGCCGGCGAAGCCGAGCGGCAGCGCGGCCAGTTTCGCGGTGCGGGTGACCGCCTTGCGGGGAAGATCGGACATGTGCTCCTCCAGTTCGTGAACTGCGGTGCCGGTGCGCCCATCGCGTCGATCCGGCGACGGCGGTCACCCGGCCATTGTGTCGTGAGCGGGGCCCGAGGCGGGGGAAAGCGCCCCGGCGGTGCGAGCGGCGCCGCACACACACGCCTGGTGCGGCGCGATCCGTTCGCCGCGCCATTCCATGAGGGGCAGCGCCGCTTCCCAGCGGGCGCCCGTGGCCGCCGGCAGTTCGCCGTCCAGGAAGGACAGGGCGTGCGAAGCGGCGAACCCGGCCACCGCTGCCGACAGGGCGAGGTCGCAGGCGGGCACCGCGCCCCGCCGCCCGGTCCGCCACTGCGCCACCATGCGCGGCCACTGCGCGTCCTGGTCCGCCCTGTGCAGGCCCAGACAGCCCGCGCATCCCGTGCCTCCCGGCAGCACCAGCGGGCCCACCACCCCGGTGGCCTCGATCACTCCCGCGTACAGATGGGGGGTGCCCGAGGAGATCCAGGGCTCGGCGGTCCCCGGGTCGGGGGCGTACACCGCGAGACCGTCGCGCGGGGCGACCACGACCAGGGACAGGCCGGGACCACCGGCCTCCGGTCCGCCGCCCGTCTCCGCCTCGCGCGGCGGAGCTCCCGCGGCCGACCGGCGCACGAGCCGACGGGCCGAGGCGTCGCGGCGTTCGCCGACCGCCGAGGAAGGCAGGCCGCCGGGCGCCACGTCCCAGGGTTCCGTCAGACCGCCGTCCAGCACGTCCACCCGGCCCACCCCGGACCCCGAGAGCAGCGCCGCGATCGCGGCACCGACCCGGCCGGCGCCCCGGACCTGCACCCGCATCGCCCGCCGCGCGGCGAGCCGGCGGACCGCGCTCCCCGGTTCGGGGTGCACCACGGAGAGCGAGGCGGCGTCCGGACGCTGCCGGTCCAGTACATCGGCCCGGCGGCGCAAGGCCGCGGCCTCCACGCCACCCGCGTGCGGATCGTCCAGGAGACCCGCCCCCGCCAGCCGCTCCACGAGCACGTCCACATGGCGCTCCGCCAGGTCCAGCGAGCGGGCCTCCTCCTTCAGCAGGGGCAGCCCCCGGGTGCCGTCGAGCAGCTCCAGGAAACTCCCCGTGGCGATGTCCAGAGGGCCGAAGGTGACCGCGTGCGCGGGAGTGACCCCGAATTGCACGGTGCTCCGTCCACGCCATGCGCGGCGCAGCGCGGGCTTCAGCATCGGATGCATCTCTTTCTCCCTTTACGGTCGGGCCGCTTACGGTCGGGGCCGCTCTTCCTGACCGGACTTCTCCGGCCTCTCCGCTCACAGAATGCCGACGGAGCACGAAACCCGCCGAAAGTTATCCACAGGGGCGGGAATTAGTCGTTCAAATGGTGTGCTTCCTGCGAGGATCGGAGAGGAACCGCAAGGGAGGCGGGACTTCCGCAAGGAACAGCGGGTAACGTCGGAGCGTGCCCGCCGATCCGTCACCCGGCCTCGCCGGGGAGACCCCCGCGCGCTCCGCCGCTGCTCTGCAGCGCGGTGCCGCCCGCCCTGTCCGCCCGACCGTGACGAGCGCGGTGGAGGTGCGCAGGAGCGACCGGCGCCGCAGGACCGTCTCCGCCTACCGCGAGGGCGACCGCACGATCGTGCTGATCCCGGCCCGGATGTCCGAGGCCGAGGAGAGCCGCTGGGTCGGCGTGATGCTCGACAAGCTGGCCGCCCAGGAGAGCCGCCGGGTGCTCGGTGACGGTGCGCTCGTCGAGCGCGCCGCGAGCCTGTCCGCCCAGTACCTCGGCGGCCGGGCCCGGCCCGCTTCGGTGCGCTGGGTCACCAACCAGAACACCCGCTGGGGCTCCTGCACGCCGGCCGAGGGCAGCATCCGCCTCTCGCACCGGCTGCAGGGGATGCCGGAGTACGTGGTCGACTACGTGCTCGTCCACGAACTCGCCCACCTGCTGGTACCCGGTCACGGGCCCGACTTCTGGCACCTGCTGGAGGCGTACCCGCGTACCGAGCGGGCCCGGGGGTACCTCGAAGGCGTGGTGGCGGCCGACCGGTTGCCGCACCTGCCGGCCGCCCGGGAGGAGTGACGAGCGGTCACTCTGTACCGACTGTGTACCGACTTGGCTCGATGTCGTAGTTTGCGGATAGCCTGACGCGACGCATTCACATTCGGGATGGGGGACGGTCGTTACGCATGGCCAGGGAATTCCAACGCGGCCACAAGGCCAAGATCAGCGATCTCACGTCAGGGACGGATCTGTACGTAGGTGTGCAGATCGCGGGCCCGGGACTGACCTTCGACATCAGCTGCTTCGGTCTCGACGCCGATGAACAGCTGTCGGACGACCGGTATTTCATCTTCTTCAATCAGCCGAAATCGCCCGAGGAGTCCATTCAGCTGCTCGGCGCGCAGTCCGGTGACACCGAGTCGTTCCGGGTGACGTTGGATCGCATTCCGGCCGCCATCCACAAGCTGTCCTTCACCGCGACCGTCGACGGCGCCGGCCAGATGTCCCAGGTCGGCCCCGGATACATCCGGATCGTCGCGGGCGGCGAGGAAGTGGTGAGATACGCCTTCACCGGCTCCGAATTCACCACCGAACGCGCGGTGATGCTCGGGGACTTCTATCTGAAGGACGTATGGCGGTTCGCCGCGGTCGGCCAGGGGTTCGACGGCGGACTCGACGCCCTCCTGCGCAACTTCGGCGGCGAGGTCGCCGAGGAGCAGGCGCCGGCCGCCCCGCAGCAGGGTGCGCCCTCCTTCGCCCCGCCGGCCCAGGCGTCCGCGCCGCCGGCCTTCGGTGCGCCCGTCGCCCCCCAGGCGCCGCAGCCCGCACCGTCGTTCGGCGCACCGGCACCCGCTCCCGCGCAGCCGCTGCACGCGGCGCCCACGATCGCCGCCCCCCTCGCGCCGCAGGCCCCCGCCCCGTACGGCCAGCCCCCGCAGCCGCCCCAGTTCGGCCAGGTGCCCGGGCAGGCCGCGCCCCCGTACGGCCAGCAGCCCCCGGCCCAGCCGTACGGCCAGCAGCCTCCGCAGGCGTACGGACAGCCGCAGTTCGGCCAGCAGCCCCCGCAGGCGTTCGGCCAGCCGCAGGTGCCTTTCGGCCAGCAGCCCGGTGGTGTTCCGCAGGGTGCGCCGACGACCGGAGCCGGACTCGCGGTGGCGCTCCAGCCCTACAAGGAGAAGCCGACCGGCCAGCGCTGGACCCCGCAGAACCAGCAGCTCATGCGGGTCGATCTCACCCTCGGCGGCAACCCCGTGCTGGCCCGTCAGGGCAGCATGGTGATGTACCAGGGCAAGGTCGACTTCGGCTACAAGGGCGCGGGCTTCACCGGCCGGGTCGTCGGCAACGCCACCGGCCAGGAGATGCAGCTCATGCGCTGTACGGGCCGCGGGCAGGTCTTCCTCGCCGAGGAGGGCGCCCACCTGCACCCCATCGAACTCCAGGGCGACGGCATCTGCGTCTCCGCGGAGAACGTCCTCGCCTTCGACGAGTCGCTCAGTTACGAGGTCCGCAGGGTGGAGGGCCACGGCATCCCCGGCGGAGCCCTGTTCACCATGCAGTTCCAGGGCACCGGCACCGTGGTCGTCAAGACCCACGGCGTCCCGGTCGTCCTGCCGGTCACGCCGACCACCTTCGCCGACTGCAACGCCGTCGTCGCCTGGTCCTCGGCCGCCCAGGTCATCATCTCCAGCCAGGTCCGGCTGCGCCGCAACGCGTACCCCGGCCACAGCGGGGAGACCGTGAACCTCCAGTTCCGGGGAGCCCCCGGCAACTTCATCGTCGTCCAGCCCTACGAGGTCTGAGGGAGCCTGCCATGAACCAGCAACTCGCGGGCTACGCCCCGACCCCCGTCACCGCGCGGATGGAGAACCACGGCCACTCGATGCTCAAGGTGGCCATGGCCACCGGCCAGGACCTCTACGCCCGCACGGGTTCGATGGTGGCCTACGAAGGCTTCATCCAGTACGAACCCAACCCGCCCGCCGTCCGGCAGATCGCCTCCCAGTGGGTCACCGGCGAGGGCACCCCCGTCATGAAGTGCTCCGGCGACGGGCTGCTCTACCTCGCCGACTACGGCGCCGACGTCGTCGTCATCAACCTCAACAACGAGTCGATCTCGGTCAACGGCACCAACCTCCTCGCCTTCGACGCCCACCTGGGCTGGGGCGTCGAGCGGGTCAAGGGGATGGCGAAGTTCGCCGGCCAGGGCCTGTGGAACGTGGTCGTGGAAGGCACCGGATGGGTGGCCATCACCTCCCGGGGCACCCCGATCGTGGTCGACTGCGGCCGCGGCGAGGACGAGACGTACGTCGACCCGGACGCGCTCGTCGCCTGGTCGCCGAACCTCAAGATCAAGGGCAAGCGGAGCTTCAAGGCGAGCTCGCTCATCGGGCGCGGCAGCGGCGAGGCGTACCAGATGGCCTTCTCGGGCCAGGGCATCGTCGTCGTCCAGCCGAGCGAGGACAGCACCGACCGCCTCCGCGTCCGGTCCTGAAGGGAGGGAGAGACACCATGCAGAGTCCGCTTTTCGCCCACACCGAGCAGCAGTCCTCGGAGCGGTACACCGTCCAGAACCCGCAGCTGCTGCGGGTCTCCCTGACGGGATCCGACGCCGTGCTCGCCCGCAAGGGCGCCATGGTCGCCTACCAGGGGCTGATGGAGTTCGACGGCGAGTACCAGTCGAACTCCCAGCGCAACGCCCGCGCCCGCACGGGCGAGGGCCTCGACCTGATGCGCTGCACCGGCCAGGGCACCGTGTACTTCGCCAACCTCGCGCAGTACATCCACATCGTCGACGTCGACCACGCGGGGATGACGGTCGACAGCGCCTACGTCCTGGCGCTCGACTCCTCGCTGCACACCGAGGTCATCGCGGTGGACAGTCAGTACGGCATCTCCGGCACCGGCAAGTACCAGCTCAACATCACCGGCACCGGCAAGGTCGCGCTGATGACCTCCGGGCAGCCGCTGATGCTCCAGGTCACGCCGGACAAGTACGTCAACGCCGATGCCGACGCCATCGTCGCCTGGTCCAGTTCGCTCCGGGTCCAGATGCAGGCGCAGACGCACTCCTCGGGTGTCATGCGCAGGCGGGGCAACACCGGCGAGGGCTGGGAGCTGAGCTTCCTCGGCGAGGGCTTCGCGCTGGTCCAGCCCAGCGAGGTGCTGCCCCCGCAGAGCGCCCAGATCGGCCAGGGCATCCGCGGCCAGTACGGCGTCGGCTCGCAGAACCAGAACCAGAACAACGCCTGGAACTGACCCCCGCCCGAGCACGCCTCCCGCACACGCCACAGGGGCGGCCCCTCCACGACGGAAGGGGCCGCCCCTGTGGCGTACGGCCCGGTCAGAGTGCCGCGCGGGCGGACTCCAGCAGCCGGACCACCGAGGTGTCGGCGACCCGGGCCACCTCGTCGTACGCGAACCAGCGCAGGTCCAGCGATTCCTCGCTGATCCGCTGGGTGGCACCGGCCGGAGCCAGCGCGGCGTACTGCACGTCGAGGTGCCAGTGGCAGGGAGCCGGGATCGGGTGCCGGTCCAGGCGCACCGGGCCGCCGGCCAGCAGGACCAGGCCGTCCATGCCGGACTCCTCGGTGGCCTCCCGCAGCGCGGCGTCCGCGAGCGTGGCGTCCTCCGGCTCGCAGTGACCGCCCATCTGGAGCCACATGCCGAGCTTCTTGTGCAGGGTCAGCAGCACCCTGCCCGCCGACGGGTCCAGCACCAGCGCGCTGGCGGTCAGATGCCCCGCCCCGCACGCCTTCCACATTCCGTCCGGATGGGCGTCCAGATGGCCGAGGTACGTCCGGCGGAGCTCCGCCTGAGCGGCGTCACCGCCGCCCGCGTACGCCTCGAGCACGAGGGCGGCGTCGTCGTGCAGGCTCACCGGTCCGTGTCGCCCTTCGGGCCGGAGCCGTCCCGGCCGTCGTCCTCGGTCCCGGGGGTGTCCTCGGACGTCGGGTTCTCCGCCGGCGTGTCCTCGGGGGCGGAGTCCTTGGACAGCGGGTCCTTCGACCGCGGGGCCTGGGACGCACTGCCGCTCGCGGCCTCGCCGAGCATCCTGTCGAGCTCGGAGAAGTCCAGCTGCTCGTGGTGGACGAAGCCGTCCGGGTCGTCCAGGTCCTGGGCGGTCGGCAGCATGTCCGGGTGCTCCCAGAGAGCGTCACGGCCCTCCAGGCCCCGGGCGTCGGTGAGCGAGGCCCACAGGCGCGAGGCGTCCCGCAGCCGGCGCGGGCGCAGCTTCAGCCCGATCAGCGTGGCGAAGGTCTGCTCCGCGGGACCACCGGAGGCGCGGCGCCGGCGCATCGTCTCGCGCAGCGCGTCCGCGGAACCCAGACGGGGCTTCGCGGCCTCGTGGACCACCGCGTCGACCCAGCCCTCGACCAGCGCGAGCGCCGTCTCCAGACGGGCCAGCGAGGCCTTCTGCTCCGGGGTGTCCTCCGGCTGGAACATGCCCTGCTGAAGGGCGTCCTGGATCTGCTGGGGCTCAGAGGGGTCGAACTGGCCGACGACGTCCTCCAGCTTGGAGGTGTCGACCTTGATGCCGCGCGCGTACGACTCGACCGCGCCGTACAGGTGCGAGCGCAGCCACGGGACGTGCGCGAAGAGACGCTGGTGGGCGGCCTCGCGCAGGGCGAGGTAGAGCCGCACCTCCTCCAGCGGGACGCTCAGGTCCTTGCCGAGGCGCTCGACGTTCAGCGGGAGCAGCGCCGCCTTGCCCGCCGGGCCGAGGGGGAGACCGATGTCGGTGGAACCGACGACCTCGCCCGCGAGGACGCCCACCGCCTGCCCGATCTGCTGGCCGAACATGGCGCCGCCCATCGACCGCATCATGCCGATCAGCGGGCCGGCCATCGCCTGCATCTCCTCGGGCAGTACCTCACCCATGGCCATGCCCACCCGCTCGG